>DAOUDJ010000268.1:0-9387 GCA_034430795.1 Anaerolineales bacterium | reverse complement strand
CATGCTATAATCTTGTCGCCGCTTGGATCGGGCCACGACCGAGACGGCTGGGCGCCACCAATTTAACTGTCCCGCCCCAACGGCCTGGGCGGGTCTTTTTTTAGGCTGCAAGGCGTCTCACTCTGGCAGGAGATAGCCATGTCAACACAACCTCCCCATTCAAATCGAAAGAAAACAACCACTCTGTCTTTCCGCGAAAAGAAGGCACGCGGTGAGCCGATTACGATGCTGACAGCCTATGATTATGGGACTGCAGCAGTGATCGATCGAACGCGGATTGACTCGATTCTGGTTGGTGACTCGCTCGGGATGGTCGTATTGGGTTATGAGAACACCTTGCCGGTGACGATGGATGACATGATCCACCACTGCAAGGCGGTCTCGCGCGGGGCAAAATTCGCTCTCCTAATCGGCGACATGCCCTTTATGTCCTACCAAATCAGTATCGATGATGCTATTCGCAACGCCGGGCGATTTCTGCAAAAAGGGGGTATGGACGCGGTCAAGCTGGAGGGCGGAAGAGATCGCAGCGAGACCATAAAGGCGATTGTAGGGGCCGGAATCCCGGTCATGGGTCATCTGGGACTCACGCCCCAGTCCGTACACCAATTGGGGGGATTCCGCGCCCAGGGCAAGTCGGCGGAAGACGCTCAGCGGTTATTCGAAGATTCACAAATTCTGCAAGATGCGGGTTGCTTTTCGCTCGTTCTCGAATCGATACCCGCTCGTCTGGCGAAACTTGTCTCCCAGCGGCTTGTGATCCCGACGATTGGCATCGGGGCTGGGCCGGACTGCGATGGACAGGTCCTCGTAACGCACGATCTACTGGGCTTGTTCGATCGTTTCACGCCCCGTTTTGTGAAGAAGTACGCCGATCTCCATCTCGAGATGATCAGGGCTTTTGAAGCCTATATCCAGGACGTCGAAACGAGAGAGTTCCCTGCACAGCGACACGGCTTTTCGATGTCGGATGAGGCGTGGGAGGTTCTCTTGCGAGAACTTGGAACTGAAGGATGACAGGGGCACGTTATCCAAAAGGTTTTGGCAGGTTTCGACCATTTGATGGCAACATCCAATGAATCATAAGGCTTACGTGCAACCGGGACAATATCGCCATGAAGCGTGAAAAGGTTCTCATCGTGGGAACTGGCGCCATGGCCAGTCTATTTGCGGCAAGGCTCGCCAGAGTCGCTGAGGTCACGCTTCTTGGAACGTGGGAGGCCGGTCTCACCGCCCTCGAAACACAAGGCGTGCGATTGGTAGAAACCGACGAACGGGAAGAGTCGTTCGGTGTGCGTGTGGCGAGGTCCCCAGAGGCATGCCCGGGAGTGAATAAGGCGATTGTACTGGTGAAGGCGTGGCAGACACGGCGAGCGGCTGACCAATTAGCGGAGTGCCTTCATCCGCAGGGGATCGCGCTAACGCTGCAGAACGGCCTTGGGAATCGAGAGATATTGGAGGAGGCTTTGGGTGTAGAGCGCGTCGGGTTGGGTGTTACGACAACAGGGGCCACCATTCTCGAACCGGGCCGCGTACGATCCGGCGGCGAAGGGCCGATCCATTTCCGACCGCATCTCAGCATGACCCCCCTGGTGGAATTGTTGACCAAAGCTGGATTTGAAATGGATCCGGTCGAAGATGTACAGGGATTACTGTGGGGCAAATTAGTGATTAACGCTGCGATCAACCCGCTCACAGCGTTGCTGGAAGTGCCGAATGGTGCGCTGCTCGCGGTATCTTCTATCATGGAGGTGATGGTGGGCGCAGCGGAAGAAACGGCTGCTGTGGCTGCCGCTCTGAGTGTGGAACTTCCCTTTCCTGATCCCGGCGCCCAGGTGATGGATGTGGCCCGGAGTACGGGGGAGAATATATCCTCGATGTTGCAGGATATTCGTCGGGGTGCACCTACAGAGATCGATGCCATCAGCGGGGCGGTTGTGCGTGAGGGGGAACTCGCAGGCATCTCAACGCCCATCAACTGGACACTATGGCACCTGGTGCAAGGAAAAGTCATACTAAAACAAGGAAGGGGCACATGAAGGTCGTTTCGACAGTAGATGAATTGCGGTCTGCGAAGAGCGATCTCCTCTCACCTTTGGGGCTGGTCCCAACGATGGGGTTTTTACATGAGGGCCATCTCTCTCTTGTAAAAAGGGCAAAGGCAGAATGTAAAAGCGTCGGAGCGAGCATTTTTGTCAACCCCACCCAATTCGGTGAGGGGGAAGACCTTGAAGCCTACCCTCGAGACCTGCCGCGAGATCTGCGACTGTTGGAGGAGGAGGGGGTGGATTTGGTCTGGGTACCGACGATCGAAGATGTTTATCCCACCGACTCACAGACATGGGTTGTGGTCGAGGAGTTAACTAAGCCTTTGGAAGGTGGGCAGCGGCCAGGTCACTTTCGTGGGGTAACGACAGTCGTAGTTAAATTATTCAACGCCTTCCATCCAGACAGAGCTTATTTCGGACAGAAGGACGCCCAACAAGCGCTCGTCATCCGGCGCATGGTTAAGGACTTGCTGTTTCCGATTGAGATTGTAGTCTGTCCGATCGTGCGCGAAGAGGATGGTCTGGCGATGTCCAGCCGGAATGTTTATTTGAACCCGGAGCAGCGAAGGGCGGCGATCGTTCTGCACCATGCGCTTGGGGACGCGGCCGAGCGCTTCCATAATGGGGAAAGGGATGCCGAAGTTCTTCGCGGGAGCATGCTCGCGGTTATTCAAGATGAGCCGCTGGCGCGTGCCCAGTACGTTTCCGTTGCGGACCCGGACACGCTCGAAGAAGCGCAGGGAGAGATTCAGCATGCACTGCTCTCAATGGCAGTTTATATGGGGGAGACGCGCTTGATCGACAATAGGATGCTGGGGGTCGATTGAGGCATTGGCCTGCCTGGCTCTAAACGCGTGAAGTTTCGGCGCCAAGTGCTTTTGAGCGGTGAGATTGAAACACCGATGGTGGAAATAGGATTGACAACACCGGATAGTGAGAGGGTACCGAAATGTTGCTGACAATAGACATAGGGAACACCAATATCACGCTAGGTTTATACCGAGATTCCGAGCTCTTGCGAGCGTGGCGTCTGGCGACCAGGCATGATCGGATGCCAGACGAATACGGGCTTCAGATGCTTAGTCTTTTGGAGCATGCGGGATGGAAAGGGGCTGACCTTCAAGCGGTTGCATTGGCCTCTGTTGTTCCACCACTTACAAGCAATTTCCAACAAGCGAGTCGGAGTTATCTTGACATTGATCCTTTCGTTGTCGATGCAGGCGTAAAGACCGGGCTGCAGATTCGATATGAAGATCCCAAGAATGCGCTCGGGGCCGATCGGGTTGTGGATGCGGTTGCGGTGATTCATTTCCATGGCGGTCCCGCCTGTGTCGTGGATTTCGGAACGGCGACCACGTTTGATGCAATCTCCGCTGAGGGGGAATACCTGGGCGGCGCGATCGCGCCCGGGATGGGTATCGCCGCAGATGCCTTGTTTCAACAGACAGCAAAGCTGCCGCGAGTCGATATCAGCCGGCCGCCATCTGTCATCGGCCGGAATACAGTGCATGCCATCCAATCCGGTCTCCTGTATGGCTATGTCAGCTTGGTAGAGGGGATGGTCGAACGTTTTCGGGCAGAATTGGGGCAGGAGATGAAAGTCATTGGGACCGGTGGGTTGGCTTCGATCATCGCTGAGGAGACCAAAGCGATTGAAATTCTTGCCCCCTGGTTGACGCTGGATGGGTTGCGGCTCGTCTGGGAAATGAACCGCTAAGTTTCACGCGAACAATAAGAATCGTCGACAGGGGCGCGCAATTCGGCGTCCCCGTTCGTTTCACGAATCGTGATCCGGGCAGTTATATGAGTAGAGGAATATCGCAAAGGAAGCATAACCATTGCCGCAGCAACCTTTCGAAACGATCGTTGAAATGCATCGGGATAAGATTTTCGCCTACCTATGGCGTCTCATCCCCGGCGATCAGATAGAGGATTGCCTGCAAGAGACCTTCCTGCGAGCGTTTCGAACCTACGAACGCACGGCCCCGGACTCCACGTACCGCGCCTGGCTCTACAAGATTGCCACCAATGTGGCCCGGACGGCGCAATCTCAATGGCAGCGGGAGATGACCCGAGAACTCCAAAACCCGGTGGCGCCTGAGCAGCGCACACTTCTTGACTCCGTCATCTTTAGCGATGATCTGAAAGTAGTGCTGCAAGCAGTCGAAGCCCTGCCGCATCAGCAACGTGCGGCGTTGCTGATGCGCAAGTATCAGGATGTGGACTATAAAGACATTGCGGTTGCCCTGGAATGTTCTCCGGCGACAGCCCGGGCGCACGTCTACCAGGCTTTGAAGAAGCTGAGAGTCCGATTAGCAGGAGATTTGGAGCGATCGAAGGAGGCAGAATGAACGAGAAACCAAATCCATTCAAGTACGATGCAGCCTGGTTGGGGGATGAGGACCTTCGTTGGGCTCCAGAGCCGCTGACGGAAGCGTTGGATAGGCTATATACTTTTGGCCCGAGCGAAACGAACATGGCCGCAGCACAGATTAAACTGGATCGCGCCTTGATGGCAGAACAAGCGGAGGTAGTGTATTACGATCACGTACCCGATTCTCCAATCGGGGCGTTCTTTGTGGGCCTCTCCGAGAAAGGCGTCGTGGCACTCTCGTTTGAAGAGTCGGAGGAGCGCTTCCGGGCTTGGCTGCAGCGCAGGGTGAGAGCAGGTGTGGTGCGAGAGCCGAGCAAGCTGCGCGAGGTGGTCGCCCAGGTGTTGGACTATCTTGAAGGGCGCAGGAATGTTTTTGCCTTAACATATGACTTGCGATCCTTAACCCCTTTTCAGCGCAGTGTGCTGACCACAGTGCAGGAGGTCCCGCGCGGGGAGTACCTGACCTATGGAGAGCTAGCGCGGCGGATTGGTAAGCCTGGCGCGGCGCGCGCAGTCGGACAGGCCCTGGGCAGCAACCCCATCCCGATCCTCATCCCCTGCCACCGGGTGCTTGCAGCAGATGGCTCGCTTGGCGGTTATTCTGGACGCGGCGGCGTGCGAACCAAAGAGGCATTACTCCGCCTGGAGGGGGCGCTTCAATGAAAGTGGGTGGAAGCAGCGATTCACGATGGCCGGAGCTTGAAGGGGATATTATCGTCTGTCGTCAGTGCCCTCGCTTAGTGGAATGGCGCGAGGAGATCGCGGCGCAAAAACGGCGAGCGTTCTCCGATTGGGACTATTGGGGGAAGCCGGTGCCTGGATTTGGCGACCATGAAGCGCGGTTGCTGATCATCGGTCTGGCGCCCGGGGCACATGGCTCCAATCGTACCGGGCGCATGTTCACCGGCGATAGTTCCGGTGACACGCTATTTGGGGCAATGCATCGCGCCGGTTTTGCCAATAAACCGATGGCGCGAGGGAGCGGTGACGATCTTGTATTACAGGATGCTTTTTTAACAGCCGTTGGGCGTTGCGCTCCACCTAAAAACCGACCTACGGCAGATGAGCTGGAGAATTGCCGGCCTTTCCTCCTGCGCGAGATAGAACTTCTCCACCGGGTGCGCGTGGTTCTGACGTTAGGGCAGATTGCATTTGACGGATATTTACGGGCATTGCGGGGGCAGGGGTTGGAGATCCCGCGCTTAAAATTCGCGCACGGCTTATGGCACGACTTTGCGCCACCCGCGCCATCGCTGGTTGCCTGCTACCACCCTAGCCGGCAGAACACACAAACCGGCCGCCTGACCGATGAGATGATGGATGCGGTTTTCTCCCGCATCCGCAGCGAGCTGGAAGTCGGTATTGAACAAGTGTGAGAATCCTACTCATCATCTCCAGAGGGCATTATGACGAATAACACAAGATCGAACTTATGACATCATCACCGGGAGAACGGTCGATTGAGATGCGGGGGATTATCAATCTCTTCATCGTCTATTTGGTTTGGGGCAGCACCTACCTGGCCATTCGGGTTGCCGTACGACCCGGAGCAGGGATCCCTCCTTTTACGCTCGGCATGGTGCGCATATTCATCGCCGGAATCTTGATGCTGCTTGTGTCTGCTTTACGGCGTTCGCCCATGCGCCCTACTCGCAAGGAACTCGCAGTGCTGGCGGGCTCAGGTGTCTTGCTTTGGACCGGGGGAAACGGGATGGTGAATTGGGCGGAGCAGAGGATGGATTCTTCCATGGCCGCGCTGGTGATTGCCACTATCCCGCTGTGGATGGTTCTTCTGGAGTCCATCCTGGATCGGAAAAAACCATCCCTCGGATTGGTGCTCTCTTTGATCGTTGGATTTGCTGGCACAGCCCTACTCTCGGCGAGAACTCTGCAATCCGGCGATGTGGGAGATATTGCCTCCCTGCTGGCATTGGTTCTGGCGTCGATCAGTTGGACGCTGGGATCGCTGCTGCAAAGCCGGAGGCCGGTCTCGCTGAGCGTCGAAGTGAGCGCAGGATATCAGCAGATCTTCGGTGGGCTGGGATTCGCGGTTCTTGTTCTGCTGACGGGGGAGCCAAGACCGACGCCGACGACCGACGCCTGGCTGGCTTGGGGATACCTGATCATCTTCGGTTCAGTGATCGCATTTACAGCCTACGTGCGTATTCTGCAGCTCCTGCCGATGAGTGTGGCCATGACTTACGCCTATGTGAATCCGGTGATCGCTGTGATTCTAGGTTATGTGATTTTAAGCGAACCGCTCCATATCACCACGCTGGCTGGAGCGGCGTTGGTGTTGCTCGGCGTGGCTGGTATTTTTCGCGAGAGGAGCAGGCCGAAATCTCGCGATGTGGCCCAGGTGTCGGAATAACCTTCATCGGTAACTTCTCGGTCATGCCTAGAAGATCCCTCCCCCTTGGTAAATAATGCTCGACTTGAAAAGGGGCCATAAGGCTAGTATAATATAGCAAAATGGCCATACATGTATTTGAAAGGAGATATGCTATGGAAAGCGCATATCCAATTCCTAGGAAGGGCAAAAAACAAAAGAGCTTAAACGAATCGCTAGCTGTCCCTTACGCTTCCTGGATCGGCGTGAAAGCCAATAGCAATGAAGATCTCATCCAGAAGGTTGAGGGCGGATTCTCGTACAAGACATTTGAGAAGCTGCTTGATTTACTATCCGCCTCGATGATGGAGCTCGGCGATCTCCTGCAAATCCCGCGGCGAACACTCACGCGGCGCAAGAAGTCTGGCCGCTTTCCGCCTGATGAGTCCGAGCGTATTCTTCGGTTTTCTCGTGTGTTAGACACGGCAGTCGAGCTTTTTGAGGGGGATCAGGCCGGTGCAGTAATTTGGCTTCGAGCTCCGAATCGCGCCCTAAATGGAAAAACACCACTCGGCATGACTAAGACGGAAATTGGGGCTAGGGAGGTAGAAAATTTAATCGGACGTTTGGAATATGGGGTCTTTTCGTGACTCTAAGCTCCTGGCGAATCGTGAAGCGCAAGCACGCCAGCGAGGCGTTTAGCGGGGAAGGAGCTAGAATCTTTGGGGGCCGATGGAACAGCCCGGGTATTCCTGTTGTGTATACCGCGGAAAATGCATCACTGGCCATACTAGAGATATTGGCCCATTTTGATACAAGACCTCTTCTCCCGCATTACGTCATGGTTCAGGTAAAGTTTGAAGAAGACCTGGTCGTTATCATCGAAGAGAACGAACTTCCCCACGAATGGCGAGCACAAACCGAGTCCATGGAATTAATGGCTATCGGTGACCGGTGGGCAGTAGAGGCCCATTCGGCGGTGCTAAGCGTTCCTAACACCATTGTTACTGTTGAGCGAAATTGCCTTCTTAACCCGCAGCACCCCGATTTCTTTGAGATCGAGATTTGTGAGCCCATCTCATACAATATCGATTCGCGATTGGCGAAGACCTAGCAGCCACTCACGCGTCCACATTAATACATCCAGCAGGCAGCATCCCAGAAAATACTGAAATAGCCCCACACGAGGATGGGCAAAAAAAGCACCGCGGCTCCTTAATAGCCGCGGTGCAATCGGTGATTAAATTTTTCCAGTCCTTATGCCGACATCTCAGGTTGAAGCAGCCGTGCGTCTTCCTCACGTGCTACCCTTCTCTCCCGCGCAGTACCCCCGAACTGAAGTAGAGGAGATCCAGGGTGCATGCTCAACGCTGCGCTTTATCTAGTGAACGACAAGGTGTTAAGGAAGCATGATGCTGGGGATGATTGCACATCCAGGGGTGTGCTCCACGCTCCGCTCTGAGTGCAAAGCGAGGGGATTGGTTCCTCGACGAGCTCGGGATGAAAAATCCCCCACAGTCCCCCCGTCTTGTCCTTTCCGCTACGCTACAAGGGTGTTCCGCGAGAGGACAAAAAGGGGGGTGCAGGGAACCTATTTCATTATCCCCCGCACCCCCTTCCGAATGGTTAGCAGTGCAATCCGTATACGGCCAAGTTCCAAAGCCGGGCTCTGTCCAATCCGCTCGGGATGCGCTTCATAGGAAAAAATCCGATCAGCATTTCTTTGTCATAGATGTGAGCGCTGAAAGATAACTGATATCTCTGATCGAGAGGTCAGTGAAATCAGTTTTATTCAGTGCCTCAGCGGCTCAATCGGCCCCCCCTTCGGTTGGGGGTGATTAAGGAATTAATCAGAAACTTCGAGGAAAAACTTTTTGGGGCACGCAATTGCCTATGACTGCCTCTGCGTGTTCTCCGACATGTGTCGGTCAATCGCGATTGCATATTCTATAAAACTGATGAGAATAGTTATTAATTGACTGGTTATCAAATCTTCCACCTTTAGGAGCGTAAGGTTATCCCTCTCACCTCAGTTTTTAAGCAGACTGTAATCGTACCTATCTCATGCTCCTAAAAGAACGCAGCCCGGGTCGTCTGATGATCTCCATAAGGTTGTCAGCCCGCCTTTATGTGCACCAAAGTGAGGAGGAACTACTATGAACTCAAAGGTACGATCTTCCATTTTCTCTAGTACTCTCGAATATCTACTTCCGGCACTGGTTTTCACACTTAGCATGCAATTGCTGAGGGTATTCATTTCCAGCCTTGCATGGTACCTGCGTGATACGGTAGGCATCTCAACACTCAGTCTGATCCCGTATGCCTTCGGCACCTTTTTGCTCGGTTTTCTGGCCGCTGCACTCCGCCGGTTGGTAGGATCGCGAAACGCTCTTTGGATCACCGCAGGGGGCGTGGCAGTCCTGCGGCTGATTGAGCAGTTGAGCTTAAATCCTGCATTGGATTTAGGATTGAGCATCGCAGGTATGGGGCTATTTCTGAACTTCCTATCCATCTTTATGGGACACGTAAGGATGCAAGGAGACAGCGCTGCGCCGCGATGGGTTTATGGATTGGTTTTAGGGTTGGCTTTGGATATCGCACTGCGTGGCGTTTTTGGCGCGCGAGACCTGAGTACA
>DAOUDJ010000267.1:0-1555 GCA_034430795.1 Anaerolineales bacterium | reverse complement strand
CGCCAGGATCATTAAGTGCCCATTCAGTTTGTGATTTAAGTTTTTTCAGTGCTTCATACATCGCAGGAGCCTTGGAGTGGATTGCGCATTTATCCCAGGTGATTATTCCTAGCTTGTCCCCAGCGATAGTGCAACCGCATTTGTATTCGTCTATTATAGGTGATTTCATAGTTCTACCTTTGTTTTGGCGAGGAGGGTTAGGGCAGCCATGTAAACGCAATTATCCTCATGTGGATCGTCCTCAGCGCTAGAACACCAGTAGCACATATTAAAGGCATAGGGATGTTCAGTGCCACCAACAGTCAAAGCCTTTTTCAATGCTTCCCGCAGTTCCCCCACTGTCTCAGGATCGCCCCCAATAGATTCGATGGCCCGAACGCAGGCATTGATATGATCTCTTTTGGCTTTCGCTTCGGCCCATTCTTGGTCCCATTTACGATTTTGCTTTTCTTCCTGATCTTTTATCCTAACGGGATCGTGTTGTTTACAATAAAACTTACCTTCCCGTTCCACTATGCCTTTTCGAGAGCATGGATGGCGAGACCAATTCGCATAAATCTGTTTAGAGCACTGGGTTTCTGTCATGGTGTGCTCCTAAAGAAGTATCGAGTATTTTTTACTCTAGTATCATCGCTAGGTATATCAACGCGATACGTACCGGATTTATAGAGGTGACAACTCGCCCCGTATTGCAAGGCTCGCTTTATGAAGCTCTTATAACTGACGAACAGACCCGGATGTGCATTTTTGTCATACCAGTACAGTATGCCATGACGTGCCCCGGCAGCATAAGCAAACCGCAACTTATTGAGTGCCTCTGATTTCGGTATTGTTCTCATGGTGTGGTGTCCTTTCTTACATCTTGACAGGCATGATTAGTGATTCACGTACGCCACTTTTCAGGACCGTAGCGGTTAAGCCACTTTCAGGGTTGACATATCCTCTGATCATTTCGGAGCCTTCGGCGGCAATTTTGAAAAGATCGAACCTCATACCGCCATCATCTTTCATGGCCCGGATGATCCGGCAGAAGTCAATGGCAAGGCTTTCATCTGCTTGGTATGTGTCGGGATAGCATCCTTTAAGGCTGACTACCTTATAAGTTCCCAAGTCCGGCCAAACGCTATCAGTGTCGGGGAAGCGTTCATCGGAGGGGACAAGTTGAACCTCGGTTTTCGTGAGCTTAATCACCTCATACAGCCCTGGCGGGAGGCCCAACATCTGGTGGACTCCATCTCCATCCTCATAATTGTACTGATTCAGGACGTGTCCGTCAGTTGCAGTTGCTTTATCCTCCCGAATGTTTATTGTTCTAAGGCTTGGCTTTGCCTTGTCTTTACTGGCGGCAAGGGCCAACCAGCGGAGGATATCAAATTGAGGGTGCTGTTTTGTGATGGATTCCATGATCGTTTCCTTTCATGTTAATCACCAGATGGGTTAGACAAATCGTTTTATTAAATCAGGATACGAAGCGATAGCCTCAGCCATTTGTTGCCGTGTTTCATTAATGGCCCGTTGGTAAGTAGGTCTTATCTTACCAGATTTTCCAACCCCA
>DAOUDJ010000266.1:0-2061 GCA_034430795.1 Anaerolineales bacterium | reverse complement strand
CGGAGATGGTTTTTATTACCTCGAGGACGTACCTTGGGTTCTGTATTATGATCAAGCGCGTGCCCTGCATGGCACCTATTGGCATAACCAATTTGGGACACCCAATTCGCGCGGCTGTGTCAACCTCTCCATTACCGACGCCCGCTGGTTTTTCGAATTCGCTCAAGAAGGGACCTGGGTGCATGTGTGGGATCCCTCCGGAGAGACGCCCACCGACCCCGCGCAGTACGGAGCGGGCGGGGCATGACACACCGATCCGATCCGTCACTGTGCAATTTGAGCCATGGTCTTTCTGCCACAGGGCTGAATCCTATTCGGAATTCTGGTTTTAAACCCGTTTGTCCTGCAGCAGTCTTGAATCAGATGGATGGCCGAATGCTTGAAAAATTGGCGGCCTTTAGTTATGGACTCGCGTCGCAAGACCGCTGACGAGATATCGATCCCCGAGCTGGAGGTCCTCCTCGCTCGAAAGAAGCAGGAGGCGCGGCGGGCGCGCCTGCTCCGCTTTCAACGCAGCGGTCGTATTGTAGCTATCGAGTCGACCGATCTGGGTGACCCATCCATTCCTTTCAAGACCCGAGGACGGAACCGGACAAGTCAACCGAATAAGCAGGAAGGAGGCCGGTCCAGATCACGGGCAAAGGACCGGTTGCTCCTATTGGTTGAAATCGGCGCCGCAATGGGTTTCATTTTCATTGTGCTGAGTAGTTATCAAGCCCTGAGAAGAATAAATCGTGAGGCGGCTGAACTATTCGCCGGTCCGAGCCCTGCCCCGACCCCGCTCATCCGCGCCGTGGTTCTGCCCTCCGGTCACACGCCACCAACATCACCCGATGGAGCGCGATTTAACGAGGAAGAAATACCGCGCCACCTTCGTCCTATCGCCCAATCGTACGCATCCATCCCGATCCCCACGCCCGGTCCGGAGCAGGCCAGAAGCATCTCCATCCCAGCCCTGTGGGATACCTCCGCACCCGTCGTGCAGGGAGATGGTTGGGAGCAGTTGAAGAAGGGCGTCGCTCAGCACATCGGCAGCGCAAACCCCGGCGAAGCTGGGAATATCGTTCTCTCCGCCCACAACGACGTATTCGGCGAGCTGTTTCGCTACCTCGACCGTTTGAACCCTGGAGATGAGATCAAGATCTACACCGCGACGAGGGAATACCTGTACCGTGTAACTGGCACGAGAATCGTGGAGCCGACGGAAGTCAGCGTGATGGATCCGACGCCGCGGCCTACGGTAACGCTCATCTCCTGTTATCCTTACCTCATCGACACAAAGCGCATCATCGTGTTCGGTGAGCTATCCAACTCCTAGCATCAGTTGCGCGGATCAGTGAGCAGGGGTGGTAAATCGATCCGATGATTGATGTGTTATCCTTTTCGGAAATCTAGCCACGCGACTGACGCGAGACAGAAATCAGTCAGAATGAGGTGACATGAACGAGAAAGGATTTCAATTCGAGACTCTTGCCATTCATGCGGGACAGCCTCCCGACCCTACCACGGGAGCCGTGATGGTGCCGATCTACCAGGCTTCCACCTACCGGCAGGAGCAAGTGGGCAGGACCCTCGGCTATGAGTATTCACGCACGGGCAACCCCACCCGAAACGCCCTCGAGGAGTGCATTGCTGCCCTTGAAGGCGGAACAAAAGGACTTGCTTTTGCATCCGGAATGTCAGCGATCGACGCGGTCCTCCGGCTTCTGGAGCCCGGAGACCACGTCCTGGCCGGTGACGATCTCTATGGCGGGACGTACCGGCTATTCGAGCAGGTCTTTGCGAAGTATGGTCTCACCTTCTCCTACGCACCTACGACCGAGCCGGAGAGTTTTCTGCGTTCCCTTCGACCCGAAACTCGACTGATCTGGCTTGAAACCCCAACCAACCCCCTCATGAACATCTGTGATCTTGCGGTCATTTGTAAGGGCGCCAAAGAACACTCCTCCCGACCCTGGGTCTGCGTGGACAACACCTTCGCGACCCCCTATTTGCAGCAACCGATCAAGCTTGGAGCCGACCTTGTAGTCCATTCCACGACGAAGTACTTAGGCGGGCACT
>DAOUDJ010000265.1:0-63310 GCA_034430795.1 Anaerolineales bacterium | reverse complement strand
TTTCCGCGAGGCGCGCTGCGGCCTGATCCTGATCACAATCCTGAGCACACTGCTTATCGGCGGATTGAGCATCCAAGCGCCAAACGGACAGCGGATGCTCCTTCTCTCTCCGATCCTGGCCATATTAATTGCCTCTACACTTGATCGATTTTATGTGTTCATAACCGGGCGCTGGCCGCGAACAAAACCCGTCGTGGCAGTCGGCATTTCCCTGCTGATTGTCCTAATGGTAGGCGAAAACATTAAACATCTCTTCCTCGATTATTTTCCTGCTGAGAACTACGGCAGCCTTAACGGCGAAGTGACCCAGGAGATTATCGAACTCCTCGAGGTTGAACCACCGCAGACAGCTCTGTTTTTCATCGGCGGCGAGCGGATGTCCGTGCACTCGATCCCCAGCCTGGCATATTTGCTTCCTGATGCACAATCATACGACCTGCCGCCGCCGTACGATTTACCACACGATTTTTCACCCCAGGGATCCTATACATTGATTGCGATCCTTCCCGAAGAAATTGCAGCATTTGAGAAGATCACCTCGAGCCATGCAGATGGAACAACCCAACCACGCTATAATCGTCATGGACGGTTACTTTTCTACCTCCACAAAGTAGAAAATTAATAAACGCAGGTACAATTCTAGGATTAAAGGAAAGAGCATCTTGAAAGCGATACTCTTCGACCAGCATGGAGATCCCGAAGTGCTGCGCTACGATGATTTCCCTACCCCGAAACCGGGCGCAGGTGAAGTCCAGGTCCAATTGCGGGCGGCGGCTTTAAACCGGCTCGACTTGTGGGTACGAGAGGGCTGGCCAGGATTGAAACTCGAATATCCACACATCTCCGGCGCAGACGGAGCGGGAAAAGTATCCGCGCTGGGTGAAGGAGTAAAAGGTCTTGAAGTCGGGGATCGCGTCGTGGTCAACCCGAACCTCGGCTGCGGAAACTGTGATTTTTGCTTGGCGGGAAAGGACAACATGTGCCGAGAATGGCACTTGCTGGGCGAGACCGTTCGCGGCACGCTGGCTCAGTATGTCGTCGTCCCGGCGAGGAATCTGCTCCATATCCCAGATGAGATCGAATTCACGGCTGCGGCAGCGGCAGGTCTTGTCTTCCAAACTGCCTGGCATTCGCTAATCTCCCGCGGCGGTCTCCGGGCGGGAGAAACCGTTCTGGTGATCGGCGCCGCGGGCGGTGTGAACAGCGCCAGCATCCAGATCGCGAAACTGGCCGGGGCGAAGGTGTTCGTCGTCGGTTCCAATCCTGATAAACTTCGCCTGGCCGAATCCCTGGGAGCAGATGTACTTATCGATCACTCAAAAGAGGAGAACTGGTCAAAAGCGGTATATCTAGCAAGCGGACGGGAAGGGGTCGATGTAGTCGTCGACAATGTCGGTGCCGGAACCATACCTCTCAGTCTCCGAGCCGCGAAGAAAGGTGGGCGGATTCTGACCGTCGGCAATACCGGTGGACCAAAGTTTGAAATCGATAACCGTTTCATCTTCGCTAAGCACCTGAGCATAATTGGGAGCACGATGGGGACACATGAAGATTTCCGAACCGTGATGAACCTGATATTCCAGGGTTCGCTTATGCCGGTGATTGACCGCCAATATCCGCTGAAGGAAACCCCTGAAGCGCAGAAGCGCCTTGAAACCGGGGAGCAATTGGGAAAAATCGTCCTTGACATCGAAGAATAGACCACGGGCCGTAACCTGGCTCGCTGTGGGAGTGTTAACCTTCTCAGTGATGCAGTTTGCCGGCCTCACGGCATGGTTTACGCTTCCCGACCTCCCTGCCAGCGTTCCAAAGAGCTATCTATTCTTGAAGAATAGTTTTTGGGGAAGCGTCGGCCTAATCGCCGCGATGGCACTCTTCTTCCGCCGCATATGGGCACCGAAGCTCACGTATATTGGTGCAATCGCCTATGCTATATGGCTGTGGATTGATCGCTTGTTGCTTCAGCGATCCGACTACGCCGGTAGCTCCTTCCCTTTCACTTTTGGAGCTATGACACTATGCTTTCTGATCACGATCTGGATACTTTCTCGACCATCAGTACGTCAATATTATGAGGAGCAAAACGAATGAGTGATTCCTCCAAAGCAGATTTCCTTCAAAACCAACGCGAAAAGGCGATGCTTGGCGGTGGCCCCGAGCGGGTAAAAACGCAGCATGACCGCGGTCGCTTAACTGCTCGAGAGCGACTCGACCTGCTTCTAGATAAAGGATCCTTCCGTGAAACCGACATGTTCGTCACGCATCGGACACATGATTTCGATCTAGAAAAGAAAAAGTTCCTTGCCGACAGCGTCGTAACCGGGTGGGGAACAATCGACGGCCGGCTGGTTTATGTTTTCTCACAAGACTTCACCGTCTTCGGCGGCAGCCTCGGTGAAGTTCATGCTGAGAAGATCTGTAAAATCATGGATATGGCCATGAAGAACGGCGCTCCCGTCATCGGTTTGAACGACTCAGGGGGCGCGCGCATCCAGGAGGGCGTCGTCTCTCTCGGCGCCTATGCCGACATCTTCCTCAGGAACACGCTCAGTTCAGGTGTGATCCCTCAAATCAGCGCCATCATGGGACCATGCGCAGGTGGCGCCGTGTACTCCCCGGCACTTACCGATTTCATCTTCATGGTTCGCAATTCCTCCTATATGTTTGTAACGGGCCCAGAAGTAGTAAAGACCGTGACTCACGAAGATGTTACCTTCGAGGAATTAGGTGGCGCGGATACACACGCCAGCACTTCCGGTGTTTGTCATTACGTCGCCGAGAGCGAGGGCGATTGCCTCTATATGATCCGCGTCTTGTTATCCTATATCCCACAGAACAATATGGAGGACCCACCTTTCGTCCCAACATCTGATGACCGACTGCGCACAGAGGAAGAGCTGGACCACATCGTGCCTGATGACCCCAGCAAACCGTATGACATGCGCGGCGTGATCAAGCTGGTCACCGACGATGGTATCTTCTTAGAAATCCATGAGAACTATGCGCAGAACATCCTGACGTGCTTCGCCCGTTTTGGCGGGCACAGCGTCGGAATTATCGCCAACCAACCGGCCCATTTAGCGGGTGTTCTGGATATTAACTCCTCAGATAAAGCCGCTCGTTTCGTGCGGTTCTGCGATTCGTTTAACCTCCCTATCATCACTTTCGTCGACGTGCCTGGCTTCCTCCCTGGAACCGGTCAAGAGCACGGTGGCATCATCCGCCATGGAGCGAAATTGCTCTATGCATATTGCGAGGCTACCGTACCGAAGATCACCCTGATCACCCGCAAAGCATACGGCGGCGCTTATGATGTTATGTCCTCCAAACACATTCGCGGTGACCTAAACCTGGCCTGGACCAGCGCAGAGCTTGCCGTGATGGGTCCCGAAGGGGCGGTAAATATCATTTTCCGCAAGGAACTCGCGGATGCGAAAAACCCGGAAAAATGTAGAGCCGAGTTGGTGGCGGAATACCGCGAGAAATTCGCACATCCCTACATCGCAGCCGCGCGAGGCTACATAGACGACATTATCGAGCCGCGCTTCACCCGGCCACGCATCATCAACGGTCTGGAGATGCTTTCGAACAAACGCGATGCTAATCCGGCGAAAAAACATGGAAATATCCCGCTTTGAGCAACCCAGCGATCAAGGTTTTTTCGAGATCAACGGGCACAAATTGTATTGGGAGGTATTTGGGTCTGACGATGCGCCAGTTTTATTGTTCCTTCACCATGGTTTGGGATCGATCCGCTCTTGGCGGCGGCAGATAAGCGCTTTCACCAACGCCGGATGGCGGGTGATCGTGTATGATCGTTGGGGTTACGGTCGATCGGACTCGCGCCCGCAATTTGATGAGTTTTTTCTCCTCAATGATGCTGAGGAGGCTTACGCTCTTCTAAACCACCTGAGCATTCTCCGATTTTCTCTTTTAGGTCATAGCGACGGTGGCTCGATCGCGCTGCTCATGGCCTCTGCAAGACCTGATCTAATTGAAGGGATGGTCGTCGTCGCTGCCCATATCTACTTTGAGCCAAAAATGCTCCCTGGATTGGAAATGATCTCTGAAGCGTCCAAGCAACCGCCCTACTCCAAAGCATTGGACCGAGAACATGGGGGCAGGGCGCGGCATCTGGTCGATTCTTGGGTCCGACATTGGATGGAAACTGATCCGCAGAAACTGGACTTGCGCGAGCGTTTGCCAAAGATCACCTGCCCAACACTTGTCATACAAGGTGAACTCGATGAACATGCGACACCCCAACATGCAACCGACATCTCTGAAGGAGTCCAGAAGGGGCAGCTATGGTTGATCCCCGATATTCACCACATGCCCCCACACGAGATCCCAGAAGAGTTCAACGAAGGAGTTCTGCGTTTCTTAGCAACCCAGGGGGATTCGCAGGCCCCTGCCTTAGATTAGAGGGAAGGAATGTTTGAAAAAGTACTCATCGCAAATCGTGGTGAAATCGCTGTCCGCATCATTCGAGCCTGTCGCGAGTTAGGTCTGCGTACCATCGCGGTCTATTCCGAAGCCGACCGTGCAGCGCTGCATGTGCGTCAAGCGGATGAGGCATACCTGCTGGGCCCAGCGGCGGCGCGCGAATCTTACCTGCGTGGCGACAAGATCATTGAAATCGCAAAAAAGAGCAGGGCCGGAGCCATTCACCCGGGATACGGTTTCCTGGCGGAGCGTGATGACTTCGCCCAGGCAGTGCTTGACGCTGGGCTTGTATTCATCGGCCCGAGACCATCCGCAATTGCGGCGATGGGGGATAAAGCTGTCGCCCGTTCCACAGTCACTGCCGCGGGGATCCAAGTCGTCCCAGGAACTGAAGGTGAAGGTGATCTGAGCGATGATGACCTGCTGGCAATCGCCCCGGAGATCGGCTTTCCCCTGCTGGTAAAAGCCACGGCAGGCGGCGGCGGCAAGGGTATGCGTGAAGTCAAGTCCGCTGAAGAGATGCCCAGGCTGCTTGAAGCAGCACGCAGAGAAGCTGAGGCTTCCTTTGGCAACGGCAATGTATATCTCGAAAAATTGATCCTGAACGCACGGCACATCGAATTCCAGATTCTGGCCGATAATCATGGCAATGTCATTCATTTGGGTGAACGCGAATGCTCCCTGCAAAGACGTCACCAAAAACTGCTTGAGGAATCCCCCTCTCCGTTTATAAACGATGATCTGCGCACGCAGATGGGAGAAGTAGCCTGTGCTGCCGCCCGCGCAGTGGATTACCTGAACGCAGGCACCATCGAGTTCTTGGTCGATAAGGACCACAAGTTCTTCTTCCTCGAGATGAACACCCGGCTTCAGGTCGAGCATCCGGTAACGGAGCTTGTAACGGGGATCGACATTGTAAAGGAGCAACTACGGATCGCGCGCGACCGCAAACTTCGCTATACACAGGAGAATATCCATCTTAACGGATGGGCGCTCGAATGCCGAATAAATGCCGAGGATGCATATAACAATTTCATCCCCTCCACAGGAACCCTGAATTCGGTCATCGCACCGAGCGGCCCCGGCGTCCGAGTCGATACAGGGGTTTACGCAGGGTTTGAAATAACCCCATATTACGATGCGCTCATCTCAAAGCTGATTTGCTGGGGAGAAACGCGGGGGGAGGCGATCCTGCGTATGAGACGCGCCCTGGAGGAATATCGCATCCTGGGCGTGAAAACGAATATTCCCTTCCATCAGCATATTATGGATTCCCACCGATTCATTGCCGGCTCTTTCGATACTCGCTTCGTTGAGGAAAGGTTCTCCATGGACGATCTTGAGGAGGAGAAAGAGCACTTAGCGATGATCGCGGCAGTGATGGCAACACTTGTCACACACCGGGAAAGCCAGAGCGCATCACAGATTGTTCGGCGCAACAAGCGGGATACAAGCAACTGGAAATGGGTCGGAAGGTGGGAGAGAATGAATCGCTAGAATTGATCAATCGGTTTTTTCCTGATCAACACTCAGGCGTACACCATGTTTGCCCCAGGTTCTTGATCGTGGAGGGTTCATGAAATACTTCGCCACCATCGGTGACAAACAATTCGAAGTGGAAATCAAGGCAGATCAGCAGATTGAAGTAGACAACCAGCAGTTAACTGCCGATTTTCAGTCTGTTGGCAACCAACCGGTTTACTCTCTTATCCTCGACGGCAATTCTTTCGAGTCTTCAATCTATACAACTGAAACGGGTATTCAAGTCCTTCTTCAAGGCCAGCTTTTTGAGGTCCAGGTGGAGGACGAACGCCAGCAGCGACTTCGTCAGAGTTCCAGTCCCCCTCAAATTCGTAGCGGTGATCTTCATATCAAGGCACCCATGCCCGGGGTCGTCATAGACATCCCAGTTGAAGAAGATCAGAAAGTTGCCAAGGGTGACAATGTCATCATCCTGGAATCGATGAAAATGCAAAACGAAATTAAAGCGCCGCGTGATGGCACTGTAAGTCGCCTTCGAGTGAAATCTGGCGAGAGCGTTGACCAGAATCAAATATTGCTGATTCTCTCCTGAAGAAGGCGTTCATGGAAATCGAAGTGAAGTTCTATCTGCGCCATTTGGAAGACATCCGCAAGCGACTCATCGCCCACGGCTTACTTTTAAAAACAGACCGCCTTCTCGAGCGCAACCTGCGCTTCGATACCCCTGGCCAGGAGCTCGCAAGCAAGAAGCATGTCCTCCGTCTGCGGCAAGATAATCGAGCGACGCTGACTTTCAAGCGCCCTCTCGGACAAGTAGAAACACGCGAGGAATTTGAGATTGAAATCGATGATTTCGAGAGCGGGCGCAAGATCCTTGAAGCATTAGGCTATATTGTTATCACCCTATACGAGAAATACCGTGAAACCTATCAGATCGGCCCCATCCAGGTGATGCTAGACGAACTTCCCTTCGGTTGCTTCGTTGAGATCGAAGGTCCCTCGATCGAGTCGATCCGCCAGATGTCCGATCAGTTGGGATTGCCTTGGGAGCGGCGAGTACAGGCGACCTATCTCGAACTATTTGACCGAATCCGTCGCCCCCTAAATTTAGAGGTACAAGAACTTACTTTTAAGAAGTTCGAAGGAATTACGCCCATTGACCCTGAATTGCTGGGCGTCCTCCAGGTCGATGGAAAGACCTAATTGCGGCAGAGGATAATGATTAAACGTCTGAGGGAAGCAGTTAAGAAGTGGGAAGAAGGTATGCTGGCAAAATCGCTCGCGCGAATGCCGGAGAGGAGGGGCCACTTTGAAACCCCCTCAGGAATCCCCATTGAACGTCTATATCTCCCTCGTAAATCAGACGCTGAGTACCTCGACCGCCTGGGGTTCCCAGGGGAGCACCCCTTCACGCGTGGTGTGCAGACCACGATGTACCGCGGCCGCCTATGGACGATGCGCCAATACGCAGGCTATGCCACCGCCGAGGAGACAAACGCACGCTTCCAATACTTGCTTGACCAGGGTCAGACCGGTCTCTCGATCGCCTTCGACCTCCCCACTCAGATTGGTTACGACGCAGACGACCCGCTCGCCAGCGGCGAAGTGGGGAAGGTTGGAGTTTCCATATCTAGTCTGGAGGATATGGAGCAGCTCTTTGATGGGATTCCTCTCGATAAAGTCTCAACAAGTATGACCATCAACGCGCCAGCCGCAATTCTGCTGGCCATGTATATTTCTATCGCCCATCGAAAAGGGATCGACCTTACTTCTCTAAGAGGGACCATTCAGAACGATATCCTGAAGGAGTACATCGCCCGCGGAACCTACATCTTCCCGCCCAAACCAGCGATCCGGCTAACCACAGATGTCTTCCTCTATTGCAAGGACTCTATGCCTCGCTGGAACACAATCTCAGTTTCCGGGTACCACATGCGGGAGGCCGGTGCTACAGCTGTGCAGGAGCTCGCATTCACGCTTGCAAATGCCATTACCTATCTCGAAACGGGAATACAGGCCGGTCTGTCTGTAGATGAGATTGCGCCGCAGATGGCTTTCTTCTTCAACGCCCACAACGACCTTCTTGAGGAAATTGCCAAGTTCCGCGCCGCCCGTAGACTGTGGTCTTCCATCGTACAGGACCGCTTCGGTGCACGTGACCCTCGATCCTGGCGATTGCGCTTCCACACGCAAACGGCAGGGTCAACCCTGACAGCTCAGCAGCCGATGAACAATATCACCAGGGTAACGATCCAGGCCCTGGCGGCCATCCTCGGAGGTACGCAATCTCTGCACACGAATAGCATGGATGAGGCGCTCAGTCTGCCGACAACGCACTCTGTCCAGGTCGCTCTGCGGACACAACAGATTTTGGCTCACGAAAGCGGTGTTGCCGACACGATCGATCCACTGGGCGGCGCGTACGCAATCGAATCCCTGACAGACGAGATTGAAAGCCGCGCCAGAGCGTACCTTGAAAATATCGACGCGATCGGCGGCGCACTGGCAGCAGTTGAAAGCGGTTACATGCAGCGAGAGATCCAAGAATCCGCATACAGGACCCAGAAGCAGATCGAATGCGGCGAGATAATCGTCGTTGGGGTTAACGCTTTCCAGGCAGATGAGCCAACAACGCCTAAGCGCCTGAAGGTTGATCCCTCGATAGAACAATCACAACGAGCTAAACTGGTAGAGTTCCGCGCCAAGCGAGACACGGATCAAGTGGAATTTGAATTGCAGCGAATCGCCTCAGCCGCCCGCGGCGAGGACAATCTAATGCCGCTCTTCATCGAAGCCGTAGAAGCCGGCGCCACGCTCGGTGAGATTTGCACATGCCTGCGCGAGATATGGGGTGAGTATCGCTCACCGTCGATCTTCTGATACATTCATTTCTACTTTACTTTGACAATCCTTGCTCCCGCCGAATAGAGACGCGCGTGATCAGAAGCGGCAGGATAATGTCCACCCGAAGTATTCCTCGGAGCTCATAAATCGGATTTCAGAACAGGGCATTAAGCAGTTTATCCTAGCAGGGCTTTCAATTTACTGCACCAACCTTGTCTGGGTGATTTCTCATGATCGGAAATCTATCTTAGAATGTCCCCAAACCATGGACCACAAGAGGGATTATGACTTCAGTCAAACGTATCCATCACATCGCCATCGTTGTCGATGAGATCGACGACGCTCTTCACTTCTGGCGCGATGCCCTGGGGCTAAAGGTCTCACACATCGAAGAAGTCCCGGATCAGGATTCCGTCGTCGCTTTCCTGCCTGTTGGGAACATGGAGGTTGAGTTGGTCAAACCAACTTCTGAAGAAAGTGGAGTGGCGCGCTATCTAAAAAAACGCGGACCGGGGATCCACCACATCTGCTTCGAAGTCGACGATATCGAAGCCTCGCTGGAATCGCTGAAAGCAAGCGGTGTGCGGTTGATAAACAGCGAGCCTGTCATCGGCTCCAGTGGGAAGAGGGTTGCCTTCATCCACCCCGAAAGCACCCATGGGGTGCTGGTGGAGCTTTACGAACAACCCCCGAAGTAACCTGCAATCCGAATGACACGTGAGCAGCCTTGCGAATCGTTCTCGTGAGGAAGGGCAAATCATCTCCGCGAGTGTCTTCGGTTTCTTGGTAGCCTCGCATTCAATGGGAAAACCGGGAAAGCGCGAGCAATTACACCACGAAAACAATCCTATGGTTTCCGTGATGTGATCTCACGACCTCGCTTGGAAGTTTACATAGCGGTGCAGATAATCAATTGCTCGTTCGGATAACAGCGCCCTTTGTAAGAGTAACTAGATCTCGCGGTGTGAGCCGGAAAACGGCGCGTGGTGTCCCCGCAGCAGCCCAGATTTCATCATACCCCAAAAGATCTTGATCGATCACCGTTCGGATTGGCACATCATGCCCAACGGGTGGAACGCCTCCGATCGCGTATCCGCTTACTGCGCGCACAAACTCCGCAGGAGCGATCCGGATCATCTCCCCCACCTCCTCTGCCACCAAATTTTCATCGACGTGGTTCTTCCCACTCGCGATAACTAAGTAAGCGTTCCCCGAATCCTGACCTTGGAAAATTAATGACTTCGCGATCTGACCAACATCACAACCAACGGCAGCCGCCGCGTCTTCCGCCGTTCTTGTGCTCGTCGGCAACTCAACAACATCCAAGGAAACCCCGTGGACATCGAGTGCTTTCTGAACCTTCTTGGCGGCTTCGCTAAGTTGTCCTTCCGCCTCAGTTATTGTGTCTTTTGGGGTTTTGGATCGATCTGTGAGTATTTGGGCGACAATCGCCAAACTTGATGTCATCCCTAGTCCGGCAGCTATTGCCGCCATGCTGTAGAGGATGACCATGATCGGGGTGATAAGCACGAAGGTGAGTGGTGAACCAAGCTCCTCTCCCAACCCAGGCGCAACCAACGCCGTCATGATTGCGATCGGGGCAAATAGAACATAGCCAGCATCAATCAATCCCACGCTCAGTTTCGTCTTGAATACTTTTCGAACACCGAGATAAAGTAAACCGCTCAGTACTCCCGCTATGAAGAGGCCAACTGCTTCAGCAATCAGGCTCAAGCCCGATGGAAGATAACCGAAGTGGTAGGCCATGAATCCCAGACCGATAATCGGCCAGGCCAGGCCAATTAAGATCAGGCTAATTCGTCGTTTCTTTTTCATGATTTCCTCCTAGCGCTGACTAGCTCCTTTCGCGCCTAACGGTCCTCTAGCTGGCATTTTCGCATAGATCTGAGTTAACCTGCAACCCCGCCAAGCTAGCGGCGGGGTTGGGCTAAAACGACCGGGAGGAGCCGCGATCATTCGCTAATGCGAATCACTTCCTGAATATTCCCTGTTGGAGGTTGGGGTCGCTTTGAAAGTATTTGGGCAGCAATCGCCAAACTTGATGTCATCCCAAGGCCGGCAGCCATTGCCGCCATGGCATAGAGAGCGATCATTATCGGGGAGACAAGTACGAACATAAGCGGTGAACCAAGCTCCTCGCCCAACCCGGGTGCAATCAACGCGGTCATGATTGAAATCGGAGCGAAGAGCAGATAGCCGACGTTAACCAACCCCACGCTTAGATTCGTCTTGAAAACACTTCGAACGCCGAAATACAGCAACCCGCTGAGCACTCCCGCTATGAAGAGTCCAAACACCTCAGTGATCAGACTCAAGCCCGACGGCAGATAGCCGAAATGCAAAGCCATGAATCCAAGGCCGACTGCTGGCCAGGCCAAACCAATTAAAACCAGACTAAATCTTCGGTTCTTATCCATGATTTCCTCCCGGCGCTAAACAGTTCCAAAAGCGCCTAACGGTCCTGTTGGTTATATTTTGACATGATTCTCATCGCCTGAGGTAAGTTTGTAAGGCCACTGCAAGTTAGGTCAAGAGGCTTTATCCTACGTGTGTTTGAGGGCCTACATGCTATAATCCCAAACCTACGAAGACATCATCGCTCGGAGGCGTTGCATGTTTGACTCGGAAAAGCTGAAGTCGATTAAGCATGCTTTTAAGAGATGGGAGAAGACCACGCTTCACCAAAGTCTAAACAGTTTCCCGGAGAGGCGAGATCGCTTCATAACCACATCCTCAGCAGAGACTAACCGCCTGTACACCCCGCTCGACATCGCCGATATGGATTACCTATCAGACCTCGGTCTTCCAGGTGAGTACCCATACACTCGCGGCGTTCACCCTACACTCCATCGCGGGCGCATGTGGACGATGCGGATGTTCTCCGGTTTCGGAACAGCCCAGGAGACGAATCAACGCTTTAAATACTTGCTTGATCAAGGTCAAACAGGTCTCTCGGTCGCCTTCGACCTCCCCACACTCATGGGCTATGACACGGATGATCCTGAGGCGGCAGGTGAGTTTGGCAAATGTGGTGTCGCCATCTCCTCATTGAAGGATATGGAAATCCTATTGGCTGATATACCCCTCGATGTCGTTTCCACAAGCATGACGATCAATTCCCCCGCTGCGGTTATTTGGGCAATGTATATCGCGGCAGCGGAGAAACGGGGAGTGCAACCGGATCTGCTGCGGGGAACCACGCAGAACGACATTCTAAAAGAGTATATTGCTCAGAAGGAATACATCTTCCCACCCGAACCGTCCATGCGCTTAGTTATCGATACAATCGAATATGGGACCGAGAACTTACCTCTCTGGAACACAGTCTCCATCTCCGGTTACCACATCCGCGAAGCCGGCTCGACCGCTGCGCAGGAATTAGCATTCACGCTCGTCGACGGGTTAGAGTATGTCCGCTGGACTGTGGAGCGCGGCCTAGACATTGACAGCTTCGCCCCTCGGCTTTCCTTCTTCTTCAACGCCCACAACGATTTCTTCGAGGAGATCGGAAAGTTCCGCGCTGCGCGGCGTATTTGGGCACAGGAGATGCGCCATACTTTCGGCGCGCAGAACCCGCGCTCCTGGCTCTTGCGCTTTCACACGCAGACTGCGGGCGTCAGCCTGACTGCTCAACAACCAGAAATCAATATCGTCCGCGTTGCTGTCCAAGCACTTGCCGCAGTGCTCGGCGGGACCCAGTCGCTGCATACCAACTCAATGGATGAAGCTCTAGCGCTGCCGTCCGAACACGCTGTTACGGTCGCGCTGCGCACGCAGCAAATCATCGCCGAGGAATCCGGTGTGGCCAACACGATTGACCCTCTGGGGGGCTCTTTCTATGTTGAGCATATGACCAACCGCCTCGAGGCGCAGACACGCGAATATTTCCGCAAAATTGAGGCTCTCGGTGGGGTTTTGCCCGCTATCGAAAGGGGATTCTTCCAGCGCGAGATCCAGGAAGCGGCTTACCGCTATCAGCGGGAGATCGATACCGATGAGCGGCAAATCATCGGGGTAAATGCCTACAAAGACCAGGAGCCCATTTCCATCCCATTACTCGAGATGGATCCTGAAGGCTATCGTCGACAGGTATCACGTCTCGAAGAACTGCGTCGAACGCGCGACAATGGTGCCGTCGGCCAAGCTCTCGACAACCTCCGAATCGCCTGCCAAGGAAAAGCAAATACAATGCCGCACATCCTCGATGCCGTACGCACGTACGCGACGCTGGGCGAGATTATCGACGTAATGCGAGAGGTCTTTGGGACGTTTCAGGAACCCTCTTGGCTGTAGCATAGGATGACCGGTAGATTCATAAAGCCCCGATCGTCGATCGGGGCTTTTCTCTCGTGAACATCCGGAGTGAAGATTATGATGTTAGATTGCTCATAAGAATTCAGTGTTCCGAGATTTATCCTGCCTCTGGATACCAAACATAACGGTCTAACCCCTCAAGCCCTTTCTTATCCACACAGGAATCTTACATCCATCACCTTTTGCATCGTTGACGATGGATTCCGATCAGGAAGTTCCAAAGTACTGAACTGCGATCTCCAACAACTTCCCTGTCTGGAAAACGAACTTTGCCCTTACAGCTGGGTTTAAGGTTTCCAAGAAGTTGTTAATATCCGACTCCAGGTCATCCATCGGAGCTTGCGTACAGTGCTGCAGCCAGGCGATTGCATTCTCCCGATACGGATCTGGCAGAGCCTTTATTCGACTGACAAGCGCCGATCCACCATATGTATCTCTGATCATGACAGGCATCCCTCCAAGGTGTTCCCTCCTCGTGCGTTACTCTCCCATCAGGTCTTAATGCAAGGTTTGGACCACCAGCGGATGAAGGGCCACGCCTAACCGCAAGCGAAGCATTGGACTAGAAAATTTGCTATGATCAGGATATGACCTCCTTCGAAGCGGCTTATCGACCACTCCATCGTTCGGGTGAATTGATGGAACGCGCCGAGAAAGCCCGGGAGCATGAACGAGCATGTGATCTCTGCGCTCGATATTGCCGTGTTGATCGTTCTGAGAGACTTGGAGGCTGCCGCACTGGGTTGAAGGCGCGTGTGGCTTCTTATGGCCCCCACCACGGTGAAGAAAATCCCCTGCGCGGTCGACGAGGTTCGGGGACGATCTTCTTCTCCTGGTGCAACCTCCGCTGCCAGTATTGCCAGAATGCTGATATCAGCCAATCACCCGCTGGTAGAGAGGTAGAGAGCGAGGAGTTAGCAGCCATTATGCTCGAGCTCCAGCACAGGGGCTGCCACAATATTAATTTCGTCTCACCATCCCACGTCATCGCCGAGATCCTGGAAGCACTCGTAATCGCAGCTGAAGCTGGTTTGAACATCCCATTGGTATACAACACTGGCGGCTACGATTCGCCCGAGGCTCTTGCCCTTCTCGATGGCGTGATCGACATCTATATGCCCGATATGAAGTACGTGGATCGTCTCATTGCCCGGCGTCTTTCAAAGATCGGCAATTATCCGGCGATCAACCAATCCGCCGTGAGGGAGATGCATCGTCAAGTCGGTGATCTCGAGTTAGATGAGCGCGGGATCGCCCAACGCGGATTGCTCGTACGCCATCTGATCCTGCCCGAGAACTTTGCGGGTACGGAAGAAATTGTCCGCTTCCTCGCAGAGGAAATATCACCCAATACGTACCTGAACCTCATGGACCAATACCGGCCGGCTTATCAGGCGGCGATGTACCCCCCACTGGATCGGCCTCTGACCCCTAAGGAATATGACGACGCTGTGTACCTGGCGAACCGTGCAGGGCTGAACCGTCTGGATGATCGACAGCGCAGCGTTTTTCTCAGGAGGGATTGACACTCGCACATTTCAAACCTCCGAGAATTTAAAAAATAAACGGCAGGGCTTGCTCCCTGCCGGTGGTGATTCTAGGATTATCGTAGTCTTTGAAACTTAGGAGATGAACATCCGCAGATCATTGACCTTGCGGATCATCAGCCGAAATTTCTCGACATCAAATCGCTTGTTGCCCTCCGCTAAGACAATCAACGAGAAAGCATCTTGGCGATATCATAAAATTCAAGGTTTATTTGCCGGGATTGGCTCACGACATCTTCGAGTTTCCGCATAACGATGTCACGCCCTTTGAGCCCGGTCATCACATCGTTCTCACCCGCGATTAGCGCTCTCACGGCTTTCACACCCATCCGAGTCCCAAGGATGCGATCAAAAGCAGATGGACTCCCTCCGCGGATTACATGCCCAAGGATCGTAATTCGGGTCTCGAATCCGCAGTCATCCTCGACTAACTTACTGGCCACTTCTTCTGGTTTATAAGAAGCCCCTTCTGACATGATGATGATGGAGTGCGATTTCCCGCGATCATACGCATCGCTGACCTCCTTCGAAATCTGGCCAATTGGGATTTCTTTCTCCGGGATGATGACGACTTCAGCCCCACAAATAACGCCTGAGATAAGCGCAAGGTAACCGCAGTCTCGACCCATCGTGACTACAAGGAAAGCGCGCTGATGCGACGATGCCGTATCACGAAGCCTATCGACCGCTTCCCTAATCGTATTCAGGGCCGTGTCGACGCCCAACGACATATCGGTTCCCCATATATCGTTATCTATCGAAGCCGGCACGCCGATCACCGGGAATCCCATCTCAGCCAGGATGTGTGTCCCGCGCATTGTTCCATCGCCACCGATTGCAACAATCCCATCGATTTCCGATTCGTTCAACTCGCGCGTCGCCTGCCTCTGGCCTTTCTTGGTCTTAAACTCCGGGCATCGTGCGGTTCGGAGGAATGTGCCTCCGCGCTGCATAATTCCTCCAACGTCCCGTGCTCGTAACTGCCGCATCTCACCGCGGATCAGGCCATCGAAGCCTTCTTCGATTCCAATCACCTCAAGATCGTGATTAAGTGCGGTTCGCACGACGGCGCGAATACAGGGGTTGATCCCTGGTGCATCTCCACCGGATGACAATACAGCGATTTTTCGAAGTTTCATTGAAGCCTCAATGTCTCTACGCGGATAACACCCTCGCCTAGCATAGATGTCAATTGTGCATGTAGGTCTGGGCAATATCCAGTGGTGGAACTGGGGAAATCAACTTGATAGCGGCGTGACGCTTCGAACAACAAGAATTCGAAGCGATCATTCCCTGGATACGAAGTCAGCAGGCCATGAACCCTGCGCATTCGCAATGCATCTCTTTGTCGATCACCCGTTGTTTCTAAAATCACGGTGACCATTTTCACTTCCCCATCCAAAAATGTCGCGAGTGGAGTTGGAGGAAGAGTATGCAGTGCTTTCGATAATTCACGATCCTTATTTTGTGGAGCACCTGCCTGCTCGATGGAGCCTGGTTCCCTAACGGAGGCCGCGTCAGATTGACCCTCGAACGTGAGTGCAATTGGATTGTCCCAGGGTTTGGCTGCAGGAAGAGGAGGAAGTTCACTCTCCTCAACTGAAGAAGCTGGCGGTTGCTTAATCGCTCCGGAATCCACCGGTGGAACAGACGAAGGTGGAGAGGTTTGGGCAACCTTAGGAGAAGCGCCGTTAATGGCTTGTACCTTCGTGAAATCAGTTGTGATCTGGTCGGCGAGAATCTTCACAGCGCCTCGCTCACGATCCACCTTTCCCACTGCGACGACGATATCTTCTTCGCTCAACCACGTTGAGATATTGTTCCAGACCCGACTAAATACAACCAGCTCAATAGTCCCCTGCAAATCCTCCAGAGTAACGAAACCCATCGCCTTCCCAGTGCGAGTCTGGTATGGCCTTATATGACAGACTTCCCCAGCGACGCAAACCTTCTGTCCTTGGACTGTCTCTTCTAATTCGGAGCTAAAGTGAGTGGTAATTTGCGCGAGTTCCGACAAGTATGGTGTCAGGGGATGATCCGAGATATAGATCCCTAATAATTCCTTCTCCCAACTCAGTAGACGACGCTGAGGAATATCCGATGTCACGGGAGGCAAGTCAAGAGTGTCGGTCACGCCGGTCTTCTGGCCGAAGAAGGACATCTGGCCAGCCTCAGCTGCTCGGAAATGGCTGGCGGATAACGCCATAATGCGGTCCATGGATTCTATCATTGCGATACGCGGCGCGAGGCTATCGAGAGCGCCAACTCGAATAAGACTCTCCATCGCTCGTTTGCCGACCTTGCGTAAATCAACCCGCCGAGCGAATTCCTCCAGAGTGTTGAATGCTCCGTCCTCCTCTCGGGCTTCAAGAATAGTCTCGATCGCTCCCTGACCGACATTCTTAGCCGCACCGAGCCCGAAACGGATTCCCGCCTTCCCGTCGCCACAATCTTCAGGGGAGAAATCATAGCCGCTCGAATTGACATCCGGCGGCATAATTTCCAACCCCATTCGACGACAATCCGCGATGTAGAGCGCCACTTTATCCGAATCATGCTTGAAAACGGATAGCAAGGCTGTCATATACTCAAGGGGGTAATGCGTCTTGAGATAAGCGGTCTGAACTGCGATGACCCCGTAATCGGCGGCATGCGCTTTATTAAAGCCATACCGGGCAAAATTTTCCCAGTCGTCAAAAACCTCGGCGGCTGTTTTCTGATCGACATCATTGTCAACGGAGCCCTGGATGAATTTTTCCCGGTGGGTCTTCAGCGCCTTCGCCTTCTTCTTTGCGATCGCCTTCCGAAGATCATCAGCCTCAGATGCCGTGTATCCCGCCATCTCCATGGCTGCAAACATGATCTGCTCTTGATATACGGGGATCCCATATGTCTCTTCGAAGATCGACTCAAGCGCTGGGTGAGGATAGGAAACCTGTTCCTGTCCGTGCATGCGGCGAATATAGGTGGGGATGAAATCCATGGGTCCTGGCCGGTAAAGCGCCACCATGGCGATCACGTTGGCCAACTCACGCGGCTTCATCTCCATCAGATAGCGCCGCATACCAACACCTTCAACTTGGAAAACGCCCAGGACATCCCCCCGCCCCATGAGCTCAAAAGTTTCAGGGTCATCAACGGGGATTGTGTTTATGTCCAATTCAACCCCATGGCGAAGGCTAATCATCTCACATGCACGCGCCATCACTGTGAGTGTTGAAAGGCCAAGAAAATCAACCTTGAGCAACCCTAAGGAGTCCAGTATCTGCATCTCGAATTGAGTCACCGCGCCAATTGGATTATCCTCTTGCTGCCCACCCGTAGGGCGATGGAGGGGGATGTACTCTGTAATCGCTTTATCGGTGATGACCACTCCAGCGGCATGTGTGCCCGCATGTCGAACAACGCCCTCCAATTGCGCCGCCGTATCAATGAGTTCCTTCAAGTAGGGCGCCTCGGTATAAACCTCCTTTAATGCCTGAACCTGATCGAGTGCCTCCAGAATTGTGATCGGTTTTCCTGGGATATTCGGGATCAACTTCGCTACCCGGTCTACTTCCGGCAGTGGAATGTCTTTTACCCTGCCTACATCCCGGATTGCAGCTCGGGCTCCGAGCGTCCCGAAGGTTATGATCTGCGCCACCTTATCGCGCCCATACTTATTCGCGGTGTATTCGAGCACTCGATAACGGAGATCATCCTGAAAGTCCAGGTCAATATCTGGCATCGAGACACGCCCCGGGTTTAAGAATCTCTCGAAGATCAGCCCGTGCTCAAGAGGGTCGACCAGCGTGATTTCAAGTGCATATGCCACGATGGAACCCGCTGCAGATCCCCGCGCGTTGTACCAGATATTCTCCTCGCGAGCGAACCGGCATAGATCCCATACGATGAGAAAATAATTATCGAAACCCATCTCATGAATGATGCCCAACTCATAGTTCAAGCGTTCCTGAAAAACCGAATCCCGAGCGTGATCCCCATAGCGCTTTTGGAGCCCTTTATCACATAGCTGTCGCAGGTAACTGTCGGAAGTAAATCCATCATTCACTTCGAAATACGGCAGCCTATACCCTCTGAATTCAAGGTCTACTTCGCTGCGTTCGGCGATCCAGAGTGTATTCTCAATTGCTCCCGGGATATGGCCAAAGAGCTGCTCCATCTCTTGGGCAGAGCGAAGGTAATAAGAGGGATCCGTCATGCGCATCCTGTCTGGATCCGACTGGAGGGAACCAGTCTGGATACAAAGGAGCAGATCTTGCAGTTCGGCATCATCGCGATCGACGTAGTGAACATCGTTTGTAGCGAGCAAACGACCATCATACCGTTTAGCCAGATCGATGAGCTTCTTATTGATGTCCGGCAATTCCGGGATGTCATGAAGCTGCAACTCGAAGAAGAAACGATCGCGGTCGAAAACCTCAAAATACCAATCCAGGAGTTCGCGAGCGTGTTCGTCCTGACCTCGTTCGAGAGCGCGCGGGACTTCCCCTGAGAGGCAGCCGGTTGTGCAAATCAATCCCTCATTGTGTTCAGCCAGGAAATCGTGGTCAATACGCGGGCGGTAATAAAAGCCATCAAGCTGTGCAGCAGAGGCGATCTGGAGTAAGTTTTTATATCCAGTATCGTTTTCGGCAAGAAGCAAAAGATGGAACGCACGACTGTCCAATTTTGGATCGCGATCATGCATCGTGCGCGCGGCAAGATACGCTTCTATCCCGATGATCGGTTTGATGCCAGCTTCTTTTGCGGCTCTATAGAAGGAAATCACGCCGAACATAGCGCCGTGATCTGTCAACGCCAATGCGGGCATATCAAGTGCTTTGGCTTTCTGGACTAGTTTATCAACCTTGCTTAACCCGTCCAGCAGTGAGTATTCAGAGTGTACGTGGAGATGAACAAATGACATTCGCGCGATTGCTTTCTCGGTAGTTTTTTGGAGGACACCAATGGATGATTATAGCCAACGGTTCACCGTTCCGCTAGCCTTTAATCTCCGAGAAATCAATTTTTAAGGTTCGCTTGTGCTTGGAGCAATTCCTCGATCCGAATTTAGGCCCTCCTCCAAGTATCGGTGATGGGTTGTTGGCAGGGGCGAGCCGCCGTCTCGCCCATACTGGCCTTGAAAACGAAAAGAGAAAAGGCTGACACACGGGTCGGCCCCTAAGGATGGTTATTGCCTCTCCTTGTCATTACGAGAAGCCCGCAAGGGCGACGTGGCAATCTCCTTTCAAGAAAGGTGGAGATTGCTGCGCCTGCGGCTCGCAATGACATTAAGGGGCGGATTCTGGTATTCGTAATAATGCACGCCCGAAGGGGTTATGCTATGAGCCAAACGTACATACACCCTCTGTGTAAAGACGCAGCATGCTGCGTCTCTGCATCCCGTCGCAAGCGCAGCATGCGCATTGATGTCCGCCCGTTAAACCTCCCGCAGGTTTGGAACCTGCGGGAGGTTAGGAGATGGTTGGATGCGGGAGGGTGACAGGTCGACGCATCGATCGGCCCCCACATATACAGCCTGCAGAGCAGGCCGAAGTCCACCCTCGCTCATCAATAATCACATCACCTTCTCCAGAATACAATTTGGTGGCGACCCATATTTTATAAGTCCAATGACTTATATCAATTTACTCCTCGCGGATAAACTCGAAAGTGGATGGAGGCAATGCACTTAGCATTTGCGTCCGTAACTCTCATTGACTAAACTCTCTCAACATCCGAGCCCGGGATGTGCCGTAAGCACACACAAATCATGAGTATCATCTCGCTCTTGCGATCCATTCATACACTTGGCTTGAACAACAGCCTCGCCGCTGTGTTGTATGCCTTCCAAAGGGATCGGATAAATAACGCATATCGAAGAGAGCGGATTCGAGCAAGTGACAAGTCACTCAACCCAGGCTCTCTCCAGGAAGCCTACTCGATCCAGTCGGGCGCTAGATTCCACTTCGAGCATGCCGATTTGGAAATCGTGTTCCTGGATTCCGAAGTCGTCCGTCTATCATGGAAGCCAGGGATTCCTCCCATTCCTTACGCCATCGCCGACTACCACTGGCCGGGAGCCAGCGCCGAATTAGCAGAAACAGACGAAGGCTGGAGATTTCACAGCGACGCCATCACCATTGATATTGGAAAGAGAGGAAACCTCACCTTTATTAACCCGGGAGGTAATGTCCTACGCGAAGAAGAATCCCCCACTCTAGTCGGCGAAGCCTGGACACATAGAGCAAGAATACCTGAACAAGCCGGACTCTACGGCCTGGGGGAGCGAGCCGCAGGCTTAAACTTGCGCGGCGGCAGCTACCGCCTATGGAACCAGGACCCGGGTGGCAGCTATAAATCCGGCCACGATCCACTCTACCTTTGTGCTCCAGTGTACCTGTGCCTCCATTGTGAGGGCAGCTACCTGGTTTTTTATGAAAATTCTTTCGATGGATTCATCTCTTTCAACGAGCATGCAGAAGCGCACTTCGAGAGCGGTATGCTCCGTTATTATTTCATTCCAGGACCTCCCGATAAAGTTCTCAATCGCTTCACTGATCTGACGGGAAAGCCACCACTCCCCCCGCTCTGGGCGCTCGGATACCACCAATCCCGTTGGGGATATAAAACTGAAGCGGAAATCCGGGAACTATCTACAAACTTCGCTCACCACGATCTCCCAATCAGCGCTATCCACCTCGACATCGACTATATGGAAGGGTATCGCGTCTTCACTGTCGACCGGGATCGCTTCCCGGAATTAAAGCGGCTCGCGACTGAGCTGCTGGAGGAAGAAATACGACTCGTAGCCATCATAGATCCAGGAGTTAAGATCGATCGTAACAACCCAATTTATAATAGCGGGGTTCAGGAAAATGCTTTCTGCAAACTTCCCTCCGGGCAATTGCTTCGAAGCTTAGTATGGCCAGGCTGGGTGCACTTCCCCGATTTCACAGATTCAAAGGCGCGCCAGTGGTGGATAGACCTATACCCACGTCTTCTCGAAGAGGGGATCGCTGGTATTTGGCACGATATGAACGAACCAGCTGCATTCGCCGCCTGGGGTGGTAAAACCCTTCCCCTCACCACTCTGCATACGCTCGAAGGTCAGACTGGCGACCACCGTCAGGCGCACAATCTTTACGGCTTATTGATGAACAAGGCCGGGCACAAAGCATTACAGCAATACCGACCCGACAAAAGACCCTTCCTTCTCTCTCGTTCAGGATGGGTCGGCATGCAGCGATACGCATGGAATTGGACCGGGGATGTGGAAAGTTCGTGGGGAGCACTGCGGCAGACCATCGCCATAATGCTGGGCTTGGGTCTCTCAGGGATTCCCTACACAGGCAGCGATATTGGCGGTTTCAGTGGAGATCCGAGTTCAGAGCTTTACCTCCGTTGGTTCCAGATGGCCGCCTTCACGCCTTTCTTCAGGACCCATTCTGACCACGTCACACCGCGCCGCGAGCCCTGGGCCTTCGATGATTCGACGCTTCAGATCGTGCGCGCCACCCTACACCTTCGCTATCGCCTCCTGCCATATTTCTATACGTTGGCGTGGGAGAGCGCAAAATCCGGACTGCCCTTCCTGCGACCGCTCTTCTGGTTAAGCCCGGGGGAACCCTCCTCCTGGGATATCCAGGATCAGTTCCTCCTAGGCGATGACTTGCTTATAGCACCGGTATTGGAGCCAGGGGTGGAGCAACGCATGGTGATGTTTCCTCGCGGCCTCTGGTACAACTTCTGGGACGACCAACCTTATGAGGGACCAGGTGAGGTCCCGATCGATGTATCCTTAGAGCAGATTCCTGTTTTCATACGAGCTGGCGCGATATTGCCGATGCAAGAGGGAGAAGATCTGACCCTTCACCTTTACCTCCCTGTTCAAGGAAACTACACCAGTTTACTTTACAGTGATGGGGGGGACGGCTATGGTCCCTGGCGTGTGGACCGATTCTCGCTTAATACTGAGAACAAATCATTTGAACTGCTGCGTGAGGTTGAGGGAACCTACGAAAACCACTCTCGCGTATGGCTGTCTATCCATGGCGCTCAAGTTAAACGATGTTCCGTCGACAGCCAGGATATCACCAGTGAGGCAGGTCGTTTTTCAGTTGGCGATTTCCACGCTGTCCGCCTGGAGATTGAGTGATTAGGGGAGATAAAACAACCCGAGCGTACGTAAACATAGCTCCTCCATAACACTTGCTATGTCCATTGAAAAGTAAAGAGGCCGTCCCTTATGAGACAGCCTCTTTTGTTTTCTCAGTTAGACGCAGTGACCCTGTGTTCTACTTTTTCTTGGCCGTCGAACTGGTCTTCTTGGCCGTCGAACTGGTCTTCTTGGCAGTTGAACTGGCCTTCTTAGCAGTCGAACTGGTCTTTTTCGCAGTTGTGCTTATCTTCTTCGCGGGCAGTTTCGGTTTCACTTCAGGAGGGGATTCGACCCCATATTCCTGTCTCCCGAAGCGGGTCATTAAGACCGCCCCCGTGCCGATGATCCCCACCAGGAAGGGTGCCACCCACCCGATGCAGGGGATGAGACCGATCCCAAAAACCACAAGACTTAAGATCAACGTGCCCAGCCCCGCGGCGAGGACCGGTTGAAACTCCTGATTCGTCGCCTTGGAGAGACGGTTGCCAACTTCCAATCCCATCGCAATCATTCCCAACACCCAGGCAGCAAGCAGAACCACCGCTCCTAGAATGCCAACTACTGAAAAACAAATCGTGATCAGCAGAAGGATAAAGAGGATCGGTGCAACGAAGGCTGTCAGTAATCCTAACGCCCCGGCGAGCACAGGTTGGGATACGGCAGTATCCGCAATCAATTGCGTGTTCTTGGGCAGGAACATCATGACTAATACCGCCAACGCTGCAAGCATCAGGCTCTTGAAGAGGTATGCGAGGATGTTTCCGACGAACGAATACCGGTAGGATGATATTCTCCCGAAGGAATCCCCCCCCCAGTTGGCGAAACGGAAATCCATTGGGAAATTAAGCGCTTCGGCGTCGACAATATCTCCCTCTATCTGAGCTGTGCCGCGATTCACAGAACCACCGAAGGTGACGAGATCACCACCGACGACTGCATTCGAGCCGAAGCTGATATTTCCGCCCACGACCGCCAGGTCACCTTCGATCTCACCTGCAGCGAAAACAGATCCACCGACGAGAAAGACGGAACCTGTGACGAGCGATCCTTCCTCGAGTGTGACCGAACCCCCGATGACCGCTAGATCGCCGTCGAGGACTTCCCCACTCTCAAGGACATAATTGGTCCCAAACACCACCCGTCCATCCTCGAAACCACCCGCAAAAGCGGTGACGGGGATAGCCAAAGCGATGATGATGACCAGACTTGTAAAAATAAACCGTTTCATATCACTTACTCCCTTCGAATAGTGTTAAAACCGAATCGGTAAATTGAAAATACCCAGACCAATGCAAGTCCGCTGGTCGCGGTTGAGATAGCGAGCAAAAGACCTGCAGGCAGGCTTTGAGTGATCCCTTCAATTAGGACCAGGGCGAAATCCCGCAGGATCGTGAGCAGGCCACCGAGTCGCACCAAGCCATTGATAGACTTCAACAAGAAACTGATAGCTGAGGGAACGAAGGTCAACAATTCAGCACCGAAAAACACCGTTACGATGATCAAGCTGATCAAGATAGCCAGGATCACAGCTAATGTGAGCCGATCTTGCTTTCGCCGCTTGTAAACGACGAGCCGCTCACGGAAACGATCGGTAAAACCCGTCGCTGGTTCCATCAGTTGCGCTGAACGCATTTGCCCTTCCAGGTCATTCCAGGACGTAGCCACCGCATTGCAATGCTCACACTCCTGCAAATGGGCATCCAAGACCATCCGGTCCTCACGCCCCAGTTGATCCATCTCAAACAACAGCGCTTCAAACTGCGGATGCTTCATCTTGCCTGCCTCCATTGACGAACGCCTTGTTCTGAATAGACCACCGATCCGCCATGTCTCGACGTGTTCGGTGTAACCGACTCTTCACTGCTGATAACGAGAGCGACAAGCTCTCCGCAATCTCCTCATAAGAAAAGTCGTACCAGTAACGCAGGATCACAGCAGCTCGATCCTTTTCCCCAATCCCGTCAAGCATGCTTCGGATTTCCTCTGCGTGTTCTAGCTGCAGATAGTTTGCCTCAGCACCGGGCGTGGATGCTGCTCTGTCTCTCCTGGGGAGAAGATCCTCCAGCGAGATCAACTTCAGCCTCCTGCGCCTCAAGCGGTCGATACAATAGTGCGATGCGATCGACAGCAGCCATGTAGCAAACTTCCTTTTCGGGTCATACCGCTTGAGGTTTCGGTAGGCTCGCAGGAATGTTTCCTGGGCTGCATCCTCTGCCTCTTCTTTATTTCCCAGCATGCGGTAGCACAGGTTGTATACTGGGCCCTGGTAGTTATCGACAATCTGGGCGAAAGCATCGTCATCGCCCTGAGTAGCTCGATCGATCCACAGGTCCTCTTCATTGCTTCGTTGATATTCCGCCATGCATACCCGTCTTAGATAAGTGCTCTACCCTGATATACGCAAAAGGGCTGGCAAAGTTTCTTCTTTCCAGAAACCGATTCTTGCCTTATCGCTATCTTACGCCTGGGATCCCCTTGCAGTAAGAATGGGTTGGCCCGGCAGCCAACCGTCTGGTTTCTTCCAGCCATAGAATAGCTCTATTATTGGTGCATCAGGGAACTTTGTGGTTTCCGATCTATACGTCTAACTTGGGCTACCTTCAGGGAAGAACTGTGTCTGGTAGAGATCCGCGTACATACCATCTTGCTCGAGCAAATCCTCGTGCCTGCCGCTCTCCACTAATCGACCCTTATCCATTACCAGGATTAAATCAGCATTGATCACCGTACTTAAACGATGCGCAATGACGAGCGAGGTCCGCCCCCTCCGCACCACTTGCATTGCATCTTTGATGAGCGCCTCAGACAGGGAATCCAAGTGACTCGTCGCCTCATCGAGGATCAGAATTTTAGGGTTCTTGAGCAAAACACGCGCGATCGCCACCCGCTGCTTCTCGCCTCCTGAAAGGCGGTACCCACGCTCGCCAACAACCGTGCCATACCCCTCCGCTAAAGAACTGATGAAATCGTGAATATTCGCCGCCCGGCAGGCTAACTCCAACTCTTTCTGTGTAGCGTCGGCCTTCGCGTAGCGCAGGTTATCTTGAATCGTTGTGTGAAAGAGATAGGTCTCTTGCGTAACCATGCCGATGTGCTTTGCAATCGTATCCAATGTAAGATCGCGTAAATCATAACCATCGATCATCACTCGTCCGCTCGTTGGGTCAAACAAGCGCGGCAGAAGGTACGTGATCGTAGTTTTACCGGCTCCGCTCGGACCCACAAGGGCTACCATCGACCCCGGTAGAATTTCGAAACTCACATCCTGCACTGCCCAACGCGTTTCCCGCAGCTCTTGCTTGTCCTTCCCATCACTGGGTTCACTTTTAACCTTCGGCGGGACGTACGTCGAATGACTGCGTCTGGCGAAACGGAATTGTTCTTCAAGTCCGACGGACGCGCCGTCCTTGTGCTCATAACTGAAGCAAACTTCATTAAAACTTACCTGTCCTTGCGGGTCAATGAGATCGACAGCATCAGGACGCTCACGGATCTCTATGGGGAGATCGAGGACTTCAAATACACGCTCAAAGCTCACCATCGATGTGGCGAGGTCCACGCGCGCATTTGTCATTGCGGTCAAAGGACCATAAAGTCGTCCAAGGTATGTGGAGAACGCGACAATCGTCCCAATTGTGAAAGCCCCTTGGAGTACAAGGTGACCACCAACCAAGAACACAAGTGCGCTGCCAATTGCGCTTGCCAGACCTAAGGATAGGAAGAACCATCGCCCGATTACGGCTTGCCGAACGCCGATGTCCCGGACCTCTTCCGCATGTTCCCTAAAGCTATCAACTTCAGAGCGGTAGCGGCCAAAGATCTTCACCAGAATCGCACCACTGATATTTAGAGTCTCGTTCATCATCGCGTTCATTCTGGCGTTGATTTCCATCGAGCGGCGGGCGATGCCGCGCAGGACGGTGCCCACCCGGCGCGCGGGGATGACGAATAATGGCAAGATCGCGACCCCCAAGAGAGTCAAACGCCACTCCATAGAAACCATGATGATGAGTGTGCTCACGATTGCGAAGGTGTTACTCAGCAGTGTAACAAGAGTTCCCGTCACCGCCCGCTGCGCGCCGATGACATCGTTGTTCAAGCGCGACATCATCTCGCCGACTTGTGTGTTTGTGTAAAAACGCAAACCCATACGCTGCAGGTGAGCGTAGAGAGCGCTGCGCAAATCCAGGATGATCCCCTCCCCAACGAAGGAGCTCATATAGCGCTGGGCTACACCCAACAAGCCGTTGATCAGGGGGACAGCAACCATGCCCAGAGCAAGCAAATTCAACCGCTCTGTATCCCGGGCTGGTATCGCCTGATCGATAAAATCTCGGATCAGCAATGGTGGGATCAAGCTGATCAACGAGATGCCGACCATCGTGATTAACACGATGACCAACTTTAACCAATAGGGCCGCGCATATTCCGCCACCCTGCGTAGCAAACGCCAAGACAATTGGGGCTGCTCTTGCTCATCGTACCTGAGGAATGCGCCCCAGCTTCCGCCATGAAATCCCATAAATAATTCGCCTTCAGTCCTTTTATATTTGCGTTCCGAGGATTATAACCCGCCCATCTATTCAACTCATATCGATCGTTTATTGCAGGCGCAGCGAGGTCCCTCTGATTTGTGAATGTTATACTGGCAAAGACCCATCGATAAATACAGGGCAGCATTCAAATGAAGATATTCTCTATGGATTTGACCAGCAAGGACAATGATTTTTTCGGCTTCGCTCTGCTCACGATACACCGGAATGACGGTATTCCTCAATCCCAATCCCGCGTCGATAAGCCTTCTGAATCCCCTGACAATGCCATTAACTAGCATGAGCCCGGAGGGAAGCAGCCACCCGCATCCGCGGATAATGCGCACGACATCTCCTGGGACATACGCGTTGGTAGTCCTGCTTGAGAAGACGGCGACGATCTCCATTGGTAAATTGGGCGCTCAGCAGTTTCTACCCGGCTATTACGTCTATCTGGGAAGCGCCCTCGGTCCTGGCGGATTGCGCGCCCGTGTCGGGCGGCATCTCCAACTAAGAGGCTCCTCAAAACTGCATTGGCACATCGATTACCTGCTCAGGAAGAGCACGCTCATTGAAATCTGGTGGGGGTTCGGGAATAATCGCCATGAATGTTCTTGGGCTGAAATCCTCGGGAAAACCGGGATGGTATTTCCCCTCGGTTTCGGCAGCTCTGATTGCAATTGCGATGGGCACCTGGTCGCTTTCCGCACAACATCAGCGCTGTGTGACGGTCAGGAGAGACTTAAGCTAGAAGTAGGGCCGCTCTTTCAATGCGAGGGAACTTCACAGGGGCTCTTTCAATCAGTCAATTCGGAGGAAGAAGACAATGGGAACTCGTAGGATCAATATCCTGGTTGGCGAAATTACTCTCAGCGCCACGCTGAATGGGACAGAAACCGCGGATCGAATCTGGGAAGCGCTACCTTTTAAGTTTAATGGGACCCGCTGGGGCGATGAAATCTATTTTGAGATCCCGGTGGAACTTGCCGCTGCCTCAGATGCCCGACAGGAGATGGTGGTGGGAGAATTGGCTTATTGGCCTCAGGGCCATGCTTTTTGCATCTTCTTCGGCCCCACTCCGGTCAGCTTGGGTGACGAACCGCGCGCTTATTCAGATGTGAACCCCTTTGAGCAGGTTGAAGAAGGATCTGAACAGCTGACCAGCATTGAGGACGGCACCATGGTTACAGTGACGAGATTGAAGGAGTGAATTCAAACATCCTTTAGCATATACGTCTCGCCGAGGGTATACCCCAACTTTCGGTAGTAGCCGCGGGTTCCCAGCGCAGCGATCACCGCGACCCGTTGATAACCAGCCTGAACAGCAACTACTTCCGCTTCCTTCATGAGATCCGAACCTAAACCAGCGTGCTGGGCTGCACCTTTCTTCGTGGTGCCCACTTCCAGTGATTGCCCGTATACGTGCACCTCGCGAACGATCGCCGCACCCTCTAGATCCGCCAGCCCTGTATCCGGCGACTCGGGCCCGGGAAGAGAGAGGCGTAGATAGCCTGCTAGCTCATCCTCTGGCGTTGAAAATGAGAGAAAATGTTCCTGCGCACCGCCAGCCTGGTATGTAGATTGAGAAAAATCAAGGCTTGCAGGGTCAATTGCCTTGCCTCGTACCTCGCGGCAGCGGATGCACGAACAGTGAGACTCGCGTCGTTTCAACTCCTGCTGGACATCCTGGCGCAGACTGGTCCGCTTATTCCCTTCGACTATATGCGTCGAGGGGATGTCGCGAATGATGCGATTGACACGACAATAGCGGGGGATGCAGGTTTTCAGATCTGCGATGAGTTCAATCAATTCCTCGGTCGTATAGGGTATGTATTCCCCCCGCTCCCAGAATTTATAAAGTTCGGTGTTCTCTAACAACTGGCAAGGATAGATCTTGATTTCATCAGGCCGGAAATCCAGATCATCCCATAAACACGTGAAATCACGGCGATCTGATTCAAGGGTCGCACCCAGCAGATTTGGCATCCAGTGCAGCACGATTTTGAAGCCCGCGGCACGCAATAGCCCCATGGCCTCTCGGGATTGAGCAACCGTATGCCCGCGTTCGTTCAGCGTCAATATCTCATCGTCGAGGCTTTGGACCCCCATCTGCACCTTGGTCACTCCTAGGTCGCGCAGTCGAGCGATCTCTCGATGGTTGATAAGGTCTGGACGGGTTTCAACCACCAGACCGACGTTCTTATGAACTGCTCCTTCATTGGCTTGCTGCGCCTCATGCAGATCCAGGGAGTCGGAGCCATTCATGGCATCCAGACAGCGCTGGATGAACCACTTCTGATAGTCATAACGATACGCACTCCAGGTCGCACCGAGGATCAGGAGTTCAATTTTCTCCGTTGGGTGACCGATTGCTTCCAGCGCCTCAATTCTAGCGATTGTCTGTTCGAAGGGCTCGAAGGCATGATGGAGCGCGCGCATCGCGCCAGGTTCATCCGAAAGATAGGATTTTGGCATGCCCTCTTCCGTTGGGCAGAAGATGCAGTTTCCTGGACACGGATAAGGTTTCGTGAGAACCGTTACCGTTGTGACGCCAGATAACGTCCGCATCGGTTTCATGCGTAGACGCTGGATCATCTCCTGCTCGAACGGCCACGTACCGGAACCCGTCAGGTCCCGATAGGTGTGAATGAGCACATGCTTCCCAATGTAGCCTCCGGCTGATAAGGGGTGATGGCGAACCGCCTTATTAACCGAAACACCGGCGCGCATCTCGTCCAGGATTCGCCTGGCGAGTTCAACCTGTTCGGATGTGTAGTTGCGGGCATCCTGCCACGCTTTTTGAGGGTCCATCAGCGTATAATCCAAGGTATGAGAGATGATGTTATAACCAGACTCCTTCAACTCAATAGTGAATTCTACCAAACCTTCGCCGATCACTTCTCTGAGACACGAGAACGCTTACAGCCCGGCGTTCTCCAAGCGCTAGAGAACCTTCCAGCGGAGGCCTGGGTCCTGGATCTCGGCTGCGGTAACGGCGAACTTGCGCTGGAATGGCTCAGCCGCGATCCAGCGGGACGTTATATCGGGATTGATTCGAGCCCCCTCCTTATGGAAATAGCCCGCGGAAAGACTCAGGATCCACGCGTTTCCTTCCATATTTTGGACCTAGCTGACCCTGCCTGGTCTGAAATACTTGAGACAGAACTTGCTATCCCGCTCAGAGATCGCATCGACCGGGTCCTTTCCTTCGCCGTGCTGCACCACCTGCCGGGCGCTGCACTCAGGAAACGCCTCGCCCTACAAGTACATCGACTTCTCAACGATGGCGGTCAGTGGATCCATTCCAACTGGAATTTCCTAGCCAGCGACCGTCTCCGGGCGCGCATCCAACCCTGGGAGACCGTCGATCTGTCTGCTGAAGACGTCGACGCGGGTGATTATCTTCTGGATTGGCGTCGCGGCGGCTATGGCCTGCGCTATATTCACCACTTTACGCCTCCCGAGTTGGAGGCCATCGCCGGAGAGACAGGTTTCACCGTCCTTAATACCTACCATTCCGATGGCGAAGGCGGTCGCCTCGGGCTATACCAGGTCTGGGGAAAAGAATCATCCTGAACTTGTGGAGTGCGGAAGCGTAGTTCCCGGCCGCAGGCAGAGCCTGTTGACTCCCGATAATTCGAGTTATCTACATTTCTTTTCTTTGTTTCTAACCTTTAACAACCTGTTTCTTTGACTCGCCCCAGACGCCATGGTAGAATGCTTTCGTTCAGGAGGGGGTCGTACGGACCTCGGAGGGATGGCCGAGTGGACGAAGGCGGCGGTCTTGAAAACCGCTGTGGGTTTACGCCCACCGGGGGTTCGAATCCCTCTCCCTCCGCCTTGATAATCAATTCATCAGGGGAGGTGCCGGAGTGGCTGAACGGGGGCGCCTGCTAAGCGCTTGTAGGGGCTTTAACCTCTACCGTGGGTTCGAATCCCACCCTCCCCGCTAAGCTGCCTGACAATTGAATACCCATGCCCTCGTAGCTCAGTGGATTAGAGCACTTGCTTGCGGAGTAAGGGGCCACAGGTTCGAGTCCTGTCGGGGGCGCTGAAAGGGTCGCTTTCTGGTGAAAGCGACCTTTCGTTTCTCATTAATTACTCCCCCAAGCAATCTAATGCAAGCTCAATTTTCCGCACCCGTTTACGAGCATAGCTGAATACGGAACATCTTCCATTAACCGTCAGTTTCCAATGAAACCAATAGCTGCTGTTATTTTTTATTGATATTCATCCGATCCGATCCAAAACGGCATTTAGCTGATCCCTCACTCATGCCAAGACCCGGGTGTTGTATACTAATCCGATGACTTCTTGGGAACTGCAACGAAATTGGGAGATTGTTCGCTACCTGGTCTACTACCTGGTAGAGGATCTGGTATCCACTGACCAAATCTCCGGCAAAGACGTCGTCGATTTCAGCAGTGGGTTAGGGGACCTTAGCGAGTACATTTATTCCCACAACCCACAATCGTTAATCGCCACCTCGCCCGACGACGTTCCCTCGCCTGTCAGCCTGACCGGAAAATATGGCTTCCGCTTCATCCCCAATCTTCCTGCCCGCTTGATCAGCCAGGCGCTAGCCCCCAGCTCGGTCGACCTATTCGTCGCCCGGATGGTTTTCCAGTTCCCAACCGAAGAGGGGGATCACATTGACGTCGACGGCATGCTGGATCAGATCTTTTCGATCTTACGTCCAGGCGGATGCTTGATCATCTGCAGCCATGAATTCACCCAGCTAGACGACCACTCAGAAGACTGGGATCTGCCGCTGGAACGCTACCTGGAAAACCTTCCGGCAGAGCACACAGGACGCCATGCCTCCCGCATCCAGGGTTTGATCGAGTTGATCGAGGCAATTGGCCTGCCGCCGCGCGAGGGCGTCCATGGGCAGACCGGTTTTGGCCTTAAAGCCCTGATGGCTGTCGACTCATTCGTCCAGGCTGGATTCAAAATCGAATCGGCCGCAGAGATAGAGGATTTCACTTTCCCAATCGGCATCAGCCAAGACCTTGCGGCTCGTAAAGATTATTACCGCGAATTGGGCCACCAGGTTTTCGCCATCAAACAAGCCCGCATCCTTTCCCCCGCTTTTGCCGATAAATACACACGCCCAACCGTGCTTAAAAACATCCTGCAGGCGATCAACCAGCTGCACCCCTTTGTTTCGGTGCCGATATTCAAGATCCAAGCTGTGAAAGAATAAGTCGCAGGAATGCACAGCACCCACCTTTGGTATGGCTGTAGAGCCACACCCATGTGTGCGCCTGATTTTCAATTCTCCTTGAGCTGACGTATGCGTAGGGGCACGGCAGTGCCGTGCCCCTACAGATCATGAAAACGATATAGATCGGGCCGACACACAGGCCGGCCCTACGATAAATTCGTACAGGGGGCTGCCCAAAGCTACTTTAGGGACAGCCCCCTTCTTTTCCATGTTTCAGATATAGAGCTTGTCTTTATCAACGTCCTCGCGCAGGATTCTCAACTCCTCATCCGTTGGGGGCAGATACTCTTCGATCTCATCAGCCATTAGCAGCTCAAACCCGGTGTTCTCAATAACGTCGTCAATTTTAACCCCCGGTTGAGTCGCGAGAAGCATCATGCGCTTGCTCTCTGGATGGAAACCCGTAACTGCCAACGATGTGACCACCCTATAAGGGCCCGTGTCTCTCGGCAGACCAGCCGCTTCTCGCGCCCCAGGGCCGGAGAGATATCCCGGCGTGGTGATGAAATCTACCTTTTCAACGAATCTGCGCTGGTCATGTGGCATTATGGCAATCGTCCGCCAGCAGTGGGAGCCGACATCGTTTCCACCACCACTGCCGGGCAGTCTTACTTTTGGATGGTCATGGTCGCCGATCACAGTGCTGTTGAGGTTGCCATAAGGGTCAATTTGTGCACCCCCGATAAAACCGTATTCAATGAACCCTCTCTGGGCAGTCTCCACCATTTCTGCGAGCCCCGTTGCAGCTACAGCCCTATGAAACGAGCGGCGCTCACCGACTGCAATAGGTAGATCATCCAAAATAGCGCCTACACCACCGAATTCAAAGAACGCAACCAGATTAGGCGCGTGCATCTTCTGCGCCAACGAAGCCGCTAACATGGGGATCCCTGTCCCGATGAATGCCGTCGTGTTATCCGGCACCAGCCGCGAAGCGGTGCAAATTAAAAGTTCCGCTGGATTGTAACCATTCTCAGCCATCATGACCTCCCCGGTACCATCGCCTGGAGATGCTCCAGCCTATCCTTGCCGATCATGTCTAAATACCCCTGATGATCGTTGACGCCATGAATGTACTTGTCAAGGTACTTTTGGGCGCCCTCCTCAGTTTTCGATCCTTCGACCCATTCTTTAATTTGAGGTTCATCGCGTTCATACACATAGCACATCTCACCCGGGTGGGAGCCAAAGGGAGCTTCGACAACAGCATCCACGAGGAAATAAGGGATGACCGTTTCGTCAGGGTTTTTCCGAATCTCGTCGCTTGGGATGATTTCTTCAGTGCTGACGATCAAGCGCTTGGAAGCCCGCGCCATCTCCGTGGCAAAACCGCTGATGCCATCAATCTGGGCATTCCCATACTTGTCGGCACGGTGGACGTGGATCAACCCCACATCCAGAATAAGCGCTGGTACGAGGCAGATCGTGTCGCCCGTAAACGGGCACTCCACCGTTACTGCCGCGCTGTACTTATAAGTATCCGTCCCCAGCATCGACCGTGTGGGGAGAAAGGGCACCCCCATCGCGGCCGCTTTAAATCGCGACACAAGTGCACCGTTACTCCACTCGACACAGGTCTCAACCCGCCCGCTCTCTACTTCGCGTCGCAAGGCACTCGAGACCCCATAGACCTCCAGCCCGATGTAGGTAATATCCAACGCCTTCACCAGTTTTGCAGCCAGGAGGATATCGAGCTCCGTCACGCCCTGCCCGACCATGCGCAGATCTTTTACACCCTGGCGAATGATCTCGTTCACCAGAGACATAGGACAGCGGACTGTTCCATAAAGTTCTGTGCCAATAAAGTCGCCGTCATGAATGAAGCGTTCAACCGCTTCCGCTTCACTCATCCGCTTATCAATCAATTGTTTCGGTTTACTCCGATTCGATTTTCGGAAAGCATCAAGATCGACTGGTTGAATTAGCTTCCCGATTCCTTCATCAAGTAGTTTCATACGCAGCTCCCTATGGAATGTAGTTAGTTCTCTGAGGCCAGTCCGGTCAGTCTGAAAATATCGACGCTGGAGTACCCATCATAAAATATCCGCGGGACTCAATAAACGTAATTTACAATCCCCAATGGGGCCTCTGGGCACTCCTCAAGAAGTTCAAATCGGTAAAATACAATTCACGCATATCGATGATTGTGGCGTCCGGTTCTCTTCCACATAATAGGTAGCACCCATTGTAGATCAAAGCGAGAATACGCTCAACCTGGGCTTTACCAAGTGTGGGTACGATCATGCTGAGTCAAGTATAGACCTCGGTAGCTAGGTCAGTTAATAGAAAAGTGCACACCGAAGTGCGCACGACCATAAACGAGAAGAGATCCCTTAACCCCTTCGCCTTACTGCAGGAAATTGTGAGGGTTTACCTTGCCATAATCATCGTGCATGATCTCGAAATGCAAGTGTGGTCCCGAAGAATTACCGGTTGCGCCCATAGCGCCGATCACATCCCCCTGATAGACGGATTGACCACAAACCACATTAACTGCGCTGAGGTGAGCATACAGCGTTTGCCACCCGTTACCATGATCCAGGACAATCACGTAGCCGTATCCCCAGTCATTCCAACCCGCATAGACCACAACACCCGAATCCGATGCGAAGATAGCGTGCCCTGTGCTGCCGGCGAGATCGATCGCCGGATGGATGGAGCTGTAATCGAAGCCGGAGACAAAGTGCGATGGCGTTGGGAATATGAATGCCCCACTGCCGACAACACCATCATAGATCGAGCCGCATGCACCTGGTCCAAGGACCTTTGCCACGGCGGGATTGCTGCGCGAGATGCGCGGTGCGCTCCAGGAGACCAATTCGCGACGACCGCCGGGGATAATCAGCACCGTACCCGCTTCGATATCTGGGTTCTCAGGATCCATGTTGGGATCGATATGGTTCGTCGGCCATTGGATAATCTCGCTTGGCTCGACACCGAAGAACCGTGCAACCCCACTCAAGCCATCCCCCTCATGCCATTCATACAGCGTTCCATCCACTGGGGAGATGTTGAGTTCCTGCCCGGGTTTGAGCCGGTGGGGATCACCCTGGAGCACGTCGAAGTTGCCCCATAAGATCGTTTCAGGCTTCAGGCTGTATTTGTCGGCAATCCCGAAGAGGCTGTCCCCTTCCTGAACCTGGTATGTAATCATTTCAAGCCGTGGACGTTCAGGGAAAACCGTATGGATGTCCACCGCGCGGCCGACACCTGCCCATTGCGTTGAGTCACCTGCGTATGGAGGAAGATCGGCAATCCCGAGCCTAATAACTTTTGGTGCTGCCAGCATAGCGCTTTCGTTTTCTTCCGCCATACCGGCATTTGCGTCCAATGGCAGCGTGTCCCAACCAAGACGGGCAGCCCACACCCCTAACGCTATGAGGGTCAGAAGGGCTAGATGACCAGTGAAACGCAGAATGGGGTCACGCAACGTAACCACGCAGATTTTGCCCCACAACTCGATGCGCTTCCATGCTCGAATCGGGAGCGGGCCCTTATCACGCGTGTTCGTCACCTTTTCCTGCAATCTTTCCGCCTTCCACTGATCCCACGCCGCGCATCATATCAAGCGCGCTGCAGACCGTCAAGAAACGACTATATACATCCTAAGGAAGAACATACCACGGATTAACAAATCCATCCTGAAAACGGGTTTCAAAATGCAGGTGTGGTCCAGTCGAATTGCCAGTGGAACCAGCCAGCCCGATGCTTTGCCCCTGGTTCACACTCTGCCCACAGCCCACATTAACCTGACTCAAGTGGGCATAAACGGTTTGCCAACCGTTTCCATGATCAATCATTACCATATTGCCATAACCAACCGTCGACCACCCAGCGAAAACGATGACCCCACCGTCTGCAGCCCATATTCCCGCCCCCATCCCCGCGGCGATGTCGATCGCCAAGTGGCCGGACCAATAATCATTGCCAGAGACGTAATGATTTGACGCAGGCCAAATAAAGCCGCCGGTTCCGACAACGCCAGTGTAAGTTCCAATGCAGCCCCCGGGTCCATATGCCGCGCCAACGCCCGCCTGCCCACGAGCGATTGTCGGGACAAACCACTGCTTAAAGGCTCGCCGTCCTTCGGGCACGATCAACCACGTCCCGACTATGATCTGTGGATCGACGAGGCTGATGTGATTTCCCGGATATTCTATGATCTGCCGCGGCTCAACACTGAAGAAGCCAGCAACCTGATCGAGATCATCCCCGTCCTGCCATTTATAATATGTCCCATCGACCGGCAGAATATTCAACTCCTGGCCAGGTCTTAAGAGATGGGGGTCGTCATTCAGAACTTCAAAATTGCCCCATAGCAACGTCTCCGGTTCGATCCCAAACTTCTCTGAAATCCCAAAAACCGAATCGCCTGGCTGAACTGTGTACCGAAGCACATCGACGCGTGACCGACTAGGCTTTGACGTGTTCAGATTCGCCGCCCGGGAAAGCATCTTCGTTTCAACATCAGGTTCGTAAACAGGGAGAGCGGAGAGATCTGTGAGATCTCCAGAAGAGACGCGTTCGCCAAATAATACCGGCGAATCGCCGGCCTGGAGACGCGAGCGAATATTTAACCCGATTGCCCAGCCGGCTGCGATCACACATAGCGCGCCAAAGAGGAAAGGCGTGACGGTCCATAGACGTTGTCGCCAGTCTCTTGGTCGGTGTTGGTTATTGATCTTCGGTGAGTGATTCAAGAAATTCGATGTTGTTTTCAGTTTGTGCGATGCGGTGCAAGAGCGCTTCGGTGGCTGTTGTGATGTCCATTCCAGGTCCGACCGGCGGTTCAATCATTTGAGCGAACATCCGCCGCATCAACCACACACGCCGCGTGAGATCTGGCCCAAGCAGTAATTCCTCACGACGAGTCGAGGAACGATCGATATCAAAAGCGGGGAAGACTCGTCTCTCTTGCAGCTTGCGTGAGAGGTGGAGTTCCATATTCCCAGTTCCCTTAAATTCCTCATATACGACATCATCCATGCGTGAGCCCGTGTCCACGAGAGTTGTGGCGATGATCGTGAGCGATCCGCCCTCTTCAATTTTCCGTGCCGCTCCGAAGAATCGCTTCGGCGGGTAGAGGGCGGCAGGATCGATACCACCCGAGAGCGTCCTACCTGAGGGCGTCACCATCAGGTTATAAGCTCTCGTCAGGCGCGTAATCGAATCGAGAAGAATGGCGACATCCTTCCCGCACTCCACCAAACGTTTGGCTCTTTCCAGCACCATTTCTGCCGCACGGACATGTGAAGTAACCGGTTCATCAAACGTGGATGCAATCACTTCTGCATCGACTGAACGATCCATATCGGTCACTTCTTCCGGCCGCTCGCCAATGAGCGCAACCATGAGGTGAACCTCAGGATACTTCAAGGAAATCGCGTTGGCGATTTGTTTTAATACCGTCGTTTTCCCTGCTTTTGGTGGAGAAACAATTAACCCGCGCTGCCCTTTACCAATAGGCGAGATTAAATTGATCAATCGCGTCGCGAGCGTGAATCGATCCGTCTCGAGATCAAACCGTTCCACGGGGAAGATCGGCGTAAGGTCGTTGAACCTGGGCCGGTCTTTCGCTTCTTCCGGATCCATTCCATTTATCGATTCAACTCGGAGCAAGCCGAAGTATTTCTCAGTATCTTTCGGAGGGCGGATTTGACCAATGATCATATCCCCTGTTCGCAATTTAAAGCGCCTCATCTGGGATTGTGAGACATAGATATCATTACGACCTGGAAGATAGTGATCTGCGCGCAGAAACCCCATCCCCTCGTTCATGATCTCTAACACACCCCCGCGCAGTTCCAGTCCTCTGCGTTCCGCATCCGCCTGCATAACCTTGAGAATCAAGTCCTCTTTTTTCATGCGGGAGGCGCCGCTCACATCATACTCTTTCGACAAATCCCTTAGGTCGGTCAGAGTCATTCCTTCAAGTTGCCCAATATTCATTAATATGCTCCCAATGGAAAATTTCGTTTATTGTTTTTATCGATTGGTATTCGAGATTAATAAGTAGGTAATCACATATAGTGATAAATATTCGAGGAAAGCTCAAATGTTATTCTTGTCAGAGTTGATTGAAGGGGGTGCTGTCCTGAGACAACAAATCTTCTTGAACGCAGGCATTATAGCACGCAGGAAGGACGGAAGCAAGCAGGGCTCTGTTCTCATTCACAAGCCACTCTCCCAAATTATTCCTGCCCTTCACAAAAATGCTAAAAACGAATCATTTCGAAAATCTTCGATAATTTGCTTATGGCGGTTTTAACCTAATTAGAATCCTGGCAGTTTATCTTCGCGCCTTCTCTTGTACGCCATGACCCCTTTCGGTCCGCGGCAGGGTCACCCGATACGATCATACTGAATCTCGCTTACCACCATCAATTTGTCCCAGCGGTGGGTTGCGGTGATCTCACGTACGGTTCCGGTTATCCCTCTCATGACAAGGCTGTGCGTTCGCGCGCCGGCACCGAAGTACTTCACTCCATCCACTAACTCGCCGTCGGTGATTCCGGTGACGGCGAAGAAGATGTCATCGGTTGCGACGAGGTCATCGATCCTGAGTATTTTATCCAAATCGTAGCCCAGATCTTTCGCCGCTTTCGCTTCGTCTTCGTTTCTAGGATACAACCGCCCCTGGATCTCACCGCCCATGCATTTCAATGCGCAGGCGGCAAGGACACCTTCGGGAGTCCCGCCGATCCCAATCAGCAGATCGATGCCCGAGTCGGGTTGCGCGGCCAACATAGCACCCGCGACATCACCATCGGTGATCAATCGGATTCGAGCACCGGTCTCGCGGACGCGTTGGATCAGTTCCTCATGACGCGGGCGGTCTAGAATAACAACTGTCAGGTCGTCCACATCTGCACCCTTTTCATGAGCGATCGCGTTTAGATTCACTTCGACTGGAGCGTCAATATCAACATGCCCCTTCCCCGCCAAACCGACGGCTATTTTATGCATGTAAACAATCAGCCCTGGATTGAACATTGAGCCGCTCTCAGCTAAGGCGACGGTCGCAATAGAATTCGGTCTGCCTTGGGCGAGGAGACGCGTGCCTTCGACCGGGTCCACTGCGATGTCTAATGCTGGCCCATCCCCCGTTCCGAGTCTCTCACCATTGAAAAGCATCGGGGCTTCATCCTTCTCACCCTCGCCAATGACGATTACTCCGTCAATATCGATAGAATTCAGCACCAGGCGCATCGCATCCACAGCCGCCTTGTCCCCATCTTCTTTCTTCCCTCGTCCCATCCACCGTCCGGCTGCGAGCGCTGCTGCCTCCGTCACGCGGACGAGATCCAACGCGAGATTGTGTGATGGTTTTTTACTCATTCAGATACTCTCCGAGTTTGTGGCTCATCCTGCGTTCGTTAATAGTATCGCAAGAAAGTAACCGATTACGGATGACCATAGCCAAGTATCGATTCTATCCAGAGCTCCCCCATGGCCAGGGAGTAGTGCCCCTGTATCCTTCTCGCCGAATTGACGTTTGAACATACTTATGCCGAGATCGCCAATCGGCGCAACGGTGCCGACTACCCCTCCGATGATAGCACCGGACATCGCGTTGATACCCGCGAGCGGTCCAGCCCCAATTCTCCACAGCAATGCCAAGCCCGCCCCGCCTAGAATCCCCATTCCAATACCTGCGACGTAGCCCTCCCAAGTTTTTTTTGGACTCACGCGTGGGGCGAGCTGATGACGACCAAACCGGCGTCCAAAAAGGAGGGCTGCTGAATCTGCGATCCAAATCGACAGCAGGGATAATAAGAACCACCAGAGGCCATCGGGCATATGGCGGATCGTTATAAAGAAGGCTCCTATCCATCCGACATAAAATATCCCGGTGAGGGTCAGGGCAAAATCCGTTCCTGATTTAGGCGCTCCCCGCTCGAAGTCGATCACATGCCAGGTCATCGCGATTAAACCGATGCCGGCGAGAAGAAGATAGTCGACCTCGAATCCATAATTAGCGCGGATAAGTACAATCGCGATAACGCCTAAGATTAATAAGGGTATTGCCGGACGGTAACCGCCAGCACGAAAAAGGGTGCCGTATTCATAGGCAGCCATTGCCAGAATGCCCATGATGCTGGCTTCATACAACCAACTGCCGTCGGCGATAACCCATACAATAAGTGGGAAGAGGAGGAGAGCAATTGCGCTTCGCTCACGCAGCATATTTACCTTGATGATTCCTTGTCTGAGACACTCCCGTAGCGACGTTCCCGCTGCGCGTAGACGTGCAGCGCATTTAGTAATTCTTCAGGATCGAAATCAGGCCAATAGGTTGTTGTGGCATACCATTCTGAGTAAGCGCCTTGCCAGATGAGGAAATTGCTCACACGCATCTCGCCTGACGTCCGAATGATTAAATCTGGATCGGGGGAATCGGAAGTGAAAAGGTACCGGCCGACGAGGGATTCGGTGATTTCCTCGGGTTGAATACCATCCGAGATCATCTTCTTAATGGCACAAACGATCTCGTCGCGACCACCGTAGTTCCATGCGATGTTGAGAATCAACTGGGTGTTGTTCTCTGTCATTTTAATGGCTTGCTTGACCTTATCTTGAAGCGCCGGTTTCAGCTGTTCAAGACGGCCGATATGGCGCAACTGAACGCCATTTTCATTAAGCGATTTCAGCTCTCTATCGATGACGTCCTCGAGAATATTAATCAATCCCTTCACCTCTGCCGGAGGGCGTTTCCAGTTCTCCGTTGAGAAAGCGTAGATCGTAAGATACTTGATCCCGTATTCCACTGCAGCTTCGATGATCCGACGCAAGTTATCAACACCAGCGCGGTGACCCGCCATGCGCGGCAATCCGCGTGAGCGCGCCCAACGACCATTGCCGTCCATGATGATGGCAACATGCTCAGGGATTTTCGCTGGAAGTTTAATTTCAGATTCGTTTGTCATAGGTTATGCGAAGTTTTAATCAACCTTCGAGGACCTCGGTTTCTTTGCGTTCCCCGATTTCATTGATCTGATCGATATGTTGATCCGTTAGCTTCTGGAGATCGTCCTCCCCGCGCCTGAGATCATCCTCCGAAATCACCTTCTCGCGCTCGAACCCCCGCATGTCATTCTGGGTATCCCTGCGCACATTTCTTATTGCGACGCGGCCTTCCTCCCCTCGATTCTTAACAACACGGACGAGTTCATGGCGGCGCTCTTCGGTTAACGGGGGGATGCTCAAGCGGATGAGCTTGCCATCATTGTTGGGATTGAGACCCAGATCGGAAGACATAATCGCGCGTTCAATATCTTTAATACTGGCTGGGTCGAAAGGACGGATCGTGAGAAGTCGCGGTTCAGGTGCCGATATCGTTGCGAGCTGCATTAACGGCGTTGGGTTACCGTAATACTCGACAGATAGACGATCAACAAGAGCGGGAGAGGCGCGGCCTGTTCGAATCGAGGCGATATCCTCCTCAAAGGAACTGATCGCTCCTTTCATGCGGGTTTGAGCCTCTGCGAGCGCATCCTTTACCATAGATACTCTCCTTTTTTAAAAATTTACCTTAAGTGTGGGTTCCCTATAAGGATAGCTCAATTTTGGTTTTTTTGTGAAGGGGTAACTTTCATGAAACTCAAGGAGCGTGCATGCCCATTGCCCGGAAAGAGAACCATCTTCCCAAATCTTGTCTCACTTCGCCATCCCTAAAAAAGTATCAGGGATCACGGACACATTTTGGGAATTTAAGTATCTGAGATTTCAGTGCCAACCGGCTCACCTAAAACAGCTTTCGTGAGGCTGTCGGACTCCCACATATCCAAAACCAGGATTGGGAGATTGTTGTCCATGCAAAGTGAGATCGCCGTGCTGTCCATGACTTCTAAACGCCGGCTGAGCGCGTCGATATAGGTGATGTGGTCAAAGCGTTTTGCGTCTGGTTCTTTCTCCGGATCGGCATCATAGACCCCGTCGACTTTCGTGGCTTTGATCACGATGTCGGCTTCGATCTCCATCGCTCTCAGTGCCGCTGCAGTATCGGTGGAGAAATAGGGATTTCCGGTCCCTCCGCCGAGGATCACGATCCGGTCCTTCTCCAGGTGGCGAATTGCGCGGCGGCGGATATAGGGTTCCGCAACGGCACGCATTTCTATGGCCGACATCACCCGGGTAACCGATCCCCCACGTTCGAGTGCATCCATGAGCGCCAGAGAGTTCATCACGGTCCCGAGCATCCCCATGTAGTCAGCTGTGGCCCGTTCCATGCCCCGCTTGATCCCCTCTAAGCCGCGCCAGAGGTTCCCCGCACCAATGACGATTGCGATTTGGACACCGAGTTTGCGAACGTCTTCTACGCGCGCAGCAACCTCCTCCGCTTTTTGGGGATCAATACCGATGCCGCCTTCTCCCGCCAGAGCTTCTCCGCCGAGCTTGAGTAGGATTCGTTTGTACACAGGATCAGTCATTTTTATCCCTCATAAATTCCTGGGTATTTATCGCCTTAAGCAATCGGGCCAACAAATTGTTGGCCCGATTTATCACGCTAGCTCCTCGCCGATTTCCCATCGTTCAAACCGTCGTAATGTGATGTTCTCACCCGTACTCATGATAATATCATTTAATAAGTCGGAGATGGTCCTGGAATCATCCCGAATGTATTCTTGACGTAGGAGGCAGTTTTCATCGAGGAATTTATTTAGCCTGCCTTCTATGATCCGCTCAATTACCTTTTCCGGTTTTCCCTCACCCAGAGCACGTTTACGTGCGATCTCCCGCTCCGCTTTGATGATTTCTTTAGGGACATCTTCTTCAAGGACCCATCGCGGCGACGATGCCGCAACCTGAAGAGAGATCTCGTGGGCAAATTCACGGAAGGCATCAGTGCGCGCGACAAAATCCGTCTCACAATTGACCTCCACCATTACCCCCACTCTGCCTTCCCCATGGCTGTATTGCTCAATTCTCCCGTTGCGAGTTTCTCGAGTAGCGCGTTTCTTTGCAGCGGCCAATCCTTTTTCACGCAACAGGACAATTGCCTTCTCCATATCGCCGCTGGTCTCTTCTAGAGCTTTCTTACATTCTAGAACTCCGACGCCTGTCTTTTCACGCAGAGCTTTTACGTCACTCGCTGCGATGCTCATTCTTCTGTTTTCTCCTCGTCCCCAGTGTCCTCGTTTTCAGTTGCTTCAGGCTCTTCAGCCGTTTCGGTCACTTCCGACTCTTCCACCGTTTCAGGTTCTTTCGTCACTTCCGACTCTTCTGTGGTTTCAGGCTCTTCCTTCGCTTCAGGTTCTTCATCTGCTTCAACTGATTTAACTGTTTCAACTTCCTCAGTTGTCTCCGGTCCTTCGTTGGTATCCTGTTCCTCGGAACCCTCTTTCTTCTCGGGTTCTTCTTCGCCCATTTCTTTTTCTCCGAAGGCGCCGCTTTGGATCTTCGCCAGTGTGGCTTCACCCAGCAGCTCTTCATCGCTCATTTCGTGTCCTTCGACGGACAGGGCTTTACCCGCATCGGCGACTTGCTCTTCCTCTTCATCTTTGCGCATCGCCTTGCCTTCGAGAACAGCATCGGCGATCTTGGACGTTAGCAGCTTTATGGCGCGGATCGCATCATCGTTTGAAGGGATGACATAGTCAATGACACTCGGATCGGAATTTGTGTCGACCAGTGCGATAACGGGGATGTTTAGTAAGTTCGCTTCGTGAATGGAGGTGCTCTCCTGGCGGACATCGACAGCGAAAAGCCCCTTCGGAACGGTTCGCATCTCGCGAATTCCGCCCAGTCGAGCTTCCAATTTGTTAATACGCCGCGTAATAGTTAGCGCTTCTTTCTTCGTGAGAAGCCCTAATTCACCCGCATCCCTGCGGCGCTCCAGCACTTCGAGTTCGTCAATCCGGCTGCGTATCGTCATCCAATTCGTAAGAGTTCCCCCCAGCCAACGCAAGTTGACATAGGGCATACCACAACGTACAGCCTCCAATTCGATGGTTTCTTGCGCTTGCCGCTTCGTGCCAACAAAGAGAATACCGCCGCCTGCGGCGACGATATCGCGAATGACAGCGTAGGCCTCTTCGAGCGCTTCCAAAGTTTGTTGAAGATCGATGATGTGGATGCCGTTTCGCTCAGTGAAAATGTATGACTTCATCCGTGGATTCCACTTCCGAGTTCGGTGACCGAAGTGGACCCCTGTTTCAAGCAAGGCTTTCATACTAACGACGGCCATGAGGTAACCTCCTATGCGTTAAACCTCCGCCTCATTTATTCTACGCCGGAACCAGTTGGCCAACCGGCACGCCCGGCGTAATCCTGAGGCGTGCGTATTTGCCCGCATTGGGCAGAATTATTCCCGCCCGGATTCATGATCAGGCGGGAGCGAAGGAGAGTATATCATGGGCGTGAACCTTCGTCAAAGAACGCAATAACTCGTTCAACATACAGACCAGTCAAGCAATCAAGTTGAGGGTCGAATCGAGGAGTGCGTGATGGCGTTTCAATCTCCTTCAATTGAAGACCATGAACCTTGATCAAATGATCGGATTCACTCGCATGCACTCGTACGGTTAAAGGGATTTCTTCTGCACGCGAGCGGTGAAGCGATCTATCTCGATCACTGCACGTTCATGGGTCACTTCACCGATCTTTTCCATCTCATCCCATATCGCAGTCTGGAATGAAATCACGTTTTTCTCGATCCGGACAATTTCCGCCTGGATGGAGACTTTTCTCCCCAGAGGGGTTGGGGCGATATGGCGTACGGTAAGGGCAATCCCCACCGTTGTCATACCCTCAGGCAAGTGAGGTTCCACAAGCTTCCGGCATGTCTGTTCTACGAAAGCGACCATCGCTGGCGTAGCATACACTTGGAGCGTTCCACTCCCTAGATTCGAAGCGACTCGCTCAAGGGTAACTTGCTGTGTATCCTCAGTGCGATTTCCAACGGAAATCTCCTGGATATCCATCGCCTAATAATTCTCCGTTATGAAAACTTATGGGGCTTGCCGCAGCGCAATTGCGACTGCAACCGCGTGCTCATGGGTGTGACTCAAGCTAATCGACCAGGCGGTGATCTTTAATTCACAGGCTATCTCTTCTGCACGGCCAGACAGATGAAGCAGTGGCTCTTTTTGTGGTCCCTTGATAATCTCTATCTCTTTCCAACTTACATCGCCGATGCCGGTGCCAAGCGCCTTCGCTACCGCTTCCTTCGCTGCAAAGCGAGCTGCAAGTGCCGGTGTACGCCCACCCGAATCAACCAATTCATTGGATGTATACAAGCGCCGAAAGAAGCGTTGACCATGGCGTATGATGGCGCGGTCTATGCGCTCGACCTCGACAATGTCTATGCCAGAGGAGATCAGCATCATACATCACCCCCATCCGGACCAGCGATGGCGACTGCAAGCCGGTCAGGGTCGAGATAGCGCTTTCCCGCAGCTAATACTTGGTCGCAAGTTATTCCTGCGACCAGTTTTTGATAGCGTTGATAGTAATCTAACCCTAAGCCATAACGTTCAATATGCGAGATCCTCCCTGCAACCCCCTCATTTGACTCGAGTTGCATCGGAAGACGGCCGATAAAATTAGCCTTGTTCTCGAAAAGCTCTTCCTCGCTCACACGACGAGACGTGAAACGCTTGATCTCTTTCTGAACAATCTCGATCGCTCGATTCTCGTCTTTCGGGTTTACCCCGGCGACCACCTGCCAGGGACCAGGGCCCGGTCCGCCAGAGATCGCACTGTACGCATAATACGCTAATCCTGCGTTGACACGCACAGCCTCGCCAATTCTACCCATGAGTCCGAAACGCCCGAGGATGCTATTCCCCAGCGCAGCCGCTAAGTATTCTTCATCGTGCCGACTTGGTCCAGCGGCTCCGATTACCAGTTCGCTTTGTACTTTTCCTTCGAGTCGGACTTCTACTCTCCTGGATTTCTTCAATGGTATCAGTTTCGGCAGGTCAGGCATCTTCTGTCGCTGCTTCGTTTTCCACTGGCCGAGCGTAGAAGCCACGAGGTCTAAAACCATCTCCGCTTTGACTCCACCAACGATTGTTATCACAAGACCAGATGGGTCAAAATACTCGCGATGGAATCTTCGTAAATCAGAGTGGTCCAATTCGCTGATGGTCTCTACGTAACCGCCCGCCGACAACCTGTATGGGTGGTCGCGGTACACCAATGTGTCAAACGCCATTTGCGCCCGTGCCCCGGTATCCTGTTCACGAATCGCCAGCGCAGTGAGCTGCTGGGCGCGCAGTCGTTCAAATTCCGCTTTCGGAAAGGATGGATTCTGCAGGACATCAGCTAAGAGATCCAACAGCAAACCGAGATCTTCTGCAAGCGCCTTCCCCTGAAAAGCTGTGGAGTGTGTCCCGCCATACAGCGACAGGTGTGCGCCGATGGATTCTATGGATTCGAAAATCTGATGAAAGGAGCGAGTTCGTGTGCCGCGGGTCATGGCGGTCGCTGTCATGAAAGCCAGCCCAGCGGTATCCGCTGTGTTCGCCAGCGCGCCGACTGGAAGATAACCGGAGAGTACAACAGAAGGGCTGGAGAAATTCTCGCGGATGAGCACAACAACACCGTTGGGTAATTCTTCCCTGTGGATGGTTTCTGGCCCAGGTAAGGCAGCAAGATCAAGCTGTGGTAGAAGTGTCGTTTCTTTAGGCATGATTTCAGCTCGAATTCGGACGGTAGAATCCAACGATGCGATTGGAGTCAACGAGATATTTTTGAGCGATTTCCCACGTCATCTTAGGGGTCACTTCTGCCAGGCGGTCTAGATAGCTCTCGTACCAAGAACCATCAGCAAACATCTCGCAAAAACCCAACCAGAATCCCTGGTTGGTGATACTTTCGCTGCTGTAAGCAAAAAGAGCGCGCGCTTGTTTTATCGCTTTTGATAACTCATCTTCATCGATCGGCGCTTCGAGAATACGGGCCATCTCCTGATCCAGCACGGCAAGCGCCTGCTCCGGCGTCCGGTCTGGGCGCACCGTGATATGGAAGTTATAGAGATAAGGGTCAATGGATGCGGCCAGACCTCCCTGAATAGAGGCGGCAACTTCGCCATCAACGAGGGCACGATAAAGGCGTGATGTTTTATTGGAGATCCCTCCAGCGAAGAAATTAAAACTGGAAGCCCCCGCAAGCACGCTGCCCAGAACGGCCATCGGGAGGAAATCGTCGTCATCTGCCGCTGGAGCATGATAGGCAATTTTAATATAAGGCGTTTCACCGGGTCCACTAAGGTTAACAACCCGCTCCCCTCTCTGGGGGGGCTCTCGCCTTGACCTGTGCTGCGGCGCAGGAGCCTTGGGCAACGGACCAAAGATCTCTCTTATCTGGTCCAGCATTCGACGGGTGTTGAAGTCACCGACGACGACAAGCACTGCATTGCTGGGAATATAGTATTTGCGGTAATGCGCGAAGAGGTCGTCACGCGTCATCGACTGCAAGTCCACCATATCCCCGATGACTTCATGGTGATAGCTATGAACACGGAAGGAGGCTGCCTGAATTTCTTCTGCCAAACGAAAGGTCGGTTCGTTCTCATGCCCCTGGCGTTCGGCGATGATAACGGTCCGTTCCACCTCTACTTCGTCTACGTTGAAAAGGCTGTTCCCCATCCGATCGGCTTCAAGCTCGAGAGCCAGTTTGATGCGGTCTGCCGGCAACGTCTCAAGGTATGCAGTCCAATCTAACCAGGTGAAGGCGTTCCAAACACCCCCGTTGCGTGAAATGGCACGGTCTAAGATTCCGGCCGGGAAGGCGGTGGTTCCCTTAAATTGCATATGCTCGACCCAGTGGGAGATCCCGGTCGTTCCGGGGGTTTCGTTGCGCGACCCTACTCGATACCAGACCCAGCAAGTTGTCAGAGGTGCGGTATGAATCTCTTTAAGGCGTACCTCAAGCCCATTGCGCAGACGTGTAACGAGGGTGGGCTTGGAGGCGTTAGTCATGGGAGAGTTTATCCACTTATGGGTTTGCCGTCATTATATCCTCGACCAACCGCAAAATAAGTGAACCCCAATTGCGCCATCTCATGAGGTTCATAAATGTTGCGGCCATCGACGACGACCGGATTTCGCAAAAGATCTTTAATCCTTTGTAGGTCCAGCTGTTTGAACTCATTCCATTCAGTGCATATAACCAACCCGTCGGAGCCTTCTGCCAAATCGTAGGGGTCCTTCGCCATTTCGATCGCGGGCATGAGTTTTGCAGCACCGGGCATTCCCACCGGGTCATAAGCACGGACCGTGGCGCCGCCCTCGAGCAAACGCTCAGCAATCTCGAGCGCTGGCGCATCACGGAGATCGTCGGTATTGGGTTTGAACGTCAGCCCCAAAACCCCGATCACCTTCCCTTCGAATTCACCCACACCTTGTCGGATTTTTTCGATGAGCAATCGACGCCGATCATCGTTGATATCCATGACGGCTTGAAGGAGCTGCGGGTGCCGTCCCTTTTCATCAGCCATATGGGCAAGAGCCTTCACATCCTTGGGGAAACACGATCCGCCATATCCAAGACCGGCATCCAGGAAGTAGGGACCGATGCGAACATCATAACCCATGCCTGTGGCGACCTCTTTGACGTCAGCGCCTAATTCCTCGCAGATATTTGCAATTTCATTGATGAAGGAGATGCGTGTGGCCAGGAATGCATTTGACGCGTACTTGACCATCTCTGCTGTACGCAGGTTGGTGATCATGATCGGCGCCCGTAAAGGTAGATGCAACTGGGCGACCTGATCAGCAGCTTCATAATCCTGGGATCCGAGAACTGTGCGCGCCGGATTCATAAAATCGAGTATCGCCGACCCTTCTCGCAGAAACTCGGGGCAAGATACAACAGAAAATGGAATCGGCTCGGGTTGACTGGCGCGGATGATCTCCGCGACCCAGTCGCCCGTCCCGACAGGTACAGTCGATTTGTTGACAACGATCAGGGGGCCATCCATCACTTGCGCGACGGATTCTGCGGCCGACTTGACGTACTTCAAATCTGCTTCGCCATCGACCCCGGATGGCGTTCCGACGGCTATAAAGACAAAATCCGCCCCTTGAATCGCTTCCGGATAGGAAGTTGTAAAAGACAATCGCTCTGAAGCGACATTGCGTTCGACCATCTCCTCCAGACCGGGTTCGTAGATCGGCATGATGCCTTTCCTGAGACCCTTAATCCGCTCTTCATTGATATCAAGAGCGATCACGCGATTGCCGAGATCGGCAAAACCTGCGGCGCTAACCAGACCGACATAGCCAACGCCTACGACAGCGATCTGCTTCACAGAACCTCCTTTTATGAAAAACCATGCATAAAACGTGCGCTGGCGCAATCATACCATGGCTGGTTTTCAAAGCAACCATATCCTATCGTAAAAGGTCATACAGGCCTTGTGACACAATGCACTTGTTCCCTTTGGAGCCTCTATCGTACACTCTTATAACTAGACAACTCCTACCCTGATGGTTAGAGTATTTAGGTCGAACTGGAGGATATAGAATGCAGATTACACGTCAAGCGGATTACGCTGTCCGCGCAGTGCTTTACCTTTCAGGTCTGGATAACGGGCGACGGGCGCCAACAAGCGAAATCGCTCAGATACAGCACATCCCGCCTTCATTCCTGGCGAAGATCGTATCTCAGCTTTCCGTCGCTGGCGTCGTCCAGACTTCGCGCGGCGCGCGCGGGGGTGTATCCCTGGCTCGCGCTGCAAATAAAATCTCGCTGCTTGAAGTGGTCGAAGCCATCGATGGCCCAATCATGCTGAATGAGTGCGTCTTCGATGCAAACGCATGTGTATTCGGCGATGATTGTCCGGTCCATGACGTATGGTGCAGCGCGCAGGCAACGTTGGTTAAGACGCTTCGCAGCACCACCTTCGCCGCTTTGACCCACCAATGAGCAGAACCCGTCAAAATTAATAAGCAGGATATTAGCAACTCCATTCGATCCTAACATCGATGACCCGGCGCGCAATATGTCGGGTCATACGTGTTACCAGGACTTGGAGGGTCGTTCAATTGAGCCGTATAATTGCAATTGACTATTCTGGGAGGACAGTATGAACGTCCATGATGCAATCCGTATCAAACGCGCTATTCGCAAGTTCAGCGATGAGTCTCTTCCGGAAGATGTCGTGCGAAGGATCGTCAACGCTGGACGTAGAGCACAATCGGCGAAGAACAGACAACCCTGGCACTTCATTGTTATCCGCGATCGCGAGACCCTCGCGAAATTGTCGGAATTAGGCACCTATGCCGGACACCTGGCAGGAGCTGCCCTGGGGATAGCGATCGTCACCCCGGATCCGAACCAACGCTGGTCCATCCTATTCGATGCAGGGCAGGCAGCCGCTTACATGCAGCTCGCCGCCTGGGATCTCGGTGTGGGCTCATGTCCGGCGACTATTTATCAACCGGAGGCAGCCAGGGCGCTCCTCGGATATCCGGAGGACTTGCATCTCCATGTCTCGCTATCCTTTGGTTATCCCGCCCACCCTGAACAAATGACCGAAAAAGCTAAAGCTGGAGGGCGAAAGAACTACGGGGACGTCACCCACCTGGAACATTGGAGTGATGGCATCCATGAAGTAGGTGAGTGATATTTTAATTACCGTCAAACATGAGGCGCTTCTCATCCCGAATCACCTTTTAGATTCATTGTCTGGTCATAAATACCAAGACCAGGTTACATCTTAAGTCTAACGGGAATTGAATTCGTAATAATGGAGGCGAATATGTCTCAATCGCGACCGGTACGCGCACCGCGTGGCACAGAACTCACCTGCAAATCTTGGCTCACAGAAGCTGCCTACCGCATGATCCAAAACAATCTGGATCCCGAAGTCGCGGAGAAACCCGATGAGCTCGTAGTCTACGGAGGGCGCGGACAAGCAGCCCGCGATTGGGATTCCTTCGAGGCAATACTTGAATCGCTTAAGCAGCTCGAAGATGATGAAACACTGCTCGTGCAATCCGGCAAACCGGTCGCAATTTTCACGACCCATACCGATGCTCCACGTGTACTAATCGCCAACTCAAACCTCGTACCTCATTGGGCTACCCAGGAGCACTTCGACGAATTGGCCGCGAAGGGTTTGATCATGTACGGTCAGATGACCGCCGGCTCCTGGATTTACATTGGCACCCAGGGCATCCTCCAAGGGACCTACGAAACACTCGGATCCCTGGCGCGCCTGAACGGTTGGCCATCCTTGCGTGGTAAATTCGTCCTCACCGCTGGCTTAGGCGGAATGGGCGGTGCCCAACCCCTGGCAATCACGATGAATGAGGGCATTGGCCTGATCGTCGAGGTCGATCCGGATCGGGCAATGCGCCGCCTCGAACATGGGTACGTGGAACATGTTGTGAATGACCTTGAGCAGGCGATGACACTCGTCGAAGAGGCACAAAAGGATAATGAGCCTCGGTCGATTGGTTTGGTTGGAAACGCGGCCGACATTTATCCCGAGCTCGTACAGCGAGGGATCACGCCAGACGTCGTGACCGATCAAACACCTGCTCATAACGTCTACGACTATGTACCGCATGGTCTGACACTCGAGGATGCCAACCATCTGCGTGAGAACGATCGCGAAGAATACGCCCGTCAATCTATGACATCCATGGCCCGCCACGTCGAAGCTATGCTGGCCTTCCAACGCCACGGCGCAGAGGTCTTCGATTATGGCAACAACCTGCGCCAGCGCGCATTCGACCACGGAGTGCGGGACGCTTTCGATTTCCCCGGCTTTGTCCCAGCTTACGTCCGACCCCTCTTCTGCCTTGGGAAAGGTCCTTTTCGGTGGGTAGCTCTCTCCGGTGATCCTGAGGATATCTACCGCACAGACGAAGCCATCGCCGAACTCTTCCCGGACGATGAACACCTGCTTCGCTGGCTTAAATTGGCGCGCGAGCAGATCCACTTCCAAGGATTGCCTGCGCGCATCTGCTGGTTGGGCTACGGAGAAAGGATGAAGGCTGGTTTACGTTTCAACGAGATGGTCGCCAGCGGTGAGCTGAAGGCGCCGATCGTTATCGGGCGTGACCACCTCGATGCAGGCTCGGTCGCTTCACCCAATCGAGAGACTGAAGGGATGCTCGATGGAACGGATGCCGTCAGCGATTGGCCGCTGTTGAACGCCATGCTTAACGCCATATGTGGTGCAACCTGGGTTTCGTTCCATCACGGAGGCGGCGTCGGTATAGGCTATAGCCAACACGCCGGTCAGGTCATTGTCGCTGATGGAACACCGGAAGCTGCGGCGAGAATTGAACGTGTGCTGACCGCTGATCCAGGTACCGGGATCGTCCGCCATGCTGATGCCGGCTATGAGCAGGCAATCGGAGCCGCTCGACGCCATCGATTGAAAATGCCGATGCTTAAATAAACCCAGAGGAAAGTCTATTAAACCCTGCGATGAAATTATGCCAATTGCAGCAGAGCGCGAATTCTGTAAATTTAACCTGATTATCGGTCCCGTAATGACTTCCGGGTAAAATATCCATCCTATGCGTAAAATACCATCTCTCAGGCTCTTCCTACTCACCCTTATCGTCATCGGCATAGTTTCGTTTTTCGGTCCTACCGAACGTTCGTTGGGAACCAATGTTCGTCTTGTTTACATCCATGGTGCATGGGTCTGGACGGCGCTCATCGCTTTCGGCGCAGCTGCGGTAACTGGCCTGATGGGATGGCTCTTTTCAAGGCTTTCGCTGCACTCCTGGTCGAGCGCCTTAGGCCGAGCCGGGATTTTTTTCTGGATCACCTACCTTCCGCTCAGCCTGTGGACGATGCAAGCAAATTGGAACGGGCTATACCTCGCTGAACCGCGCTTCCGCTTCGCCATAGACTTTGCCCTCATTGGCATCCTGCTTCAACTCGCCATCCTGATCTTGCGGAAACCCCGCATCACCAGCTTGATTAACATCGGATACTTCGCCGCGCTTTGGTTCACTCTGGCACATACAGAGCAGGTTATGCACCCTCCTTCTCCGATCCTCTCCTCAAATTCACTCGAGATCCAGCTTTTCTTCTTCACCCTGTTAGGATTGTGTGTTTTCGCCCTTTGGTGGCTTAGTCATTGGCTGCGCCAGCGAGAACTTGAGCGCCGGTGAAACAACCGTCGCTTACTCCGCTGCGCGGCCAGTTGACGCTCTTCCTGATTACCCGGATCATCTTGGATACCGGTTTCAGGATGGTTTACCCATTCTTGCCGACATTCGCTCGCGCGCTAGGGGTTGATATCTCTGCCATCTCGCTTGCGATCACCGCCCGATCCAGCCTCGGCATCCTAAGCCCATTTATCGGGTCAGCGGGCGACTCGATAGGTCGCAAATCGGCAATGCTCATAGGGTTGAGTATTTTCGCGGGGGGTTCCCTTGTAATTCTCTTATGGCCCACGTACATCGGCTTCATCATCGCTCTGCTCTTGGTCTCCCTCGGGAAGATCGTCTTCGATCCGGCGATGCAAGCCTATCTTGGGGATAGAGTCCCATTCAACTTACGAGGGCGTGCGATCGCGATCACGGAAATTGGCTGGTCTGGGGCAGCGCTAGTAGGGTTGCCAATCATCGGTTGGATCATCTATCGAAGTAATTGGGCAGCTCCATTCCCCATCCTGGGAATCTTTGCCGCCTTCGCGGCCTTCTTCATCTGGCGCGCCTTCCCCTCCGATCCCGTCGCTGATTCGACGCGAACAACGCTGACCCATTCGCTCAGGACAATCCTTTCTCACCCATCCACGCTCGCAGCGCTCGCTGTTTCTCTGCTGATTAACATCGGCAACGAATCCATCAACGTCATCTATGGCCTCTGGCTCGAAAATTCATTCGGTTTGCAGGTTATTGCACTTGGCGCAGCTTCGGTGCTCATCGGGCTCGCTGAATTAAGCGGTGTGGGATTAGTAGCCAGTCTGACGGATCGATTGGGAAATATACGCTCCCTCTGTCTGGGAATTATCGCTATTGTGCTCGCCTGCCTTCTGCTCCCCTTTCTCGGAGGGAGCCTGATCTCCGCCCTGATAGGGCTCTTCCTTTTCTATCTCACTTTCGAGTTCACGTTCGTCACCCTGATCTCCCTATTCACCGAGCTTGCGCCCTCCGCCCGAGCCACATTGATGGCCACTAGCATAACCGCAGCCGCCGGCGGTCGAGCATTGGGCGCACTGATCGGTCCTGCACTGTTTGAAATCAATATATTCGCAAGCTCGGCCTTTGGAGCAGCGATGGCAATCATCGCGCTTCCCATCTTGATTGTTTGGGTCAAGGTAGAATAAGATAACTTTTCCAGAGGATGACCTATGATGGACAATTCTCGAGCAGACCTGATTATTCATTCAGCATCCCAGCTCCTCACCCTCGCTGGCGGACCGCAGAGAGGGACCACTTTGGGTAACCTTGGGATTATCGAGGATGGCGCGATCGCGGTCGCTGATGGAATAATTCTAGCGGTTGGGACAACGGATGAAATCCAACGCCGTTTCCAGGCGAATCAAGCGATCGATGCCGGCGGGACCGTTGTGCTCCCAGGTTTCGTTGATCCCCACACCCATTTAATATTTGCAGGAGATCGTGCAGCTGAGTTTGAGATGCGCATCGCCGGCGCCAGTTACATGGAGATTATGGATGCAGGTGGCGGGATCATCTCAACCGTTGAACAAACAAGAGCTGCCAGTATTGAATCGCTCGTCTCCCAGGCTCGCTCACGGCTTAATCGCATGCTTACGCATGGCACTACAACTGCCGAAGCGAAAACTGGATACGGGCTTGAATTGGAAACCGAACTCAAGATGCTTCATGCGATTCTCTTGCTTAACGACGAAGGTCCCATCGAGCTCGCGCCGACTTTCCTCGGTGCCCACGCCTTACCTCCAGAATATGCCGACGCGGGAGAAGAAGGGTACGAAGCATACACCGTAGAGATCGTCGAACAGATGCTCCCCGCGGTCAAGCGATGGTGGGAGGAAGAAACGAGTGACGAACCCTTACCCTTCGTAGATGTCTTCTGTGAAACCGGCGCCTTTAATCTGGGTCAGAGCCGCCGTATCCTGTCGTACGCCAAGGAGATCGGCTTTCCGCTTAAGATCCACGCGGATGAGTTCGATGGTTTGGGCGGAACCGGACTGGCGGTGGAATTGGGCGCGACTTCGGCCGACCACCTGGTCAGAACGCCTCCTGAGGATATCGCCGCGCTTGGCCAATCTGACACCGTCGCAGTAGCGCTGCCTTGCACTCCCTTCGGTTTAGCGGAGAGGGACTACACCCCCGCGAAATCAATTATCGAAGCGGGTGGGATCCTTGCGCTGGCGACCGATCTTAACCCGGGAACAGCCTGGTGTGAGAGCATGCAGATGGCAATTTCTCTAGCCTGTCGTTATATGAAGCTCACGCCGGCGCAGGCGATTGCTGCATCAACCATCAACGCTGCAGCGGCGATCCAGCGCGCCGAGATTCTCGGCAGCATCGAGGCTGGAAAACAAGCGGATATCGTGCTTCTGAGTGTCACGGATTACCGGCACCTGGGTTACCGGTTTGGTACAAACCTTGTATCTATGGTGATCAAGAACGGGGAATTGGTCTTCGCGAATAGCTAAAGAGGTGGGCAGCAGATGGATTTTTTAATCGATGAATTTCGTTGGGAATATATCTTGCTCATTCCGATTGCGCTGGCTCTCGGTTGGTTTGTTTTACGTTTCCTCTTGCGTACGACGGCGAAATTCCTGAGATGTGGTTGTCTAGTCGTTGTGGTCGCCGTCGTCGCCTGGGCTCTCTTCACCTATATATGGTGAATAGTTAATGGCTCAAGAAACTCTATTCCGCTTCTGTTCTCTACGCTAAACCCCACGCGACTAACCCACGTTTAGCTATCGGCATAAGATACCTGAACACATATCTTGCATCGCCAGATGCACGCACCTGGCGGGAATCATGGCCTTCTCCGCGCCTAATTTTCTCAGCTTCGTGTTCCCTTTAGCCCTCTTTTGGGATGATAATCCAGCAAACGAGATAGGGCAGCATCCCCGGTAGTCCACCTGGAAGCGACGCGACCACGAAACCGACGCGAAACCAGAGAGGACGGATCCCAAAGAAGGCTCCCAAACCGCCGCATACCCCGGCCAAAATACGATCCGATTTCGATCGACGCAATAAACGTGTTTGTGAATCAGACATGTTTTTCCTCCATTAGACGAATAAAGTATCTGCTCAGCAATGTCATTCTAAGCGACTCCTTCGGCTCCGCTCAGGACAGGCTCCGGGAACAAAGAAACTCGGCTGTACCTAAGAGATCGCGGTGGTTGGTTAAAGTTCTTCGTCGCTCTATTTTTCAGAATGACAATGCTACGAGAGACATGAGTCGTTACAAAATAAGTATACAGATTCCTCAGGAGTCTGAGTGACATACGCCTGACAACCAACATCAGTGTAACGGATGGACTCTCAATAATAATATACGGATGTTTTAGGATGAAGTCGCGCCTGAAGTAATTTACAAGAAAAAACAGCCCCTCTGGTAGAGGGGCTGCAAGTCATTCTGCCTCACCGGTTTAATAATCCGGCATCGGTGGCATTGGCGGAGCATCCTTTTCTGGAACGTCCGTGATCAATGCCTCTGTCGTCAGAATCATGGCTGCAATGGATGCAGCATTCTCCAACGCACCCTTCGTCACCTTCGCAGGATCGATGATGCCGGCCTCGACCATGTCGACGTACTCCTCTTTCATGACGTCATAGCCGATGTTTGTATTCTTGGCCTCTTCCTGCTTCCTGCGAACGGTCTCGATAACGACCGCTCCATCTTGACCAGCGTTCTCGGCGATGCCCTCCATGGGGAACTCAAGCGCCTTACGGACGATGTTGACACCGATCTGCGCGTCTTCGTCATCCATCTTAACCTTTTTGAGCAATTTCATGGTGTTGATCAAAGCGACACCACCACCAGGGACAATGCCCTCTTCGACCGCTGCGCGTGTTGCGGAAAGCGCGTCCTCGACACGGTGCTTCTTCTCTTTAAGTTCGGTCTCGGTCGCAGCGCCGACTCGGATTATTGCCACACCGCCAGCCAGCTTGGCCAAGCGCTCCTGGAGTTTCTCTGTGTCGTAATCGCTTGTTGAACGATCGATCTCGACCTTGATCTCTTCGATGCGCCCCTTGATGCGATCCTTCTCGCCACCGCCTTCGATGATTGTGGTGTCATCTTTGGTCACGACGACTTTGCCTGCCTTGCCCAAATCGTTGACCGTGACGGACTCGAGCTTGCGGCCCAATTCCTCGGTGATGACAGTCCCGCCCGTCAGGACAGCGATGTCCTGGAGCATGGCTTTGCGTCGATCGCCAAATCCGGGGGCTTTGATCGCAATAACGTTCAACATGCCGCGAATCTTATTCAGCACCAGCGTAGCCAGCGCCTCGCCATCGATATCCTCAGAAATCACCACAAGATCACGCTTACCGATCTGGACGAGTTTCTCAAGGATGGGAACTATGTCTGTTGCGGCGGAGATCTTCTTGTCGTGGATCAAGATATAGGGTTCTTCGACAACTGCTTCCATGTTCTCCGGATCGGAGACGAAGTAGGGCGAAATGTAACCGCGATCAAACTGCATACCTTCCACATACTCGGTCTCAAACTCAAGAGCCTTGGACTCCTCGACCGTGATCACGCCATCCTTGCCGACCTTGTCCATCACTTCCGCGATCAAGTCACCAATTTCGGTATCTTGTGCGGAAATGGCTGCAACGGATGCGATTTCCTCTTTGGTCGTTACATCGATCGCCTGCTTAGTGAGCGCGTCCGATACAACCTTAGCAGCGGCTTCAATTCCCCGTTTCAACAACATAGGGTTAGAACCGGCCGCCAGGTTTTTGAGACCATTGGTCACTATCGCATGTGCAAGGACCGTCGAAGTCGTCGTGCCGTCACCGGCAATATCGTTGGTCTTTGTTGCAGCTTCTTTCAAAAGCTGCGCGCCCATATTCTCAAATGGGTCCTCAAGCTCAATTTCCTTGGCGACAGTCACACCATCGTGAGTGATCGTCGGCGAACCAAATTTGCGGTCAAGCGCTACGTTGCGTCCCTTCGGGCCGAGAGTCGTAGCAACCGCGTTGGCCAGCACATCAACACCGGCCTTAAGACGCCTACGGGCATCTTCTGAGAATGCTAGTTGCTTTGCAGTCATTGTTCTATTGCTCCTATCACATAAATTCTAATGAACTACGAACTTCTTTGAAATCTACTTCTCTAAGATTGCAAGGATATCGCTCTCACGGAGAATGAGCAGTTTCTCACCATCCATCTTGATCTCGGTGCCTGCATACTTAGCAAAGAGGACTTGATCTTTTACCGAGACCTCCATGCCGATATGCTTTCCGTCATCGTCGCGAGAACCTGGCCCTACGGCCAATACCTCGCCCTTTTGCGGCTTCTCTTTTGCCGTTTCAGGGAGCACGATCCCTCCAGGGGTCACTTCTTCCTCTTCGAGAGGCTTGACCACCAGTCGATCGGCTAGAGGTTTAATCTTGAGTGCCATTCCGACATTCCTCCTACTAAGAATTTTGGGGTTTCTGTCCATTAGCACTCTAGTCAATAGAGTGCTAAACACTTCGCAAGTTTAACCAATTCAGGCGTTGGTGTCAAGGGGTCTCGCTTGGAATCGGTGTTGGGGTGGACAAGCTTACGGTTGGGAGACTCGGGGAAGCCAGCGCCTCTCGGCATACAAGCCGTCCCTCCTCTACAATCGCGGCTACAATCGGATCCCGCCCATACACCGCCATTAATTCCAAGAATATCTCCTCGGCCCTCTTGCAGGCATCCTTTTCTTCAGCATAGAAGGTTAAAGCCGATCCATAGGTGTAGTAGTACTCCACACTTGCATCGCTCAGCGGCAATCTGAGCACATTTTCGCCGATTTCCAAAGCGATCTCACTGCCTGGGTCGCACAGATAAATTTTTAACTCACACAGCAAGTCACCAGCCTCGGGTTTATCACAGCCGCGCACGGCACACTTCAGCACCGGGATCGCGCTCTCGTAATTCCTTGCCCGGAAGTAAACGCTCCCTAAGCGGCCATAAATATTCGGGTTCGATGGATCGATATCAAGCGCCGCTTCGATATTCAACGCAGCAACAAAGAACTCCCCCTGCCGCGCATAGGTATTCCCAATCGCTAGATAGGGTGTGGGGTCCTCGATGCCAAGCTGCGAATTGATCTTTGCAGCCTTATCGTAGTACGTGAGCGCGGTGTCGAAATCGGATAAAGCTCGATAGTTGTTTCCGATGCGAAGGTATAGGAGAGTGAAGTTTGGTGTGATATTCGCCGCTTCCTGATAGGCTTCGATCGCGCTGCGATACCATGCCTGATTCTCCAGGACGGTGCCATAGACGCGGTATATATCCATGAGGAACTGTCGCTCGATCCCCCTCTCAAGGGCCAAGTCTATCACAATCTGCGCCATGTCAGCAGCTTTCCGCACGTCGCCCTGATCGACGTACACCTCTGCCAGAAAGGCATCTGCCAGGAAGTTTTCCCGGTCCAACTGCCCGGCTCGTACACCAGCCTGGACGGCTTCGGCCAAGAAGGCATCTTTGCGATTCTTCTCCCGGATCACCGTAAGCGGGGTGAGGTAGACGGTACGTCCGCTGATCACCCAGTATTCATCGCCGGTTGCTTCGACTAAACCCGAAAAGCGCAGGTTCGCTTCGGTTTCGACGCCCAATGCAGGTGTTTCCTCCCCTGCCGCCCCTTCGAGTTCAATCACGTTAGCGGAGATCCGCCCTCCATCGCCGATCGTTGCGATAACGTGGACTGTATCGCCGGCAGTAATGGTGTCTTTCACTTCTGATGAAGCAGACCAGTCGTAAACCAAAGTCCGGATCGCGTAGGCAAATGAATTGTCCGGGTTTACTTCTCTCGCTTGGTCGATCGAAGCGCGCGCCTCATCCAATCGTTCACGTCGTAGATCGAGCGTTGTCAGGAGGTCGCTCGAGTACGTCTGTGCACGGGCCAGCATTGCCCATAGATCTGCATTCTCCGGATCTACGCGTACGGCGTGTTTGTAGGCTTCAATGCTGCTCTCCAAGTCACCGGCGAAGAAATGGACCTTCGCCTCATCGGCATAAGAAGCCCCGGTACGGGTTGCAGTTGGCGTGGCCGAGAACAGCGGCTGAACATCTCCTTGCCTTTCAGCACGGACGAGCAGAAAGCCCCCGGCAATTAATAGCAAAAGTGCAAGGATGCGCCAAGGATTTGATCGACCTCGACCTTGGCTCAGCTTGAGTCTTTCACCGGTTAAACGCATGGCAATGATTGGGATCAGGAGACCGGACTGGAATCCGGCTCAGGTGTGGGTGGGCGCTCTAATTCACCGCACAGGATGAGTCCCTCCAGAGCGTTGAATACAGCGACCTCATCTTCTGGGACGGTTTGCAAGATCGCCTCGAAGATCTGAATGGCTTCTTCACAAGAACTTCGTTTTGCTAGCGCCAGGCCATAAGTGTAGTAAAACTCTACGATACGGAAATCCTCTCTGTTCAGAGGGAAGCCTTCTACCCATTCACCTTCGTCGGATTGCCCGCCGCGGATCGCCAGATTAAACTGGACGATTGCTTCATCTAATACACCATTGTGATAATACATTCGACCCAAATTCCCCCGCAGGCGGGGGTTCGCCGGATCAAGTTCAACGGCGTTTCGAGCATATTGACTAGCCACACCATACTCCCCAATGCCTGCATAAAGCTGCACCAGATAAGTGAGCGGCTCTGTGCTTGTGGGGGATAGAGCGACAGCGTGGAGGTAACTCTCTCGAGCCCCATCATAATCTCCCACCGCACGCAGCATATTTCCGATGTCGAGATGCAATCGTGGAAGAAAGGAGTTAAGGCCACGTGCAGTTACGTAGGATTCAAGAGCTAGTTCTCGATTCCCCGTCATTTCCCATACGTAAGCCAGGGCGCGATGAGCCTCCAATGAGGTGTTGTCCATGGCTACGGCAGCTCGAGCATGCTCAAGCGCGGTTTCGTAATTTTCAAGGTTTGTATCAATCAGAATCTCAGCGTATATCGCTTGAACTTCGGTGATGTTCTGGTTAAGCTCGAGTGCGGTTTCGGCTTCTTGCAACGCCTCGGCCAGTAATTCACTCTTGGTGAGTCGATCCTCCGCCTCGCCAGCCTGGAAATCTAGCGACCAAGCCAAGAACGCATGCGCTAACGCCGATTCCGAATTGAGCACAAGCGCATCCCGAGCTGTGATTTCCGCATCCTCGTACTTTCCAGCGAACATCCGCACTCTCGCCAGTTCAATATAATGGGCCGGCTCACGCGGGTCGGCCGAAATCGCCTCTAAATAAGCCCCCTCTGCCTGCTCTAATTTACCGGAATCGAAAAGGCTTTCCGCCTCCAAGACAAAAGATGCTGGACTTCGAGTTGGCGTGGGTGTCGGGATGAAGGGAGGCGGTATGGTGGGGATATAAATCTGCCAGAAATACACAGCAGCGGCGATAAAAACCAATATCAGAAGAACACGCCAGGGGCGGGTACGCCTGCGCTTCTTCCGTAAATTCCATTTACTTCCACTTAAATACATCCGGTTTTGTGAACCCCGTCACATCATAGCATGGGTGAGCATCTTACCACCCGCTGCAACCGAGCGTCAAGAAATGACGCGCTACATATCTCCACCGCATTCCCTGCTATTACTATTTCGATCATCTTAAGATCGCGTGCCAAACAATCCAAACCAACTTATTTCCCTCGAGACCAGCTTCAAACTCAAGTACGGTATAATGCGCCCCGTGGAATCAGAGCCAACATTACCGAATCCAGAAGAGACCGCGCCTCAGCGCATAGCGGAAATCGAACCCGGTGGTTCGCAGATTACACCCTCACGATCGAGAAGCTCGACGCGACGAAGAATGTTCCATATCTTTCTCGTTTACTTCGTTGTGCTGGTCGCCATCGGTCTGGTGGCTTATTTCCAAGGACGTGGGTTCAATAGCGCCGAGAAGGCAGCACAGGTCTCCGAGGCGATGTATGAGCAGTTTGAGCTTGGCATAGCCGATCTTGAAGCTGGCCGTTATGAGATTGCTCGACAGCGATTTGAAGCCATCATCAATTTTGACCCCACTTATCCCGGCGCAGAGGACATGCTCGTTGAAGCGCTAATAAATCTTAATGTGCCGACAGTAACACCCACATCCGACCCAACATCCACCCCGGACCCTTCCCCGCCCGAGGATCTTATGGAACAAGCGAAAGCCGCAATGACGGACGAGGATTGGGATACCGTCATTAACAAACTGCTCGCGCTGCGCGCCAAAGATCCAATGTACCAACCTGTGAAAGTGGATGGTTTGATGTACATCGCACTTCGAAACAAAGGTATGGAGCTAATCTCCCAGGGGCTTATGGAAGAAGGACTGTATAACCTGAGCCTCGCAAAACGGTTTGGCCCTCTCGATCGAGATGCAATGTTCCGAATGACTCTTGCGCAGCAGTATCTTCTAGCAAACAGCTACATCGGACTAAATTGGGCTCGCGCTTCTGAGCTCTTCCTACCACTCTGCGAACAAGTCGCCACACTCGATTCCTGTATAAAATACGCTGAAACTGCATGGAAATACGGCGATCTGCTCTGGGATCAAGGTGATCCTTGCAGCGCTGCAGAGCAATACATCGGCGCGCTTAACGCCTGGGAATTCCCTGATCTAGCACCGACTGCCTCAAAAGCCGATGATGTTTGTGCAACCCAATCGGCGCCTCCACCAGTACCGACCGCAACCCCAAC
>DAOUDJ010000264.1:0-2049 GCA_034430795.1 Anaerolineales bacterium | reverse complement strand
GTGAGTCTGCTCGCGATTTGGTTCAGTTCATGAACCATCTCGCTGCTCTCGGGCAGCATATCATCCTGCCCGTAAAGGTTGACGGCATCTGTGAGAATCATCGAGAGCGTTTCCGTTGTACCCGGGCGGTCACCCGCTTCGAGTTGGCCGCGGAGCGTGGAGGTTAATTCGTGGAATAGAAGGTCATTCGCTTCAACTTCGCCCAAATTGCGATTTTTCCGAAGTCGATCGGTCGCTTCCCGCAGGGCTTCCTGCACGTCGCCCGCCCAGGATTCGCGCCACTGCAAGTTGCGTTCATTTTGAATTTCCGGAGGCAACTGCAAATCAGTCACTTTTAAGTCAAGCACGCGGATACCACGCGAAACGAGAATCTCTTCCTCGCGGGAAGCATCAGGACCTTCTCCTTCCTGCGCTGGCGGAGCAGTTTCCATTGAAGGAACAAAGCGCGAATGTATGGCGCTAGCAATTCGCTTTAGCGGCGGCGTGTGATTTTTATCTGTCTCAATCAGGGCATTGAGTGACCACTGCTTCATTTCCTCACGCCAGAGGTCAACAAAGAGAAGCAGCGGCAAATCCTTCCATGAAACTTCCTCATACTCACCGAAGACATGCCCGTAGACGGCACGCTCGATCGCATCCAGATTGACCTCGTAAGGAGGTGCGTCAGCCGTTCGCCCTTCCCGCGGCTCGAGCAAATGACCGGGATCTATCATAAATGTGATGGATAGATCCGCTGAGACGGGAATTCCATCTTGTGTGACTGCCAGCGAACTCAGGCTCTCCAGGGAACGATCCTTTCCAGTAGCGGGGGGAGATCCCTGAATATGTAGTTCCTGGCGACGCAAGTCGATCGCCTCCGCCAGCCATTCGCCGGGCTCGGTGAATACGATTCCAGGTCCGACGGCCCGAGTGAAAGCTGTATCTGTCCTCAAGACCGCCGCACTTGCGTAATCGATGAGGATGACGCCAGAGCCTCTGCGGTTACGCTCACCGACAGCCTCGATTACGGCTCCGTCGCGGACGAAGGAGATCGGTCCGCGTTCGCCCAAAGCATGCCCAAGCAGACGGAGAAAAGCATCAAGGCGTTCTTGGATGGAACCGACGGGTAGGATGAATTGAGCCGTAAGCGCGAGGAATGGGATCAATGTTATCAGGGCTAAGTCTAGTAGAATAAGGACGGAGCGCAGGGTTGTTGTTTCCTCTCCAGGGTTGATAAATTGAATGTGAGCCGTTAGCCAGCTGAGGAGAATGATCAATCTTAACGCAGCGAGCAGTGTTCTCCTGGGACCGGCCACAGAGGAAACTGCGAATCGTAAAGTGAGTGCAATCAAACTGAGGAGCGCCGGTATTGCCAGGAGCGGGACGAGCGTGGATACAAGCTTCGGAAATTGAGCATCCGTGACTCGGCCAAAGAGGAACACTGTAAGGGCGACCGCAAATAGCGTGCAGGCAAACAATATGAAGAAGGGGCGCCTGTGGAGGGATACTTTTTCCATTGTTTCAAAATTGTATCCTAAAGGGGTTTCAAGGCAAACTTATAAGGGGTTCATTCGAGATCGGATTGCCGCTTGTCAAGAGGCGTCATTGGCGATAATGTAGAGACTGTTGAGACCGAAAGCTAATGGGAGTGGATATGGTCACAAGACAATCGGAGTTGATACGTGTATTGGAGACAATGGCCGAGGAGCTTCCGGACCCGCTCTGGGTTGCCCTGGTGGACGATGATGGTTTGCTGGTGGCTTGTGTTCCATCTCAGCCACCTGTGAATGTCGACCAGATCTCGGCGATGACAGCTGCTTTAGCCCTCACCGCAATTCGCGTTCTGGGTGAAATCGACGCAGCGGAGTTTCGCTACTCCAACGTAACAGGTTCTGAGCGTCAATTGCTCCTGGTTGCCCTGGATGGAAAACGTTTTCTCTCGATTGGCTTAGGACCTGATGTTGTTGTGCAAACTGTCTTTCGACCGCTCAGCCGCAGGTTGGCTGAGTTATTGAAGATCTTGAAGATGAGATTTTCTGTATCCTGATTTTCATGTGGGGCAGTCCCCAA
>DAOUDJ010000263.1:0-20652 GCA_034430795.1 Anaerolineales bacterium | reverse complement strand
GTATTAGAGAGAGAATTGGTGAAATGAACGAGAACATCGATGGGATACTTGACGAAATTCTTGCTTTGAACTCCTCCGAGGAAACCCGAATTATGATCGCGGATAATGCAATACCGTCAGTGTTCGCAACAAATTGGAAAAACCATGGATGCTTTGATGTCTTACAGGAAGAAGTATATGAGTCGTGGCATGAACATCTTTACCAAGCAGCCCATGAGCGAGGAATAATCGTTGTTCCTACATATAAGACCATTAATGGGCCTTCAGGAGACCAGGGAAATGAAGGTTTATACCAGGATGATGGATTACATTTCAATGTTGAAGGTCATAGGCTTATCGCCGATATTCATCGTGAAGCCTGGGAATAGGCGCAAATGCCACATATTCGCTGCAGCCGACCCCGCGGTCTGCGCGAATTGCAAGTGATGGTCCTGATTTGAGAATCTTGAAAAGCAAGCGAAGAGCCAAGCGGGGCGGCTGAGCTCAAGACCGTTAGGCATCGCTATAAGGATTCATTATCCTACCTAAACGCGAGTATCTAAGAACGGAGGGAAAATATTTTTAGGAGACAATGATTTCCCATCTACAAAGGAATTTTAATAGGAGGGTGGATCAGGTGAAGACATATTTATTATGGAAACGATTTTTGATAGGATGCCTTTTGCTTGCTCCCTTATACGGCTGCGTGACTGCTCCGCGAGAGACACCCACCCTAGAGCTCACCTTCGACGGCGAGAGCTGCACCTACCAGGGTCCCACGCTTTTCAAAGCCGGACCTGTCACGCTACGTTTCTTCAATGAGAGCGAAGGATCGGCAGCGGTTAATCTGGTGAGGCATACCGGGGACGAGACCATTCAAGATATGATCGACACATTCGTAGAAGAACCTTCAACAGCACACCATCCTGCTTGGACGACTGAGATCAAAGGTGTCTGGAAGGTGATTGACCCTGGTGAGAGTCACACATGGGAAGGGGCTCTGGAACCTGGAATCCACACAATGGTATGCGCCAGGATTGTGCCACTTGGCGTGTGGTTTGGAACCGGGTTGACGGTTGAAGATTGATTAGAGTGACTTACGTTGAGACATAAAGTATCTGTACTGAAGTCATTCTGATGTAGCCTCAGCGTAGAATACCATCGCCGATCCTTGTGCTGTCTCCATAGTACCAGCGTGAACCGTTCGGGGACATAGGTAACAGAAAATTCTAAGGACATAGGTAACACAAATTCTGAGGACATCGGTAACACTTTCTCTAAGAGGAGGTGCACCCATGCCTTGGAAAGGTGTTACCGCGAGCGAACAACGACAGCGATTCATCGAAGACTACCAACTGAACTACTACTCCGTTACCGAACTTGCTGAGCGTTTTAGCATCTCAAGAACGACCGCCCATAAATGGATCAACCGCTTCAAGCAGTTCGGGGAATCCGGCTATCACGAGCTTTCCCGCCGGCCGCATAGCTGCCCGTGGCAGACGGATGCGGTGATCGTCGAAGAGCTCGTGAAGCTTTGGGGTTTGAAATGACAACCAAGTTTAGCGCGAGCCACCAGGGATATCGGCAAGAGCGAGACGAACTGGCAAACCGCTGGTTTTCTGGCAACCGTCTACCCGATGACGAGGAGCGGATGTTTGAAGAGTTTTACGAGGGGGACGTTGACGCCCCTGAGTGGAATTAGTGTATGAATCTAACAACCGGGAATATCAGCCAATCGAAGAGGGCGATTGCGCGGTGATAAGAGTGGATTATTAATTTACCAAGAACAAAAGAATTCGAGTCGCCTTTCCTCGGTTTTTATTCTACCGATTTGATTAAACTACGTATTGTCTGGTGCAGTTTTGGTGCAGTTGCGGTAACAAAGCATGGACTACATAGACATCTTGGACGACCAGCCCCCATTATCGAGGCATTTTACAGAGAGAAAATCACTGGATACTCACCAGGATACTCCATGGAAAGCCCGTGAATTCTCTTACACAGAAGAAGTCGCAGGTTCGAGTCCTGTTCCGCCCACTCTTTTAAGGGGCTGCCCTTTTGGGACAGCCCCATTCTTCTTTTAAAGAAACAGCTTTTAGGTGTGCATATTAGGATTCGGACTAAGGACCCCGCGGATATAGGTCCTTGGTGCAGAATTTTTAAGGCTTTTGGATTTTCATAAACTTGGAGTGGGGCAGGGTGGGCATTTAGGATTTGAACCAATAACCTCTGGATCCTGGGTTCGAATCCGAAAAGTGCTACCTTGGGATCGATACAACTCAGAGAAAACGATATCATATCCTTGTGTTTTGGAATCCTAATGCTGGCTCAGAGTTGCACTTAGTGGTTGAATCCTTGCAGTAAAATAGTGACCAGGATTTCTCCGCTACTACATTTAACCAACAGGCAGTGTTCAAGACATATAATCACCATCCCATTTCAATCGCTAAGAAAAATCACCCTTCGAATTAAAGAGGAGATTTCAAAACCGCTTCCAAGCGGGTGAGCGCCTTTTGGATGTTTTCGACGGAGTTTGCATACGACAGACGTAAATAACCCTGTCCGTATGCTCCAAACGCGGAACCGGGTAGCAATGCGACCCCGGCTTTCTCAAGGAATAAGTTCGCTATCTCTTTCGAGGTCTTGCCGAGCTCTTTGATGTTCGGGAAGGCATAGAAAGCCCCTTGGGGCATCTGGCAACGAACACCGGGCAGCGTGTTCAACCCTTCCACTATGACATCCCGTCGGCGCTGGTATTCATTGACGATTTCCTCGACACGATCTTGAGGACCAGTGAGGGCTTCGATGCCCGCGTACTGGGTGAAATGCGCCGTGCACCCCACGCTGTGGGTCAGCAACAACTGAACGCGTTCAGCCAGTGAGACGGGCATGATCCCGAACCCCAATCTCCATCCGGTCATGGCATAGGTCTTCGAGAAACCATCCATGATCACGGTGCGCTCCTGCATACCGGGCAACGCAGCGATGGAGACGACCTCCAGATCGTCATATACGATGCGCGTGTAGATCTCATCGGAAAGCACCCAGCAATTGAATCGTTGGGCAGCCTCCGCGATATGCTCTACATCCACACGCGGCATCACCCCCCCGGTTGGGTTGCCTGGGGAGTTGAGGACGATAAGCTTCGTACGGTCGTTTATCAATCTATCGAAGGCTTCCAGATCGAAAGAAAAATCGTTTTCCTCGAGAAGAGGCACAGCGATAGGCTTACCTCCGGCAACACCAATCATGGCTTCGTATGTGGGAAATCCCGGGTTGGGATAGATCACCTCGTCGCCCGGTTCCACAAGAGCCAAGGTGGGAAAGAACAGGTTCGGCTTTGCGCCAGGGCTGATGACTACCTGCTCGGGCGCGATTTCCATTCCTCGACGATGTCCTGCGTCTTCCGCAACGACTTGACGTAGCTCCGCCAATCCCGCCGGGGGGTTATAACGCGTGCGTCCTTCCGTGATCGCCCGAATCCCGACCTGGCAAACATTAGGAAAAGTCTCAAAATCGGGCTGACCTATTTCCAAGTGGATGATGTCATGCCCCTCGGCTTCTAGATCTTGAGCCCGAGCGAGAACCTGATAGGCGCCTTCAGGTTTCAAGTGTGCCGTTCGCTTGGTGAACGTCGTCATATTAATCCTCAATCAACCGAAGCAACTCTTCGTATTCTTCGTCCTTTATGGTGAACCAATTTTCCGGTTGTGGGAAATCCTTCGTCCGCACTTCCTGAACGTACTGTCTTAATCCCTTGAGGATGAGCTCGCCCGCGTTACCGAAGACCTTGGCCATGCGCGGCTTGAACTTGGGATAAAGGCCGAACATATCGTGATAGATGAGAAGCTGACCATGGGCATCCAGCCCTGAGCCGAGACTCATGATGATGCAGTTCTCAGCTCGTTCGGTGACGAGCTTGGAAACTCGGTCGGGAACCATTTCCAGCAAGATGCAGAACGCTCCGGCTTTCTCGAGCGCTTTGGCATCCGTGATGATCTTTTTCGCCTGCAAGGCACAGCGTCCCTGCACACGGTAGCCGCCCAATGCGCTGACGCTTTGTGGAGTAAGCCCCAGATGCCCGACGGCGGGTATCCCCGCACTGACGATGGCATGGATGCGCTCTGCCATCTCCTCGCCTCCTTCCAATTTAATGGCATCGCAACCAGCCTCAGCCATGAAGCGACCGGCGTTGCGAACGGCGGTCTCATTGCTTGGTTGGTAGCTCATGTAGGGCATATCGCCGATTAAAAAAGCGGTGGGCGCGCCGCGGCGAACCGCCTGCGTGTGGCGGATCATATCCTCCATTGTGACCGGCAATGTCGTATCGTAGCCGAGCATGGTCATGCCAAGGCTGTCCCCTACGAGGATCATATCCACATCCGCCCCATCCTGAAGGTAGGCGGTAGGGTAATCGTAGCATGTTAGCCAACTGATGGGTTCACCAGCATCCAGCTTTCCGAACAAGGAACGAAGCGTGATCTTCTTTCTCTCACTCATAGCATGCCTCCATGGCCAATTCTTGGACACTTGCGTCTAATAGCTAATGTCTATGATCGCACGCAAAACAAGACACACACACCGACTTCGGCAGCTCAGCGACTCACTTGCAAACTCCGATGTATCGCCAACATATCACTGACGAGCGCGTAGCCCGTTTCTACACGCCCCGCCCCTGGCCCGATCAGTGTCACCTCACCAAGCAGTTCAGTGCTGTAGGTCACCGCATTCTTCGCACCGCTAACGCCAGCTAGCGGGTGAGACAATGGGAGCCGCACAGGCTGGACGGACGCCGTGAAGCTCTCCTCGGTTGTACGCTCCACAACACCGAGTAGTTTCCATCGCTCGTCCTGCGCTCGGGCCTCGGCGAGGTCATCCTGCGTTAGGTGGGTAATGCCCTCACATCGCACGTCTTGCATTGTCAACGGTAGATCCATAAGGAGGTTGGCGAGGATCACAATCTTTGCGGCGGCGTCATGACCATCCACGTCGTTGCTGGGATCGGCTTCCGCGTAACCTTTCTCCTGCGCCTCCGCAAGCGCCTGCGGGTACGTAACGCCATTCTCCATATGAGTCAATATAAAATTCGTCGTTCCATTGAGGATGCCTTGAATCTTACGGACACCTGCAGCAGTGAGGGAATCTAACCCCAAGCGAAGCGCTGGGGTCCCGCTCAACACTGTCCCCTCCACTCTGATCTCCACACCTCGTTCTTGAGCCAGAGCCCGTAGTTGAGGAAAATGTAGCGCTGTAGGACCCTTATTGGTCGTGACGACATGTTTACCGAGCTCCAATGCGCGGCGTATGTGGCTCATCGCCGGCTCACCCGTCTCCAAGTCCGTATAGCTCATTTCCACCACGATGTCAGCATCGCTTTCAGCAATGGTTCCTAACGCGTCCCAGCCAAGACTCGCACCGGGCACTTTTTCCAAGTTGCCTTCCGCCTGGATAGTGTGGAGCATGACAGCCGGATCAAGACCGTCAGGATCGTAAATGCGTCCATTTAATAAATCGCTGACAGCGACGATCTTGAAATACGCGCCAAAACGGTCAGCGTAAAGATTTCCGCGGTCGGCCAGGATTTGCGCCAGCCCCTGGCCAACGTTGCCAAATCCAATTAGCGCAAGACGGTAGGTGTGCATAATTGTTCCTCCACTCCTCTGGCGATCGTATCTTATTATCCCGCGTCTCCCAGAAGTCAAGCGGGGTAGTATTGCTTACATGTTGCGCGAAGCGAAGTGGTAACTCACCGGCTTTACACAGGGTTAGTAGACCCTCTATGATCGCTATCCGGATGACGGGCGCGATTCTTCTACCTCTTTCAACGCATCCGCAAACACCGAGAGTCCCTTCTCGGCCAAAGTTTCCGTGAGGATTAATGGCGGGAGAAAACGAGCTACGTTGGAGTAATGTCCGCCGATCTCAATCAAGAGGCCGCGCTTGTGGCACGCCGATCGCACCTGACTTGCCAGTTCCGGAGCAGGCTCCTTCGTCCCTTTATCCTTGACCAACTCGACACCCAACATGAGACCCTTACCTCGAGCCTCACCTACGATGTGAGAATCCCGCTCGAATTCCTTCAACACGGAGAGCATCTGACTCCCAACCCGCATCGCATGTTCTGCCAGATTGTTGCTGACCATGAAGTTCAACGCGGCCGCACCTGCTGCGAAGGCGCACACATTGCCGCGAAAGGTCCCTATGTGCTTGCCCGCGGGCCATGTATTTAGCTCCTCCTTGTACGCAATCCCGGAAATCGGCAAGCCTATGCCGCCAAGCGCCTTACTCATGACGACGATGTCAGGCACGATATCGCTGTGCTGGAAGGAGAACATCTTGCCCGTTCGACAAAGCCCCGCCTGTATCTCATCGGCGATCAACAACACCTCATGCGCATCGCAGATCGCCCGGATTTTGGTGATGTACTCCGGCGGGGGTGCGATGGACCCGCCCTCCCCTTGTATCGGCTCAACGATGACGGCAGCGGGCTTTGCCACCCCAGAGTGAGGGTCTTCGAGCACATGATCCAGATACTGAGCGCACTCGAGATCACAGGTCTCCGACTCTTTGCCAAAAGGGCAGCGGTAGCAGTAGGCGTAGGGAATGAAGTGAACCTCGGGGATCAGAGGAAGGAAATCCTCCTTAAAGAAACGGCCGCTGCACAGCGATAAGGCGCCTGCCGTCATACCGTGATAGGCACCTTCAAAGGCGATGACGGGATACCGTTTTGTATTGTACTTGGCCAGTTTGATCGCCGATTCAACGGCATCAGAACCTGTTGGGCCTCCGAACGAGATGCGACTCAATGCATCAGGAAGAAGATCGTGCAGCGTGTTTACGAGGGCTTTCCGGGCGGGGTTTGGGAAATCGAGGGCATGGGTGAGTTCATCAAGCTGCTCCTTGGCGGCCTGCGTCACGGTCGGGTTGGCGTGACCCACATTCATCACACCAGCACCCCCGAAGAAGTCGATGTATATGTTGCCGTCCACATCCTCCACGGTTGCGCCCTTTGCTCGGCGAAGGGCCATCGGCATGCCACGAGGATACGAGAGGACTCCTCCCTCCTTCGAGAAATGATAATCGAGGTACGCCTGCGATTCCGGCCCGGGTGGCACCGTCTTGATCAGCGGTGCATGGGCAAACGATAGGCTATCAAAATCCATTGTGACTCCATCTCCTTTTCGAGATTCAATCATCCCGCATACAAAGTGAAGGACCTTGGCTCTGAGCCTGGATTCGAGCCCTCGAGGCTAAGGTACAACCTGGTCCCCACCCATGTAGACCGCTTTGATGCTGTCATTTAGGTTAAGGCCTCGTAATTCCGTCGCCCCGGCATCCCATTCCTTGCGATGCCTCACCGTCATTATGTCCTCGATCTTATTGCCATTAGCCATCTAGGCTATGGCTTTAAGTTCTTCAAATCAACGAGGGTCACCCCACCGACCCCGGCGATAGCCCGGTGGACTGTGACGTTCCTTCTCCTGGCTTCTTCGATCATGGCTTCCATGGTCAAGGCTCTCTCAACACCGGCAATTTCGATTCGAAAACCGGCTCCATCCGGGAATGATTTGCCAGACGTCGGTAGATCGTAGGTATCGCGGCTAGGAATACCCTGGCTGTCCATGAAGTCACGAATGTTCTTCAACACGTCAGACATAGGCGTTTTATTCATTCATGACTTCATTGAGGCCATAATGAGCACGTTCGAGTATAAGCGGGTGAAGTCCAACATCGGGCTATTCATCCAACTTGTAGAGTTGACGCGCGTTCTCAGATAGGATTTGGCGCGCCGCTTGTTCTGCATCGTCCTGCGAGAGCATCCCCGCATCAACTAAGTCCTGCATTGCTTGGGCAAGCGCCCGCTTGCCCAGTTTGGCACCCACATAGTTAATCTCCGGCGCACCATACCCATCCGAGCCGTATACCACCTTCGAGAGGGGAGCCATCTCCAGCACCTCGGAAATGATCCGCTGGGCGGCGTTGCCGGCGAAGGGAATTCCCTCCGAGATATCGCAGTACACCCTGGGTAGAACGTGCGCCATATACCCCGCCTCGGCATGATAGGGGTAGCCGGAGTGTACTAGCAAGACCCTGCATGAGCGGAAGGTTGGGAAGCGCAATAGGTTCATTAGTAGGGCGGGCCGACATCGGATGAGATTGACCTCATGGTCGCCCATTCCGGTGTGAATCTGTAGGGGCACGTCGTATTCTATGCAGAGTTCCATAGCCCGACACAGAAGATGGTCGCGCAGCTTCTTCATCGCCTGTCCGCCAGTGCCGCGTTGGATGGCATCTAGTGCTTGCAACCCCTGGTCCGAGGTACGACTGAGCGGCGAGACATCCAGACCGGTCCGGTATGCGATAATGGACTTGACGCCGCGATAGGTCCCGTGCTCGAGGGCGTTCGCTATCGCCTCGTCATACCGCCGACGGAACTCATCCCAGCCATAGCCTGATTCGAGCAATTGAACAATCAGCGGCTCAATGCGGTAGATCGGCAAGACCTCAGCCGGAATTTCCTCAACGAACTTAGAAATCGGTATCGGCGGCTGCGGGTGTCCAAAGTCGGTTACCAGTGTGGTCAGGCCGCAATCGTTGTAGAGACGTCTAACGTAATCGGTGTAGTCCTGGTCGACAATCTTATTCCGCTCATCTATGATTAGGTCAAGATCTGGCGGACAATCGAAGAAGACCGCAAGCTGTTGCACCATGTAACGAAAGTAGAGGACATCGCGCTTGATCCGCTGCAACTCGCCGATCAGGTCGTCGTCTACCGTCACGCCGCCTGCGGCCATGTACTCCGGCGAGATACCCCCAAACGACACTATGTTGGTGAATTGTTCAGGATTCACCTTGCCCTGGTTGAGGAAGGGATGGCAATGCACATCAACAACAGGCAGTGTCGACGTGTCTATCATCATATTGCCTCCAAGTAAAGTTTGCGCTCCCAAGGATGCACATGTATGTTGTATGCGGCCAGTTCGGTGCGCTTTACTTTGAGGAACTCTGGTAAGATGATCGTGCCCAGTGCCCGGGCGATGACTTCATTCACCTCCAGAGCGGCAAGTGCATCGGGTAAGTTGCTCGGCAGGCGGGTGATACCCAGTGTTGCGGCCTCTTCGTCAGACATGCGGCCTATATCGTAATCAATGGGTGCAGGTGGCTCGATCTGGTTATGGATACCGTCCAGACCGGCAGACATCGCCGCCGTCAGGTATATAAATGGGTTAACAGCATTGTCGCCTGAGCGGAACTCGATGTGCCGCCGCATTCCCATCGCCGGAATGCGCACCAATGCCGCCCGGTTTCCCACGCCCCAGCAGACGTGCGCAGGAGCCCACGATCCCGGCAACAGCCGCTTGTAGGAGTTGACAGTGGGCGCGCCGATTCCGGCTAGCGCGTGAGCATGGGTCAACAGTCCCCCTAGGAAGTGTCGCCCTAACTGCGAAAGAGGCTCGTCGGCGGTCTCACCTACACTCAAGTCATTTTTCCCGTCAAGGTCCCAAAGGCTAATGTGCAGGTGCAGGCCATTACCAGCATACTCAGCATATGGTTTGGGCATGAACGTCGCTATCCAGCCCGCATCTCGGGCTAGGGCGCGCACCACCTCCTTCAGGGTGAGGTAGTCGTCTACGGCTTTGATGGGTGAGGCGTGGTGCGTGTTCATCTCGTACTGACCGGGGCCGTACTCCTTGCCATGCTGAATGACGGAAATGCCCATCGCACCAAGCGTGTCGATCATGTTGCGCCACAGGGAAGCATGCCGGTCTATCCCAACTACGGTATACATGCCGTCTTGGTCAGAATGCACGTACTGACCATCGCCCATCTTGACAAACAACGTGAATTCGGCCTCGAAACTGATTTGTACACTCAACCCCTCGGCGGCATAAGCCTCGACCATGCGTCCTAACTGCGTGCGCGGGCAACCCTCCCAGATGTTGCCTTCCTCGTCCGCACGCATGAAGACATGGGTGCGCGCTGTTGCCTCGCGGTAGGGGATCACGGCGTAGCTGCTAGGGTCCGGTACGGCTAGGAAGTCGCCCGTGTCGGCCAAGAGTACGGCCCCTGCGGCCTGATGATCTTCCAAAGTGAAGTCTAAGTTTGCACGGGCAAAGACCACCCCGCGTTCGGCGACGCTGACGAAGCGCTCCCTGGGTACAATTTTAGCGCAGGATCGTCCGCTGTAGTCGTGATAGACAACCCACAGGTGCTCGATACCGTCATCCTCCAGGCGTTTCAGAAGCTCGCGAGTGTCCATTAGCTGCTACTCCTTTTCTCTGTTTCTCTGTGTGTAATCGCCATGATAAGCTTGGCCAGTAACGCTGTGCGTGGAACGATGCTGCTGAGTTCTATATACTCGTCTGGACTGTGGTCCAGGCCGCCGATGGGACCCAGGCCATCCAGAACGGGCGTGCCTTCGTCGGCTACCACGGCAGCATCGGACCCGCCACCAGTCTTCGTACCTTTGACCTCAAAACCCAGCTCGCGCGCGGCCTTTTGCGCCATCTCTTCTAGGGCTGCGACTGCCGGTGTGCGCTGCATTGTTGGGCTACCAGGACCTTGAAGCGACATCATTAACCGCACGCCTGGCACGGTTTCCCCCTCAAGCTGTTCCCGGACTGCCTTAATCACTGCCTTAAGATCTTCATTCGTGAATGCACGCAGATCCACTTTCATTTGCGCGTAATCCGGAACGGCGTTGGGTACCGAGCCACCCTGAATGGTGCCGACGTTGACGGTCACGTCAGGACGGAATCCGTTCAATTCGTTAAGGGCCAGGATATGATGGGCTAGCGCGACAATTGCGCTGCATCCCTTTTCCGGTTCGACACCTGCATGCGCCGCGCGGCCAAATGCCTCTATAAGGAACCAACGCACCCCTTTCCGCGCCGTGACGATGTCACCATTGGCGCGGGCAGCCTCCAGTGTCAGCGCCGCATCGGCCTGACGGCTTGTCCGGCGAATCAAATCGTGCGAGTGGCGCTTCTCGATTTCCTCGTCAGAGACGCATAGATAGGAGATCCTCGCGAAATCATCGAAGCCCAGTTCACGTAAGCTCGCAACCGCATATATACCAGCGAGCAGCCCGGCTTTCATGTCGCAGCTGCCTGGGCCAAGAATCTTGTCGCCCTGGATGGTCATAGGACGCTCTGCTGCTGTTCCCTTTGGAAAGACGGTGTCGCTGTGGCCCAACAGCAAGATATGCCCCTTGCCAGTACCGTTTAGCGTCGCCAGAAGATCGTCGCCAGACTCCTCATGGGCAAACCGTTGCACTGAGAAACCAAGCACCCGCAAGCGTTTCTCCAGCCAGTCGTTGATCGCGTTCACACCGGCTTTGTCAAAAGAACCGGAATCGATGCCGACCAGCGTCTGCAGATCGTCCAGATAGGCTTTCAGCCGCTCTTCTAGAAATGATACGATTGGGTCTTTCATGTGGGATCCTTACCAACCGGCATAACGGGCGACCGCTTCGTCGCTCACTCTTCCCATTTCCACGTCCGATAGCGCTTGGTCGAGGATGCCGACGCCTTCGTCCACGTCTGATTCAGTCAGGACGAGCGGGGGCGTGAGTTCCAGCACGTTGGAGAACATCCCCACGTAAAAAATGACCAAACCCAACTCGAAGGCGCGGAAGACGACTTTCGCCGTCTCAGCAGAAGCTGGCTCCTTAGTGTCACGATCCTTGACCAGTTCCACACCCTGGATCATGCCTAGGCCGCGCACGTTGCCGATGAGCGGGTGCTTGTCTTGCAGTGCAACCAGCCTTTCGTGCAAATAGGCGCCCACTTTGCGCGCATTGTCTACCAATTTATCTTGCTCGATAGCTTCTACAGTCGCCAGCCCTGCGGTGCAACTCAACGCGTTGCCCGCTGTGGTGAACAGAGCCAGCGCGGGACCAACGTCCAGAATTTCTTTTCGCGCGACCACGGCGCTCAACGGCAGGCCACCGCCAAGTGACTTGCCTAGGATGACCATGTCTGGTGTGACACCGTAGTGTTGGAAGGCGAACCACTCGCCGGTGCGGCCCATCCCTACTTTGACCTCATCCACGACTAGATACGTGTCGTAACGGCGACAAACTTCCTCCAGCATTGGAAGGAAATTGGGGGGCGGCACGATGTCGCCGCCATCGCTTTGCACCGCTTCGACGATTATCCCCGCTACGTCCTCTGGGGGGCATATCGTCTTAAAGATGTAGTCCTCCAGGTATCGGATGACTTTCTCGGCGCATTCCTCCCCGCTTACGTCGTCGCCAAAGGGGCAGCGATAGGGGTGGGGATAGGGGACTTTTATCATATGCCCGCCCCCGATAAACTGCGTCCAGGCGACATGAGCTGACATTGCCATCGAAGCTGCCGTCGAGCCATGATAGGCGCCGATGAAACTCACCATGCGCCGCTTGTCGGTCGCTAGGTGTAACAAACGCCCGGCAGCTTCACACGCGTCTGAACCGGACAGACCGTACCATACCTTCTTGTGGAAGTCGCCGGGGATAAGCTCGACCAGCTTCTCAGCCAAGAGCACAGCGGGCTGGTTTATGCTCGACAGCAAACCCCCGAATGTGATTCGCTCGAGTTGCTCGATCACCGACTGCTTTACGTGCGGGTGGCTGTAACCGGTGTTGGCGACTGCCCAGCCTGCCGAGAAGTCCAGATACTCCTTGCCTTCGGGATCACGAAGCCGAGCACCAGCCCCTTCATGGGTTACATGTGGAAAAAAGCGGATTTTGAGGGCGTCGGAGATCAGACCAGTGTCCATCTCATAGAGTTGATCAATCGTGACCTTAGCCATGGCTTTTCTATCCTCAATGCATTCCAAGTTGACATGCGGGGCATTTGGGAATGGAGACGCGCTATGCTGCTTCAGACCTTCTGCTTTGCCGGTTTACGCCGGGTCCATCTTTTGGGCAGTCGTATCTCCTGACCACCTGTGATGCCCGCCGGTCGACGAATCAGCAGCACAATCATCACAGCGGCCAGCAGCACCTCGGTGAAACCGGCCATTGTGCCAGGCAGGAGGTTCGACATGTTGACGGCGTTCTCGATGGCGCGCAGTCCTTCAAAGATTACCGTGATCGCAACGGTTCCGATCACCGCTCCGCTGACACTGCCCATCCCGCCGATTACGAGCATGGTGATGATCAGGAATGTCTGGACCAAGTAGAAGGCTATCGGCGAGAAGATCGTGATGAAGTGAGCCCACAGCCCCCCTGCCAGACCCGTTAAGAATGCGCTCAGGATAAAGGCGACCCAGCGCACGATGACGATGTTGACAGCGATGCTGGCTGCAGCCTGCTCGTCTTCACGCGAGGCACGCAGCATCAAGCCGAGGGCCGTCTCCTTGAACCAATACGCGACGAGAACCGAGAGAAGGCCGAATACGACGGTTACCCACAACGTCGTATAACCCGCGATGCCGAAGATGACGCGGGGCCCATTGGTAACCTCGGACCAGTTGAGCAGTATATTATGGACGATCATCAGCAGAGCAAACGTGGCAATCACAGCAGTCGACCCCGAAAGACGGGCCAGCGGAAAGCCGATCACTGCGGCCACAAGTGCGGCAAAGAGGGCCCCTCCCAACACTGCCGGGATGAATGGTAAGTGCAGCTGTTCGATAAGTGGGTAAACGGAGCGCAGGGCAGTGGCTTTGGCCTCAGGCGTCATCGAGAGCAGAACCGACGCGTAGGCGCCAATGCCCATGAACGCGATGTGACCAAACGAACACACGCCTGAGTTGCCCATGAACATCTGTAGCGCGAGCACCATAATCAGATTGATAAACAAGATTATCACAATGCGCTCCAGCACCACCCGCTCAAGCAATTGGACAGTCACAGCGATGAGAAGTAGCGGGATGACGAGTATGACCACAGTGGAATATCGACGCGCGAAATCCGCTAATCTTCCAGCTGTCATTAGATTCGCTCCGATGAGTATGCTCCACTGATCAGCCCTTGGGGCCGGAACAGTAGTACAAGAATGACAATCGCAAACACGAAGGCCTGCCGGAAGTCAAGCAACCCTTGCGGCAAATAGGTATTGAGCGCGACAGTCACGAAGCCTAGTAAATACCCTCCTACGACCGCCCCGGTCAGGCTTCCCATACCCCCAATGACCGAGGCGACGAACGCAATCAACACCGGCGTAAGCCCAATTTGGGGAACCACCGACCCTGACCGCCCAATCCAGAAAAGAGACACGACACCAGCCAGGCAACCGCTGATTGCAAAAGCTGTGGCGATCACCTTGTTGGCGCGGACGCCCAATAGCTGGGCCATCACAAAATCATCGGCGGCTGCCCGAAGTGCACTACCCAGGATGGTTCGCGTGAGAAAGAGTGTCAGAAGCCCCAGCAAGGCCAAGCTGACCACCAGGATTACGATGTTACTTTTTGATATAAGCAGCCCTCCTACCGTAATATTCTCAATGAAGAAGGATGGGGTTCGGACTGCCTTGGTGCGAGGCGAGATGAGGAGCAAGGCCGCATTCTGGAGTAAGGCGCTTACCGCAAACGAGGTGATAAGCATAGTGTTTGCGGAGGCATGGCGCACTGGACGGAAGGCCACGCGCTCCAGAAGTAAACTCGTGACAACAGCCATAAAGATGGCAAGTGCAGCTGCAATCATCCACGGGATCATTGTGGCTTGTCCTACCACTAGGAGTGTATAGCCGCCGACCATAACAAGCTCACCATAAGCGAAGTTGACAAAGTTTAAGATACTGTAGACCAAGGCTAACCCCAGCGCCATCAGCGCGTAGAGGCCACCTAGGCTTAGAACGTTGATCAGGAACTGTAGGATTTGAATCGGTGTTTCCATATTGGTTGGCTCTTTCTACAAGTGTCTAGTTGGATTCACCCAAGTACGCACTCACGAAGTCAACACGCTCACGTAAGACCCTGGCCGCTCCCTCAAACTCGATCTCGCCCGTATTTAGCAGGTAGACGCGGTCAGCGATATTTAATGTACGCTCGACGTTTTGCTCCACCAGCAGAATGGTGACGCCCGTCTTATGCAACTGCGCCACCAGTTGAAAAATCTCATCGACGAGTTGTGGAGCCAGGCCAAGTGAGGGTTCGTCTAGCATGAGCAGTGCCGGGCGGGACATCAGCCCCCGCGCGATGGCAAGTTGTTGCTGCTCGCCCCCGGAGAGCGTTCCCGCTGCCTGGCCGAGGCGGTCGTGCAGAACCGGGAAGCGCTGGCACATCTCGTCTAGATCTCGTTGGATTTCCGCGCGGTCGGAGCGGATGGACGCCCCCAGCCGCAGGTTCTCATTGACGGTCAGGCTGGGGAAAATGCGTCTCCCCTCGGGGACCAACGCAATCCCCTTACGGACGATGTCCTCCGGCGGGCAACCAACAATAGGCTCGTCTTTAAAAAAGATCATCCCCTTAGTTGGTTGGAGAACACCAGTGATGCTCATCAGCGTGGTGGACTTTCCCGCGCCGTTGACGCCAATCAAGGCCACAATCTCGCCTTCCTCGACGTGAAGTGACACGCCGCGCAGAGCAGCGATAGCACCATATCGGACATGCACATTATCAAGAACTAGCACGACGGCTCTCCTGGGCAGGGGTCCCTAAGTAGGCTTGGACAACTGCGGAATTCTTGCGCACTTCCTCTGGTATTCCTTCGCCAATGGTCTTGCCGTAGTTTAACACGTGTACGCGGTCACATAGCCTCATGATAAGGTGCATATCGTGATCTACAATCAGCATCCCACAGCCGATTTCCCTTGGGATGGAGGCTAGCGTTTGCAGCAAAGCCTCGCTCTCGGCCTCATTTAACCCTGCGGCAGGTTCATCCAACAGCAGGAAATTGGGATCGGTCGCGAGAGAGCGCGCGATTTCCACACGGCGGCGCTCGACACCGTAGGGCAGCGCACTGGCAGGGATGTCAACTAGATGTGTTCCCCCAAACCGCCCCAGCAACTCGTGGGCTATTTCCCTAGCTTGAGGGCGCCGTGAGCCCGCGCTCACAGCTGCCACCTCCACATTTTCAAGCACTGTCAATCCATGGAACAGCTTGATAGTCTGGAAGGTGCGCGCAAGGCCAAGCGGGGCGATTTTGTGAGGGGACCAATTGGTAATGTCGACACCGTTAACCTTTATCCGGCCCGTGGTGGGCTTCAGGAAGCCAGTCATGACATTGATCAGTGTAGTTTTTCCCGATCCATTCGGCCCGATCAGGCCCAGGATTTCTCCTCGTTCCAACCTCAGGCTGACAGAATCTAGGGCTCGCAACCCGACAAAGTCTTTGGTCACGCTCTCGACTACCAAAGCAGCCACCTGGGGGGGATGCTTGTAAGCAGGCAGGTTCATGGCATTCTGCTCTCCTTCAGACGACGCTATAAGTGAAAGGTTTCCTTGTGGGGCGACGTCGCCCCACAAGGAAACCGCCTTTACAATGATCTGGACACGGGATTAGAGACCAGGCGGGTTTTCGATAGTGATCCAACCGATGAAGGAGGGCTTGGCGCCTTGCAGTTCTACTATGACAACTTCCTTGTTCGGGAAGTGTCCTTCCTCAGCGGATGACCAGTCCATATGACCGCTCAGTAGATCAAACACTATTTCCTCCATCTTGTCCGCCACAGCCGCACCGTTGGTCGTGCCGGCAGCCTCGATGGCCTGAGCGTAAACCATAACGACATCCCAGCCCATCACCGTGAATCCAGCAGCTGGCGTCTCGCCGTACTCTTCTTTGTAAAGCGCCAGGAACTTCTCCATGTTCCCGCCCGCCTCCGGACCAAGCCAAGAGTGTGTGGCGAAGTACATGTCATTACCCAACTCCGGTCCTAAGGCGGCCCAAAGCTCGACATCATCGTAAGTGTCACCACCCATGATAGGCGTCTCAATTCCTGCCGCGCGCACCTGGCGCAAAATGGTCGCCAGTTCAGGGTTGACTCCAGAGATGTAGATCACATCAGGCGCCTCAGGCAGCGCCCGGATACGCCCAATCTGGGCTGAGAAATCATCATCGCCTGCGGTGTAGGCGTCGTCGGAGACGATCTCACCGCCCAGTGTTTCCCAGTGTTCCTTGAACAGATCGCCTAGGGATTGGGTGTATTCGTAGGCCACATCGGTCACTACGGCAGCGGTTCGCCAGCTCTTCTCGGCGAAAGCCCATTCAGCGGCAGCGGCGGCCATGTTGTTATTCCACACCGATGCCGTGAACTGCATATCTCCCAGCACCTCTGATCCGTAGAGGGGCGAGGAGGCGCACAGCGAGGTGCCAACCATGCCCGCTTCCTGTGCAGCTTGGCTAGCTGGGGCGCCAATGTCGAAGTCGCATGGTGCGATGATGATCACGGCGCCACGTTCAATGAGTTGGCGGGTGGCATTCCCCACGACTGCGGGGTCGGTCTTGCCGTCGATCTCGATCAGCTCAACTGGACGTCCCATGATGCCGCCCTGGTCGTTGAGCACTTTAACAGCTAAGAAGGCGGCTTCGCGCGGCGGTCCATCGTAAGCAGCCATCCACCCTGTTTGGTTGAACACTGCACCTATGATGATGGGTTCTTTTTCAACCGGAGCAGCCTCTTCCTCCTCAGGGGGGGGCGCACCACCGCATGCGGACAACAGCAGCGCGCTGATGACCAGCAGCGACAACACGAATAGTATGAGTTTCTTAGACGACATGGTATCTCCTCCTCTTGTATAAAAATCTGCTTAGAGATGACGCCTTCATAATGGTACTAGGCGTGGTGATGTCGCTGACCCGCTCTCAGCGCACTCTAAAAACTTATTTGGCATCAACCCATATGGCCTCCTTGAATACCAGTCTCATGCTCATCGACTTTGATGGTGGAACACTAAGCTATGTGATCCACCATGATGTCTGTCCACAAATTGTGTTATAGGCTTTGTATCTCCTCGTACAGCTTTCGCGGGAGTAACCCGCCCTCACATATCTGGCGAATGGCCGCGTCCAAGCTTTGCCGCCAAGCGTGCTGGTCCGGGTGGATGATGGGTAGCCCATATTCCGTGGGCAGTCGCTTGAGTGTAAACGCCGTCTGCTCGTTGACTAGGGGTGTGCAATAAGCACCGGCCTCTTGGGCGGCCTCGACCAACGCCGATTGAAGGTCTGGTGACATCCTACGATATGCACGGTCATTGACCGCGACGGTCAAACCCAGAGTGTAGCCGTAGGACAGGAGTGTACCGTTCTTGGCGAATTCATGGGGCTGCAAGGCATTAAGGTAGATTGCTGGCGTGAGGAATGTATCTATCCTACCTTCTTTGAATGCCTGGGGAGCATTTGCCCATTCCACCACAACGGGTTCAGCCCCTAGTACGCGGCGCAAGGCAATCGCCGCGGGTGAATCGTAGGAGCGGAACTTGCGCCCCAGTAGATCCTGCGGTGAAAAGATTGGGTCTGTGGATAGCAGCATTTCAAACGAGCCGGACCCCCAATTTGAAACTGGCTTGAGAAGCCGGACACCTTTCTTTAACAGCTTCTTGTAAATATGTTCCTCGAATAACTCGCTTTGGAGGAACGCATGGTAGTGGTCTTTATCTCGAAAAAAGTAGGGCAGGCAGACCGGACCGCAGAGTTCCGCGTCACATTCAAAAGCCAACAACTCATCTATGTAAATGTTGATAGCGCCTTCTGCCAGACCCTCGATCTGCTCGCGCGCCGTCCCCAACATAGATTGTCCATAGATGCGGATCTTGTGTTCGCCACCTGTCTTCTCCTCCACGAGATCTGCGAATCTCACAGCGGCTTGCCCCCCGATAGAGGAGACGTTGATCACCATACCCACCGAGCGCGGCTTATCATCGGCTGCTTGCAAGAAGTACACAAGTGGTCGCCCGAGGGCGTCGCCGATCTTGCGCAAGGTTGGGAGTGACGGCGTGAGTGCGCCACGCTCAATATCCGACACGTGGCTTGCCGGAAGCCCTGTCCGCTCCGAGATATCAGCTTGGCGCAGTTCCATCGCTTTTCTGGCGGCCCTTACGCGCTGCCCAATCTCTCGACTCTCGGTCAAACTCAGACTCCATAAAAGATAGGTGAACCGCTATACAAGTTCATTTTGTTATACTTCTAGAGAAAATTATAGGCGTCAAATGGATGCGTAATATCCATTTCCATCGAAATCTCATCTAGAAAGCGACATTAAATTCCAATCAAATCATACAATGGATTCGAAGTGATGTCAATTTGGGTCTCAAGCAGTGTCATTTGAAATTCAAAAGCGAACTGTTTTCATTTGAAAAGCGAACTCTATTCAGATGAAAGGCGAACACCCATACTGGCTACCTCAACTTCATCCAGGAGGCAGTCATGACACAGCTTCACAAACGATTCTCTGACGAGCAGGTTGCTTTTCTCTTTCACTCATATTCACAAGGTCTTCTAAACCACCAAGAGGTTCAAGACACGCTCTCGATCGGCAAGACGCGCTTCTTTGAGCTTTGGAAGCAGTATCAAACCGACCCCGACTCCTTCTCAATCGCGTATCAACGTCAACCGAGCAGACGCATTTCCGTAGAAGTAGAAAGAGCGATCGAGAAGGAACTGCTTCGAGACAAAGAGCTGATTGAAAACCCTGAAATCCCCATCTCGACCTACAACTATTCCGCGTTACGCGACCGCCTGCTCAAGCAGAGCATCACTGTGTCGGTGAATACCATCATTGATCGTGCCAAGAAACTAGTGTAGTGGCCGAAAAAGGACATCCGTTCTAGAAAATGTGCTTGGACACAGAATGAGCGATACAATCATGGTCTTGAATTCCTATCAGGAAAGGCAGACTGTTATTTCACCGTATCCCAATAATCTCGAATGAATCCTTCACTCATGTTTCCTCCTATGGCTTTCTGAACCAAGGATACAATTATGCAACGGCGTAACCATCACAAGGATTTGCCTCCTCGCTGACACATTCGATCCACCCATTGCAGGAGAAGAACCTGTTCATGAAACTCACAGAACTTTAGTCCTGCATGTGAGGGATTCTAATCAGACAGGGGAATTCGAGTCGCCTTTCCTCGTGTTTTTATTAGACTGATTTGTTAAACTACGTATTGTCTGGTGCAGTTTTGGTGCAGTTGCGGTAACAAAGCATGGACTACATAGAAATCTTGGACGATCAGCCCCCTTGATCAGGGCATTTTATGGAGAGAAAATTACTGGATAGTCACCAGGATACTCCATGGAAAACCCCTGAATTCTCTTACACGGAAGAAGTCGCAGGTTCGAGTCCTGTTCCGCCCACTCTTTGCGGGGCTGTCCCAACAGGGCAGCTCCGCACGGTGTAACCTGAAGGCCCTCAGTTCGAATCTGAGCCCCGCTACCTTGAGGCACCTGAAAGGGTGCCTTTTCTCTTCCAGCCCCCTTGTACAGGAGTAGAACCAAGGACCTGGGGGTTATCAGCCCGTTTCTGAAGCGCTCAAATTGAGCCTCCCGCACGAAACGTAGACTGTCAGGCTTTTCCGAATCCTTTGTTTCGCTTTGAACAGACGGAAACGAAGGGAGGATCCAATTCGACTCCCAACACTTCCCGGTGAAAAAAATTTAGTGCAGAAAGAGGCTGGTTATCCCAGAAGGACACCGGGACGGTGTGGGAGGATGCGGAGACATCTCGTTCAGTGGGGAGACGGCTGAAGAATTCCTCTTCTCTGGTTCGCCTATTGTCTATTGGTGCAGTTTATTGTGGGAAAGGA
>DAOUDJ010000262.1:0-6603 GCA_034430795.1 Anaerolineales bacterium | reverse complement strand
TTTATTTCTTCCCCCCTATTGTCCCCCAAAGGGGGACTGTGGGGGACTCCACTCCCCCACCCTGGTAAGAGCATTCAGGGCGAACTGCACCCCCCGGATCAAACATCAAGTTCTCAGCTCAAACACACCATCCAAATCCGAGAAGGATACAATATGTCTATCTCGGACTCTATTTCCCATTGAAACATAATCCGGAGCGGATTGGACAGAGCCCCCCTTGGGGGGACGTGGGTGCAGTAGTCTGCCCCCACACCCCCTGACAACGATCAATTCGGATTTACGTCCCCAAAGGGACGTCTCTAAGGAGCATTTAGCAGTGCTCATGGGAGATAGTTGGTTGCTTGAGGGCGGCGGACCAACACACAAATCGACCCCCAGCATTGAATTGGGGGAAGCCCATGATTATCAAATCCCGTTCACAGTAAACGGGAAATCGGTTATCATATCTCTTTGTGCGCCGTGCCCGCGAAATTGGTGGCCGCGGCGTGCTCCATATATTCAGTCATCCTAAACGAAAGAGGATTATTAACATGACAGCAAAATGGGTATACCTATTCGATGATGTCGATCAGGCAGAGAAGAAGGCTGGTTCGTGGGAGGGTGTGCGTGCGCTCCTCGGAGGCAAAGGCGCCAATCTCGCGGATATGACCCGCATCGGTGTACCAGTCCCGCCGGGATTTACGGTTACGACTGAGGCGTGCAATGCCTTTCTCGCGCATGACAAGACTCTTCCAGATGGGCTGTGGGATCAGGTTCTGGTGGCGATTAAGGTGGTTGAAAAGAAGACCGGCAAGGTCTTTGGCGATGCGAAGAATCCGCTCCTGGTGTCCTCCCGTTCGGGGGCGAAGTTCTCCATGCCGGGCATGATGGATACGGTCCTGAATCTGGGAATGAATGAAAAGTCGGTGGAGGGTATGATCGAACTTACCGGCGATGCACGCTTCGTATATGACTCCTACCGACGATTGGTCCAGATGTTTGGCTCCGTTGTGTTGGGGATAACGGATACAGCTTTTGAGGAGCCGATGGATGAATACAAGGAGGAGAGGGGGCTCAAGCTAGATACAGAACTCGAAGCAGAGGATTGGAAGACAATCACCGAGATGTTTAAAAAAGTGATCAAAAAGCATAAGGGCTTCGAGTTTCCGCAGGATCCCTACGAGCAGCTCCGTCTTTCTATTGAGGCTGTTTTTGGGTCATGGTTCGGGAAGCGGGCAGTGGATTACCGCAACGCTGCGGGGATCAGCCACGATCTTGGCACCGGCGTGAATATTATGACGATGGTCTTCGGGAACATGGGCGATGATTCCGGAACGGGCGTCGCTTTCACGCGCGATCCGGCTACGGGCGAGAGGGTGCTCTACGGTGATTATCTGCTCAACGCGCAGGGTGAGGATGTTGTTGCCGGTATTCGCAACACGAAGCCGATTGCCGAGCTGGAGAAGGATCTTCCTGAGGCACATGCGACCTTTGTGGATATTTGTGGAAAGCTAGAAGTACACTATAAGGAAATGCAGGACGTCGAGTTCACCATCGAGCGAGGAAAGTTCTGGATGCTTCAGACGCGGGATGGGAAACGAACTGCAAATGCGGCAATGCGGATCGCGATTGATTTTGTTGATGAGGGTATGATCAGCAAGGAAGAAGCTGTGTTGCGGGTTACGCCGGATCAGGTCGACGCACTGCTGCACCCACAATACGATCATCAAGCGCAGGAGAGCGCCCGTGAGCAGGGTAAGTGCTTTGCGAGCGGTGTGAATGCATCACCGGGGGCGGCGGTTGGGCGAGTGTATTTTGACGCCGACACCGCGGAAACCAAGGCGAAAGAGGAAGGGCAGGACGTGATCATGGTGCGGCCCTTCACCAAACCAGACGACGTTCACGGCATGCTGGCCTCGAAAGGCATCCTCACGAGTGAGGGCGGAGCCACCAGCCACGCTGCCGTTGTTGCCCGCCAATTCGGCATCCCCTGCATTGTCGGTGCGTCTGAGATCAAGCTTGATCTTAAGAAACGCAACTTCACGGCGAATGACATCACGGTTGAGGAGGGGGATTGGATCTCCGTCGACGGAACGACCGGCGAGGTTTTCCTGGGGCAGCTCCCGACGACGATGCCTTCCTTCGAAGAGCAGGAAGAGTTGCTCACGCTGCTCACATGGGCAGATGAAATCACGGCCAGAGATGATGTGCGCGAAGGGCCAGAGGGATTCCCAACAACCGGCCTTCAGGTTTGGGCAAACGCCGATTATCCGGCAGACGCCCGGCGGGCGCGTGATTATGGCGCGCAGGGCATTGGGCTCTGCCGCACGGAGCACATGTTCTTCGAGCAGGAGCGATTGCCGATTGTGCAGCGTATGATCCTGGCGAATAGCTCGGAAGATCGTACGAAAGAACTCGACAAACTACTACCCTTCCAGCGCAGTGATTTCGACGGTCTTTTCGAGGCGATGACCGGGCTGCCGGTGATTGTCCGTCTGATAGACCCACCTCTGCATGAGTTCCTACCTGAATTGGTGGAGTTAGTTGAAGAAATCGCTACGATGCGGGCGAAGGGTGAGACAGAGGGTTTGAAGGAGAAGGAAGAACTGCTCGCAAGTGTGCAAAGCTTGCATGAATCGAATCCGATGATGGGGCTGCGTGGTGTGCGCTTGAGCATCGTCATGCCCGAGATCGTCGAGATGCAGGTTCGGGCGATCTTCGAAGCGGCGGCGGATGTTAAGCTGAGGGGCTTCGATCCGCATCCGGAAGTGATGATTCCGCTGACGGGCCATATCAATGAGCTAACCGCGATCCAGCCACGGCTTGAAGAAATCGCTAGCGACGTTATGGAGGAGAAGGGTGTAGAGTTTGAGTACAAGTTCGGCACGATGATTGAGATCCCGCGAGCGGCGTTAACCGCCGAGGAGATCGCCAGCGTGGCAGAGTTCTTCTCCTATGGTACGAACGACCTGACGCAGATGACCTTCGGATACAGTCGCGATGACGCCGAACGCAACTTCCTGCTTACGTACATCGAACTGGGCATCTTGCCGGTGAATCCCTTCCAGAGCATCGATGTTGATGGCGTCGGGCGTTTGATGGAGATGTGCACGGCAGAAGGGCGCAAGGCGCGCCCCGAGCTGGAGGTGGGGATCTGCGGGGAGCACGGCGGCGACCCAGATTCGATTAAGTTGTGCCACAAGTACGGCTTGAACTATGTGAGCTGCTCGCCGTTCCGCGTGCCGGTAGCCCGCTTAGCCGCGGCGCATGCGGCGATGGGGAAGTAAATTATCCTGACCATCCAAGGTTATATAATCTAGAGAGGCTGTCCCAAAAGGGCAGCCTCTAATTTTCTTCCCCCCAAACCCCCTACAATAAAAACAGGCCGTGAGAAATGCGAATACCGTCTCTGTCAATGCGAGCTCGCTAGGGCGGCGTGGTAATCTCAACGCAAGAAAGGTTGAGATTGTTTCGCGGAGTTTACCGATTCTCGGTTGAGTTTTTGTTGATCTGGTTTCAACTTGGCTTGTAACGTGCACGGTTTTTCTTCCCCCCAAACCCCCTACAATAAAAACAGGCCGTGAGAAATGCGACTACCGTCCCTGTCATTGAGATCTTGTCAGGGAGACGCGGCAATCTCCACGTTGTTGTCGGGTAGAAAACGTAGTACCTTAGTCAAGTGACACTTTCAAGTAAGGTGCATATACTGGATTTGTGTTTGTGTTGGCGCATGACGGAGGTGTGTGTCACAAACGGGAGCGAGTTTCGTTTTATAGATGAGGATCCCAATCAAGGGTACTCTCACGAGATTGGAGGATTGACGATGAAATCGACCAGGATTCTATACAGCTTAGTACCCCTCGCCGCAATGGTGATTAGCAGCCTTGCCTGCAATTTGCCAGGTTCTGAAGAAGCTGACCGTGATGCTGCTGTTCAAGCGACGATCCATGCGGTTGAAACAAAAAGGGCTTTGCTGGAGGGTGAGGAAGGGCCGCCGCCGGGACCAGGGGGTGAAGAACCGACGCAGACACCGATGCAAGAGCCAACTGAAGAACCTTCTCCTACGCCGAAGCCAACCTTCACGCCTTTACCAACGGCAACGGAGGTCCCCTGCGATCGCGCCACCTTTGTTACGGATGTGACCGTCCCTGACGGCGCTGATTATTCACCGGGCGATGTGTTCACGAAGACGTGGCGGTTGAAAAACACAGGATCATGCACCTGGACTTCAGGCTACGACCTGGTTTTCGATCACGGCGACCAGATGGGAGCGCCTGCTGCTGTCCAGTTGACTAGCGGAACGGTGGGGTCTAGACAGACCTTGGATGTCTCCGTGCAGCTTACTGCGCCGGGGAGCGAAGGGGGTTATAAAGGTTACTTTAAGCTCCGCAATTCACAAGGGGTGATCTTTGGCATCGGAGCGAGTGGAAATGTTGCTTTCTGGGTGGAGATCGAAGTTCTGACGGCGCTTGCTGATCCCGATCTGGTGGTCACGGCGATTGATTTTGACCCATACCCGCCGACGAAAAATGATCCTGTGGTTGTGCGGGTGAAGGTTAAAAACCAGGGTGGAACGACAGAAGAAGGCTTCACCGTGAAATGGTGGCCGGGGGAGAATTACCCCAACCCTGCCAATTCGTGGAACCTCAACGGGGGGTTAGATGCGGGTGTAACTGTCACTTTGACTTATGTCTATGCCGGGTATCCAAGCACCTATAGTGGGATCAACACCAAGGCGGTGGTTGACACCGGTGATACAGTGGGCGAGAGCAACGAAGGCAACAATACCTTCCTGAGAAGTATCGACGTCGATCCCTAAAATAACCGCGTGCTCGGTAAAGACCAAGGCTCTGATCCACCTGATCAGAGCCTTTCTCGTCTAACGGAAGATTGACGTTTCAATTTGCTGCCGACAAATCAAATGGAGTTCGGTCAGTAAGGGGGTCTGGAGTGGTACATCCCTGAGCCAGATTGCTCTTTGATTTAACGAAGCATCTCCCCGCGAGTTTGTCCTGCGTGGAGATGCGTTTTACGCACCACTATGGTTTGGTGAGGAAGTTGATGGTACCGGCTTCAGGGGATAATCGAGTGGGCTTCGCACCGCGAATGGACCGCGCTTGAGCACGTGGGTGTAAATCATCGTGGTTTTAACATCCTTGTGACCCAACAAATCCTGAACGGTGCGGATGTCTTGGCCGTTCTCGAGCAAGTGGGTGGCGAAGGAGTGGCGGAGTGTGTGGCAGGTGACGCGCTTTTCGATACGAGCGAGCATGGCTGCACGGTGGACGGCTTTCTGCAGTGCGCTGGTGCTGATGTGATGGCGCTGGGTCAGTCCGCTGCGTGGATCTGTGGAGAGCTGAGGGGAGGGGAAGAGGAACTGCCAGATCCATTGGCGAGGTGCCTCGGGGTATTTACGAGCGAGAGCGTAGGGTAGATGAACCGAGCCATAACCCTGGCGTAAATCACGTTGGTGGATCAGGCGTGTACGCTGCAGATGATCTTTGATCACGGGGATGACGGCTTCAGGGAGCAGTGTAATGCGATCTTTGGCGCCTTTCCCATCGCGCACGGCCAGGTGGCGCTGATCGAAATCGACGTCTTTGACGCGCAGGCGCACGCATTCCGAGACGCGCAAACCGCTGCCGTAGAGCAGCTTAGCCATGATGTTGTAAGTGCCCTCGACGCAGGGCAGAAGGCGCTGGACCTCTTCTTTTGAAAGCACGGAGGGTACACGTTTGGGGCGACGGGCGCGCACAGAGGAGAGCGGGAAGTCGACGGGGAGGTTGAGCACCTGGCGGTAGAGGAAGAGCAGGGCGTTGAGCGCCTGGTTCTGGGTGGAGGCGGCGACCTTCTCTTTTACGGCCAGGTGGGTGAGGAAGGCTTCGATCTCTGCCTGGCCCATGTGAATCGGGTGGCGTTTACTGTGGAAGATGATGAAGCGCCGGATCCAGGCCAGGTAGCGTTGTTCGGTGCGGTAGGCGTAGTGTTTTAGGCGTAAAACGCGACGGGCACGTTCGAGCAGCTTTTCAGATGACATGAAAACCCCCTTCTTGAAGTCGGGCTGGAAATAGATTATGCTGGGATGGCGAATGGACATGGGCAGGCATCGATAATGGATGCACGCGATTCCCCCTTTTTCGTAGACCTTCTTCCTTAATACACGCGATTTGAGGGTGAATCAAGCGATTACACAGGAAAAATCCCGCGCGCGGGGGATACGCGGATGCCCGTCCACACAAGCTTATGTTGAACTAAGCGCTTCGCGCAGATTTCCCTTCCCCGACTGAAGACTTCCAGCAGACAATCACCAACTCTCAATCACAGGCTATATTTCCTGCAATCGATAATTAGCAGGAGGTATAGCCATGACACAATTAAGACAGCGTATGATCGAGGACCTGCAGCTGCGGGGTTTCGCCCCCAAAACACAGGAAGCCTATTTGCGCGCCGTGCGCCAACTGGCGGAGCACTTCAAGAAGTCGCCTGAGGACATCACAGAGGAGGATCTGCGTCAGTATTTTCTGCACCTGAAGAATGTGAAGCGAGTTTCCCGCAGCACCTGCACCCTGGCTCTCTGTGGGATCAAGTTCTTTTTCGAGCACACGCTGAGAAGAGATTGGAAGA
>DAOUDJ010000261.1:0-3099 GCA_034430795.1 Anaerolineales bacterium | reverse complement strand
TAGTGAATGCTCTGAGAACATCAATAACTATTACGGTGTCGGTTTCCTTTCCGCAATCATCAAGTGTCGCCCGGTGGATGTTCATCATCGAATTATCATTGTTAGGCAGGATAACGGCTTTGAGCTGAGCGGCCGGGGGTCACAAGATTTCGTCTTGTTTACACAAAAATTGCTTCGCAATTCTCTCTTGGAATTTCCCGCGCATCCCCGGTCCGTTCCAGCGAATGGTTATGCGGAGCGATCTAAGAATTCTTGGAGTAAGGTATTGAATCGATCTGGATTTTCCATGTTTGATGTATGACCCGCTTCAGGCACTATCTTCATCTCGGATACCATTACCAATTTCAATATCTCCTCAGAATGACGAAAAACACTCTTCGACTCATACTCGCCATTCAATACAAGCGTAGGAGAGTCAATAGCTTGTAGATCCAATAAATGAAAATCATAGATGGCATCATAGATCTTCACATATTCATCTTCTTCGATTTCTAACATTCGTTCCTGGACATATTCACGCGTTGCTCTATCCTTTCCAAACCACTCCTCGCTTCGTGTGGCTTTCGCAAGCCAGAAGGAATATTCTACGAACTTCTCAATGCCTAAGAGGCGAATCGTTAGCCTCATCATCCACTTCGGGAAAAGCACATACCTCTGAAACTTATCGGCCAGGGTCAGGCTAACAGAGATTGCTGTATCGGAGAGGACCAATGCACGGACCATCGGTTTGCATTTCACTGCGAAAGCTTGCGCAACCATTCCTCCGAAGGATATACCGCAGATGATCGCTTGCTCTACTCCAAGAGCATCAAGTAAGGCTTTCAAATCATCAGCGAATAATTCAATGGAATATTCTGTGCTTTTCGACGGACCTGTTTTGCCATGCCCGCGCAAATCATAGCGAATAATCTGATATCGATCTGAAAAATGCTCGATTTGGGAATCCCAAATATGAAGATCGACAAAACCTCCGTGGATAAATACCAATGGAGGTCCCTCACCATCAATTTCATAGTATTGGTCAATGCTGTTTGCTTGAATTATCGGCATATTCTATATCCACTCCGCATAACGGTTTTGAGCTGAGCGGCCGGGGTATTCCCGACCGCAATATTTTCTACCCATTCACATCATACAACTTTGTTTCCAAATCGCGCAGCATCCCCGGTCCGCTCCAGCGAATGGTTATGAGGCCTCTTTATTTTTCCGAATCAATTCCCAATAAATGGGCACAAGATATTCGGCTTGCCATCCCATTGCAATGAGCATAATAGACGACTGCGCCATGAAATCACTTATGTGATGGGAATCAAGGATTGGCCATCCAGTGCTGCGGAAATACTCTATGTATCCGGCTGGGCGGAAACGATAGGACCAATACGCACCGATGATGGCGAGACATTCCAAACCTTCCTCGATAGACATCTCGCGCAGCACATTGACGATATCCGTTGCAGGGGCAAATATTGAGGTAAATAGCGGACTTTTAATATATGTGGCATCTCGCCAATTGCAATAATCAAGACCAGAGTTCCGAATTGACTCCTGTCGCTTAACCGTCCTGGATACCCACTCAGAAGCAACTATTCGCAAGGCATGATTTCGTTTGGGCTCATCCGCGTAGACGACCACCTCGGTGATATCAAGAATCGGTGCATCTTTGATATCAGGCGCATGCAAGCTGACCGTGCTTCTGAAGAGTGGATCGCCGCGAAAACTGCTCGACGTACTAAATTTTGCGTAGCGCTTGAATACCTTGTTGAAGATCCTCTCCCCCTTATGAAATCCTGATAGGGAGAGGTGTCTTACAATTTGGCTTGATAATTTCTCGATTTCCATGTCGCACTTTGCCTTCAAAGCGCTTCTCGTTGAGGGGAGGCCTCATAACGGTTTTGAGCTCAGCCGCCCCGCTCGAGCCTTCGCTTACTTTTCAAGATTCTCCATCAAGTACCATCAATTGCAAATCGCCCAGCCCGCGGGGTCGGCTGCAGCGAATGGTTAGGATGCCAAGAAATTAAGGACCCCTTCTTCGAGAACATAGTCGATATTCAGATACGATGCTTTACCTAGCTGAAAACACCTCTCTAGCTGCAACACTTATCGTTCCAAACGCCAACATAGAGAACACAATCAACATCGGACCAAACCAATACACTACTAATGCACCAAAGATACAACCGACCAGAGGCCAAGATATCAATCTTATGAACGGCAAACTAGCATTCCTGAAGAAATGGTCAAAGAACATTATGCCTGAAGTAAAGCCAATCGCAGTGGCTAGTGGAGCTACTAACCAAAGTATTGTCTCTATCAAGGCACGGTCAGGCGAGGATAGAAGAAACACAGACAACCAAATTGAATAGAAGAGTCCTCCAAAGAGGGTTGAGGTTGCTATCCGAGCAAGCCTCTTCCGGGTTGACATACCTTGTTGGTCACTCTGTTCAATCATCAACGACTAATTCCAATATATCCCTATATCATTGGCATCCTAACTATTATTGAATGGAGACCACCCGTTAAACATGATACAATATTATACAGAACACATGTTCTTTTGTGTGTGTTTTGGGCAATTTATACGGGTCCAATCCATATAAACCATGGGTTATACGGGGGAGCCCCATATAACACTCCCGCAAACACCTTTTGCACTTTACAACATCAAACAGCTGCCCGCAAGAAGGAAGGGGAAAAAGTATCATGAAACTCCAACCCAAGATCAAACTTCTAGATCACATTCGCCAAGCGATTAGGCTCAAGAATTATTCCTACTCTACCGAGAAAGCTTATGTCTACTGGGCTAAGCGTTTCATCCTTTTTAATGATAAGCGGCACCCAAAGACTATGGGCGGACCTGAGATCGAGATATTCCTCAGCTACCTAGCCGTTGAAAGGAACGTTTCCGCCTCCACCCACACCGTCCCGGCGTCCTTTTAGGGAGAACCAAGCTCTTTGTGCACTGTTGTTCCTTTACCAGGGTGTTGTGATGCCCGAAAATGTACATCCGTTCTAGAAAATGTGCCAGAAAATAATCTGAGCGATACGATCACGGTCCTGAAATCCCGATTGGAAAGATTGACCCTTGTTTCATTCTACAGA
>DAOUDJ010000260.1:0-17840 GCA_034430795.1 Anaerolineales bacterium | reverse complement strand
TACACCTTCTGGCCAAGCGTGAGAAGTTAAAGCGCCTTGTGCATCAACTGCGGCGGAAACAGCCTGTGTGGCTCTCGGGAAGGAATAGAAAAAAGAATCCCCCTGCGTGTCCACTTCCCGGCCGTTCCAACGGGAAAAAGTATCACGCAGGATGTCGCGCTGTTCCGAGAGCAGCGTCACGTATCCATCACCGAGCTGCTTCAGCAGTTCGGTTGAGGCTTCGATATCCGTGAAGAGGAAGGTGACGGTGCCTTCGGGCAGATGTTCATCAACCTGAGTAGTCTTCATTGATACTCACAATCCCCAATAATCAATCAATACGTAAGTACTGCGAGGTGCTCGGTTTCAGCGGACAATGCGACACAGGTTTTTATCCGCTTACTTCCTCCGCTTCAATAGGTGTCATCCGCAGATCCCGTAAGTTATTCTGATCGAAGCCCGCAAGCCGCGGCAGATCGGTTACGTGTGTGCGACTTAGGCGTTCCGTCAGTTTGGAAAGAAGCAGGTACCGCAGTCGAGGGTGATCCAGTAAACGTTTTAGGTTTTCAGCTGGGACCTGCAAGAGTGTAATATCCTCTTCCGCTACAACATCCGCCGTACGTTCAACCCCCATCAACGCCGCAATCTCCCCAAAGAAATCTCCCGCGGCCATGACGGATAAGGATCGATAAACGCCTGCCGCTGTTGAGATTCCGGCGACGGCTCTACCCGAAAGAATGAAGAACGCCTCCTCCCCCGGTTCTCCTCGCTTAATAAGCGAGGATCCTGCCACTGCAGATCGAATTTGCACGCCCTCTAAGAATTGGGTCCGTTCTGCCATGTTTAATTGCGTGAACACCGGTAAGTGAATTAACAACGCCTCGAAATCAACTATCGTTGCCGCTCGCCCAATCGTTAAGGAAGGAATCGCCGGTGCAGCCCGCAGGAGGCTCGCGGCGCGCTTCCACTCCTTGGCGGATTGGCGTAAACCAGGCAAGGACAAGGTGAGTACTCCCGAGAATAAGATAATCAACGCGCTGATAAGCATCATTACGCGAATGTCAACCAAGTCTGCAAATCCTGCTGCGGCCATGCCGAGGAGAAAAGCTGTATTCTTTACAACCGCAAAAACGCTCATAACCCGGCCACGATTTCCGCGTTCCGTATTGCGTTGAATTAAGAGTCGCCCGGAGATCATCGCCGGGGCATTCATAAAACCAATGATCATGACTAAGCCGATCGCAAGCGGGATTGAGGTGACCCTGGAATAGACGATGGCAGCCAGTGCCATCCCGAAGTAGCTTATGGCGATCCATTGCCCTTCTCTGAGTCGATCCCCCACCTTAACCATAAGTAGGCTCGCCATGACGAAACCAACGGAGGTTAACGCCTCTTGCAAACCGAATTCAAACTCAGAGGCATGAAGCGCTCTTTCAGCGAAGGGAAGTAGCAGCGAATTCCACAGCCCGAACCCGAGCAATATTGGAATAGATACCATCAGCAACGAACGCAACAACGTATTGTTTACCAGGAAAGTCATGCCGGCACGTAGATTCTTGCCGATTACGCGGATGGTCGTCTCTCCTTCAACCTCCAATGGTGTTATCTTCACGGCGAGAATGCAGAGCGCAGAGATGAGGAAGGTGAGGCCATCCAGGTAAAAAGCCCATTCAATGGGGAATTTTGAAGCGATTAAACCTGCGGCCGCAAATCCAACCGCTGTCGAGCCGAAGGCGCTGATGGCCATGAATGAATTTGCCGCCGCCAATTCTTCATCGGAAGCGATCTCGGGGACCACGCTCGAATGAGCTGGATCGAAAAACTGTCCTATCACGCTGGTCATCATGACGAGGATATACAGCCATGCGATTCCATGGGGAATTAGGAAGGGGATTAGAATGACTACTCCAGCCCGGGCTAGGTCGGCGATGATCATGATCCGCTTACGATCATAGCGGTCGACAAATACACCAGCGATGAGACCGATCAATAGCGTCGGCGCGGAGGTTGCGATGAGCATCAAGCCGACGCTGAGCGCCGAACCCGTCAGGCGGTACACAACGATGGAAGCAGCGAGGGAGGTTAGGGCGCTTCCTATCGTAGAGACCAATTGACCCAGCCATAGGAATGTGAAGCTTCGGTTGCGGAAAACCGCAAAGGTGGATGGTCTTCCCCTCGCCTCGATTGTTGTCATTCTGTAGGCCTCCTCTGTGTAATCTCGATCTCGGAGTGAAAAAAGAAAAGATAATTGCAGAGGGTATCAATATTCATGTTTAATAAAATCTCATGCAGAAAGCGTCTTCTTTGACGGCCTCAATAACCTGACTCCGCGGTGAAGATAGCCGGTATGGAAAGCGACAAGGCCCTCGGAGTCGAGGCGTGTTTGAGAAGATCTGCGAAGATAAATTGCACACGGGCTGCCATCCAATTCCAAATGTTGGGTAGCGCGGCTTAGGGGGGAGGTTGGAGGGATGCGATGGCCGCCAGTCTACCCGAAAGGGGACAAGCGTCTTTGTACCCTACTGCACAACAAAAAGAGATGTCTCCAATTAATATATAACGAAATAAGGGGGATACACTTAAACATCACCAGGACGTTCTTATTCCCCCCAGAATTCATAGTACATGATTAGGTTCACAATAACAATTCAAACAGCGCAATGGAAATAGGACCCTCCTTCTCGCCCCCACGAAAGAGCCTGAATCTGCCGACTCCTCTCCTTCATGACATTCGAATACGCAATCCACTTGGGCAAGAGAGAATACAGATAGGGCTATTCAGGGATTCAACGCTGTTCGGATTGGATGGAACGAATGAGCTGATCGAATTCAGTTTCCGAGCCCTTGGAAAAACCTCCCTGGAGCTGTTCAGGGGATAGATGCGCTTCGAGCTCGTTGATCTCAAGATCTGCTAGATACTTATAGAGTGCGGGCGTCGTCTTCTGGGACTTCGCAAAACCGAGCAACTCGGCGGCACGCGCATAGTGTTTCTGATGGTTGCGTACCGCAGCGATGCCGATTAAAGCGTAGCTGGTGATTGCTGGGAATTGATTCTCGATTGCCAGATCCAGAGCGCGTCTGAAGTGTGATTCGGCGCTTATATATTCCCCCAGGTCCACTTCAGCAAATCCGATGCGGCAGTAGGAAGTATTGATCCCCCAGCGGTGTCCAATCGATTCGAATTGTTCTAGTCCAGTATTGCCAAAACTTAATGCTTCTTTGAAATTTCCCATTCCCCATGCGCTCAAGCTCATGCGGCTTAGAGCATAACCCTGTCCGGCGACATCCTTGAACTCGATGAATATGGCTTGAGCTTTCTGGTGATACTCCAACGCCTGTTCAAACTCGTGGCGTGCGTCGGCCCATGTGCCAAGTTTGCTCAAGGTGTAAGCCTGACCCAAGCGTGAGCCTTCGCGTTTGGATAGCTCATACGCTTCATCGTAAATTTCTCCAGCTCGATCAATGTCGCCCATTTCTTTGTACGTCCAACCCAACCAGGACATACTTGTAAGCAACCCATAGAGATCGTTGAACGTTTCAAATAGCGAAGTTGATTCAGAGAGATTTGTGATCGCAGTGGAATAATCACTGCATAAAACGCGATAAACACCTAGGGCAAGCAGGCAATTCGCCAACTCATGGGTTAACTCTGTTTCACGCAGAATTGGTAGAATACCCTCCGCAACCTCCTCATGTTCAGATGAACCCAGAGAACTCTCAAACGCGCACTCGTAGGCAGTGATTGCGAGCAGCACTATCCCCCGGGGAGAGCCGAGTTCCATCTTTATGCCATCATCCATCAAGCCGCGCGATATGTTTCGAAGAACATCTAGACCTTCGTGGTAATTTGTGGATCGGTAGAAAGCGCAGAAATCTCGCAAGAATCCAAGCGCCTCTGCCTCCTCCCAAATCCTAAGAGCGTGGTTGACTGCATCTTTGAGATTACTGATGTCCGGTCGTATCTCATCCCGGAGTTGAGGTTTCTGCTCTCGGTCGAGTGCATCTCTGCGTTCTTGAAGATAGCGGGCGAAGTAACGACTATGGTTTTCTATGACAGCTCGTTGTTCTTCGCTATCAAGGCTTAATTGTTCCTGGGCGTACTGCCGCAGCAGTCCATGTATATCGTAGCGACCTTCAACGCTCTGCCGTATGAGTGATTTGCTCATGAACTCCGCCAGCATCGCCAAGTTCACACCTGCAACCTCTTCAGCTACCTGTCGAGAAAACCCTCCGCGGAATATAGAAAGCCGTTGAAAGCTACCTCTCTGCTCTTCACTGAGCAACTGCCATGAGTGCTCAAAAACCGCTCGCAAGCTTCGATGTCTTTGCGGAAGATCGCGCATCGTACTGACCACGAAATCCAGGTTCTTCTCGATCTCGCGTACGATTTCACTGCAGGGCAGCGTAGCCACCCAGGCCGCTGCTAGTTCGATGCCCAGAGGTGAACCATCCATAAGTTGACAGATGCGCACCGCATGCGGTTCTACTACGTTGGAGAGCACAAACTCGTTATCGACTTGCAGAGCACGCTCTCTGAACAAATGCAGCCCGCTGTAAACCTTGTTCCTCTCGCGGCCATTTTGCGGGTAGCTCATTCCGTCCACGTCAAAGATCCATTCTTCGCGCAAGTTCAACCGCTCGCGGGAGGTGACTAGCAAGCGAACATCGGGGGCATGCTGCATCATCTCGGTGATCAGCCCAGCGTCTTCAACCAAATGTTCGAAATTGTCCAGCACCAGAAGGCAAGATCTCCGCCTGAGAAAATCGATCACCTGCTGTTTTGGGGTCAAATTGGAGGCTTGAACGTCGATTGTAAAGCGCAGTGCTTCGGCGATTGCAGGCACCATCTCGTCAGGTGTCTCAACCGCCGTTAATTCAACGAACCACACACCTTGTGGGAAGGTTTCCACTAAATCAGCGGCGACCTGCAATGAGAGCCGGGTCTTCCCGGTACCCCCAGTACCAACCAGCGTAACCAGTCTGGCCTCGCGTAGCAGCTCCTTGACGCGTGCGATCTCATCATCCCGTCCAACGAAGGTGGTCAATTGAGAGGGTAGATTGTTCGGTAAGGCGTCGAGCGTTTGCAGGGGAGGGAAATCAGAGGCAAGCTCTGTGATAATTAACTGGCTGATACGCAGCGGGTGCTGAAGATCCTTCAAGCGATGATCGCCCATGTCTTTCAAGCGAACACCATCCGGCAGATCATGTTCTACCAGGGATGTAGTTGTGGGCGAGAGGAGCACCTGCCCGCCGTGGCCAGAATGAGCGATACGCGCCGCCCGGTGCACATCCATACCCACATAACCCTCTTCTGCTCGTACTGGCTCGCCTGTGTGCATGCCCATGCGCACTCGCACTTCGACGCCATCCGGCCACTCGTGCGCCTGGAGTGTTCGCTGGATCTCGGCCGCGCCGATACAGCTTGACTGGCCCGGGCGAAGGAGACGAAGAAGGAGTCCCCCTGCGTGTCGACCTCCTGGCCTTCGTGGCGTGTGAAGACCTCGCGCAAGATGGCGCGCTGATCCGCCAGCAGCCGGGTCGAGCCCTCGATGTCGGTGAAGAGGAAGGTGACTGTGCCAATGGGCAGCTCATCTTGTTGGTTTGTGAATTGAGTTTCAGCTTTCAGTTGGAATCGCCTTTCAGCAATCAACCCCTATAGAAAACATCGGTGAACTCATCTTCCCTTGGGACGAATGTCATTCTCGAAACTCTCTCTAAACAACGTTCTCCTAGACCTATTTCTATGAAATTTTCACAGATCTGTAGAGCGCAGTGGAGCGTGTTCGCTGGCAGGCTCTCATAAGTAGCCTACAATGTCCATTCAATGAAATCAAGTTGTAGATTTAAACCGATTGTGATGCGTGTCACACATATGCCCTGAAATAAATAAGTCCAAGAGTTCAATCACCCCCACTTCATCTTGGAAGACCTGGTATTCTCTCTTCGAGAGATTCGCGTGCACCGTCTGATGGTTCGCCTTCCAGCGCGCGTGGTTGGTCACCGACGCAGTCCGAAACTTCACTTTCTACTTGTAGATCGTGGCGCCACTCAAGGTCTTTAATCCATAGCTGTTCTGCGGTGGTCAGCTAGTGGCAATGCGTCACCATCATTCAACAGGCACAGTTGGCGGCGAGGGGATGTTGATTGTTCGTCATCATAGAGATAAAAAAATGAGCGGCCATTGGCCGCTCATTTTTCATTACGGTAAAAACCAATCATACTCTCGATATCAGCGGCTTGATCATTCGCCAGTTTGATAGGATTCCAGCAGCGCGACGATGTTGTCGATCCTTGCCCGCAGTTCATACTGGTGCGAACAATTGATGATCCAATCATTGTTGTCTGCCTCCGGTGGGCATCCATCCATCTTCGACCGAAGGTCATTCTGTAGTTTGTTTACTGCATCCTCAAGTTCATCACTGCCAATTAATGCCAACACAGCTGAAATCTTATTCAGTAATGTCTTGCGACGGTTTTCTGCCTTCCCGTCAATTGCATCATCCGGTAGTCGATCTGGATCGGCAAAGTAGTCCCGAAGATCGTTCAAGCTCCAGAAGAGGGGATCGTCCAGGTATGATGGATCATCGATGACCACAACCTGGAAGCTGGTTTCACCAATATTCCCATCTGGATCGACGACACGAACGGTTACTGCTAGATCCCCTGGTTCAGTGAAAATATGCTCGATGGCATCCGCTCCCTCTCCTAAGGCTCCATCACCAAATTCCCAGAGAACGGCAGGATCTTCCAATAGATGGTTTGCTGAAAAACTAACAGGTTGTCCTACTAGAATGGTGCTCGGACCCACGATAACCAGTTCGCTCGGTGTGAAGTATCCATTCCCGGCGAACATACCCACATTCCCCGATCCATCGACCGCTTGAACGAAGAAGTCAATCGGCCCGGTAATCGCCACGATCCTCTCCCATTTCCCACTGGACGGGTTGAGGGCCAGATCTTTACTTTGCCATGCGCCCCCCCCGAACTCCGGCGTGTAGGTGACGATCACACGCACGATTCCGGAACTCTGGCCCAGTGCATCCTGCGGATCCTCTACCTCCACCTTGATAAGGACAGACTGATTATCCCCCAGTCTGGCTTGAACAAGCCCGATGGTTGGAGGTTGAAACTCCGAAGTTGCAGGCCCGTAAAAGATCTCGAAATTGAGGCTTTCATAGATTCGTTCAGTCCCAACCGTTTCATCCGTCAATATAGTCTCGTCTTCATCAACATTAAACTGGCCTGGGACGATGACTAACTTTTCATCGAAGCTCCCGTCGGCTCGCTCTAGCTGTGCGAGGCTCCAGAAGCGCGCCGGATCCCAGCCCTCGAAGATGAAATGTAGCTCAGGTACAGATTGAGTCCACACGGGCATTGTAAGGATTGGATCGAAATTTGGAACATCATAGTACATGCCAGCGGTGAACAGCACGCCGTGGGCGACCTGATTTGGAACACCGCTAATATCGATGCTTCCCTTGGGTTGGATTGGGCGGAACAGCGCTGCCTGGGTCTGCCCGGATAGGGCATAATAAGATCCTTGACCTAGGATGTCGACCAATTGCATGTATCCGGTGTTCACGTCAAGAACGTATTCACGGATGTCCAATTCATGTTGTTGTATATCCGTTGTACTAAGGATAACAATTCCCTCAGGGATCTCTGTTATGTCGGCGGTTAGCTGCCACATAGGCAGGCCGTAGTAGATCGCCTCCATGAGTACCTTCTCGTGAACAGGATCGAGCACGGCTTGGTTAAGGATATATTCCCGCTTCGCCTGAGTAAGAGCTTGTCCAAGCGTCCCGTTTCCAAGATACCTGGCGAAATTCAGCATTAACTCTTCAGAATACGCCAGCGCAGCGTCATCCCCATAGCCGAAACCCCAATTTCCGATCAGCGTCGCTCCGCTTGCAATCAGAGCTTGAGCATGATCAATCCGGCCATCCTCATTAGATGAAATGGGCTCCTCATCTGGGAAATTAAAGCCTGCATGGCAGCCCACCGAGAAGATCAACCTGGCTTGCGATTCGCTCGCCAGGGGTCCAAGATCGGTCGACGTGATGATGCTTCCATCAGCTGTGGCCATCCGCCAGTGATCAAAGTGAGCGTTGAGCGAGGCGACATCGAGGACATCGGATTGAGGCGGCTTATAGGCCGCCAGAAACGCTTCAGTGTCCCAACCTTCGGGTAACGCGGGGTTTGGTGTGAATTCTTTTTCGTTAAACACTTCATGGATTGCTGCCGCTTGATCGTCCAGAAATTCATAGCCAGTGGATATGCTGCTGATCGATACACCCTCATCTCCCATCAAACCGCCTTGCGCGAGGAATGTATCGATGTAGGCAATCATATCCTCGGGAGTTTCTACCAAGCGTCCGATCGGCAAATCAGGGACGGAAAGTTCATAACCCTGTTGGAGCAGGATCGGAGTCAAATCGGCGTAGAAGTCATCACTCAGGTAATACTGAAGGCGCAGTGTGGCGTGGAGTGGATTGTTGCGAACGGCGATATTGCCCATCTTGTAGCCATCTTCCGCCGACTGGAATTGGTAATCGAATTCATTCGGCACAACTTCTTCCGTTCGAACCACACCGTCAGGAACCCTGCGATGGGGGATGATTTTGTCGGCGCCAACGATCACGATGTTCTCGATGCTTTCATGTTGGTCGAGGATTTGCAAGATCGTTTTCTTGATCTCAAGGGTGACGAGGTTTGCCGTCTCCGCCTGGCAGCCAAATTGGTCCCAATCAACGTAAGCGTCCTCGAGAGCCTGGGCAGCATCCCCCCCCACGTAGAAGCTTGGATCTCCAAGATCAACGATTACGCCATCGACAAGGGGGTGACTTATTAAATCACTTTCTAGCGTGGCCAGTAGATCATTCGTGCTTCCTAGTCCGTATAGCGCTACCATACGCGGTCGGTGAACCAGGATGAGTGTGCGTGGTTCCTCCGACTCCGATAGCGGTCCTTGAAGCGATCCGCCTAAGAGCCCTCGATCGAGGCCCGTCGTACAAGCGTCGACGACGACGGGATGGGGGACGACCTTCACTTCGTATTGACTCGCCTCAGGCGTGATCCCGAACTCTCCCGTGCTGCTCCAAACCAGAACATAGAACTTGCCCGTCATCCCCCCGCGATAAAGTGTGGAAACAACTTCTGGCGCAGTCCCCTGATGAAAACCCACGCCTTGCAAAGGCACACCTTGTAGGGGGACACCTTGCAGGGGAACACCCTGCAAGGGCACTCCTTGTAAGGGCACGCCCTGCAACGGGACTCCCTGGAGGGGGACACCCTGAAGCGGGATTGACTCAGTTTCTACGCCTTGCAAGGGCACCCCTTGAAGTGGTACGCCCTGCAAAGGAACACCCTGCAAAGGTACACCCTGTAAAGGGACGCCCTGCAGCGGCACGCCCTGCAATGGCACCCCTTGAAGTGGAGTAGCATTGGTCGCTGGATCTACGGTGAGCTCCGCAAGGACTACGAGATCGTAGTTTGCTGGCAGTGCCGTTTCATCCAGGCCCGAGAGGCTGATCGTGATTTGATCCCCAGGCGTCACGCTTCCGGATAGATCAAAGTAAAACCAATCCACATCGTCCGGACCGCTGACGTAGCTGCTAAACGTTCCTCCACTTGGCATGAAGAACCCGAGTTTGGTTGCCACATCGCAGGCATAATCATAAGAATCATTGATTTCACAGTTATCTGGCACCCATTGCACAGCTTGGGAGAATTCCGAAGTATTCCCCGCTCCATCCGTAGCTGTCGCCGTCAGATTGGGCCCAGCTAACGGTGAGTAATATTCAAAGGTTCCTTCTGGGTCGGCCACGGCTTCACCCAGGTACGTGCCTCCTTCTCCTGCGGTATCGGCGAAAACTTCAATCCGGGAGCCTGAAGGTGCTGTTCCCTCAACATGATCACCCAACATCGATGTGATCGTCGGCGGTTCAAGCTCTTCATTACCCCCAGTGAGATTTACTATACCTTCATAGGCATTATCATGGATGGAGTTAAGGGAGATGGTATTCCCGATTGCCAGGGAGCCCTCAATCTGAACGCCGTTCCCTAGGTTATGGGCTACATGATTGAGAGTAATCTCGCTCCCAGACGAGTCGTAAACCCACACACCATTCCCATCATTGCCTAAGGGTAATAACCCGCTAATATCGGCCCCAATGATATTGCCCCTCAGAGTGTTATCATTCGCGCTATTGTTCAACGCCACACCATTATCACCGTTGCCAGAGATGACGTTACGTGCTCTGGGGTCAATCCCTCCGATGGTGTTCCCGGTCGAGCCGACGATTCCCACACCATCTAATGTGTTGCCGAGGTCCATTGTTCCAGTCACATCGGTGCCGATGAAATTGCCCTGGATAATCGTCCCCGTTGTCCCGACGTTGACCATAATGCCGGTTAAACCATTGCTCGAGATTACGTTTCCAGCACCTGTGTCTGTTCCCCCGATCGTGTTACTGGATGCCTCAAGGAACACACCATGCTCAAAGTTACCCAGGGCATTTGTACCTGTAAAGTCCGTGCCGATGAAGTTGCCTTGCACGAAGTTCCCCGTTGAGCCGGGGTTTATTCCTATGCCACTGAATGTGCTTGCCGAGATTACATTGCCAGCGCCTGTAGTGGTTCCTCCGATCGTGTTGTTCGAAGCAGATTGGTCGATGATCAACCCGTGCGCATTCCCCAGAGCTGCCATGCCGGTGGCATCGGTGCCGATAAGATTGCCCTGCACCATATTGCCGGTCGAGTCGGTGCCCGCGATGTATACCCCCTCAACAGCGTTTGCGGAGATCACGTTCCCCTCTCCAGGCGAATCTCCGCCGATCCAGTTATTGGGCGAATTGAGGATTAGTACACCAGCCCTGCCATTTCCCAACGCCGCCGTGCCGGTAGAATCGGTGCCGATGAAGTTGCCCTGCACTACGTTCTGCGCAGTCCCAATCCCGGTGATGAGGATACCACCGGCGACATTGCCCGATATGACATTCCCTGCCCCCGCGATCGGTCCACCAATTGTGTTGCTAGACGCACCAACGGATATAAACACCCCATTATTAGAATTTCCTAAAGCTGTAGTGCCATTGAGGTCGGTGCCGATGTAATTGCCGCGAACCTCGTTTCCAAAGGCACCGGAGCCGTGGATGTAGATGCCGTCTAAGGTGTTAGCCGAGATGACATTCCTTGCTCCTTCCGTCGATCCCCCGACGATGTTATTGGGCGCCTCATTGATGAGCACCCCTCTTTGGGAGTTGCCCAGATTAAGGGTGCCATTGGCATCCGTGCCGATGAAGTTACCTTGCACAAGATTTCCCGTCGCGGAATTGCCAGAGATCTCTATGCCATTATTACTGTTTCCAGAAATGATGTTGGAGTCTCCGGCCGTCACCCCTCCGATCATGTTATTAGGTACGTCAAGAATGAATACGCCTCTGAAGGAGTTTCCCAGGTCGACGGAACCGGTGATATCGGTGCCGATGTGGTTACCTCGGATAATGTTGCCCCCATTGCCATACAACCTGATGCCATCTATTCCGAAGCGATTGATCACGAGCCCCTGAACCGTGCTTGCGCCGGCGAAGATAATCAACCCACTGCTAGCCCCTGCTTGGCTCCCGTCCAATTCGATCTTCAGCACAGCGTTGTTGCCTAGGCCGGGGCCATTCGTATTGGGACTCGCTCCGGGTTGTGAGTAACCATCAATAAACACGGGATCTGTGATTGAGGGAAGAGGTAACTGAGGTTGAATCGTACACACCCCTCCTACATTACAACCTTGATCTGATGCGGGGATATTGAACGCGATTACGTCTTTACCTGGGATTGCATTCGCATCCAAGATTGCTTGCCTGAGGGAACCAGAACCAGTGTCATTCGTGTTTGTCACTTCGATTGGAAAAATCGACCAATCTGCGATCCGGGGGGCGAAACCAGAAAGCGGAAACTCGAAGATAATGTGCGGTTTGATGAGGTAAGACTCATCATAATGAAAGATGGGGATGATGACTGCATCATCCTGCACTAGCAACCTGTCCGCTTGACGATAAAGAGCGGTGCGCGCCGCCTGGTCTTCCTCCGCAGCCGCCGCATCTAGTAAATCGACATAGCCGGTACTCGCCCATCCTGTAGCACCGAAACCACGGTCCAGCGTGTCATAGAGGAAGTTTCGTGCATCCAGGTAGTCTCCAACCCAGCCAAGCCTATATGCCTGATACGGGCAGCTGGACGAATCAAGCGAACATGTGTTCAATTCGTTGAGATAAGTGTCCCAATCCCATTCCTGGAGGGTTACATTAACACCCAGGACATTCCACATATTTGCCACTTCTTGCGCGATGGCTTCGTTAAGAGGCGAATCGTTGTACCAAAGCAAAACGGCTGGACTTACTACGCCAGAATCATTGAAATACGTTTGTGCAAGTGATGGGATGAATGGGTATCCCACATCAATCCCCTGATAACCTGGAACTTCAGGCGGGATCATCCCTGTGGCTGTCGTGCGCCAGGGAAGCTGAAGGATATTGTCGATGATCCACTGCCGATCGATAGACGAAGCGAGCGCCATGCGGAATAAATAGTTATCCGTAGGTGTAAGCTGCGTGTTCAAACCAAGGAAGTAGGTGCCAGGGCGGGGCACATGATGAAACTGCGAGTTTAGAATCGGATCTCCTTCGATGAGAGTGATAGCGCTCGTCGGGAATCCGCTCACATCTAGTTCATCGCTTTCATACATCAGTAATTGTATTCCGCGATCCGGTACGACTAGGAAGAGAATCTCTTCAATCTGAACACCGGATTTCCCCCAGTAATAATCGTTCTTAGTCAACGATAGGTGGTCGTCATCGACCCACTCATCCAGTTTATAGGGTCCATTATTTACAAAGGGTCTTTCAGCCGGATTCTTATCCAGTCGAACGGGAGATGAGACCTGAGGTATGGCCAATATATGAGGGAAGTATGCTGATGCTTGATACAGGGTGATCGTAATCTCGTATGTGTCGGATGCTTCTATGGTTTCGATATCCTGAATTAGGAATTCATATTCCCATCCACTTAATTGAAGAAGACCATCCACATAATGCTGAGCGGTCACCGGATTGTCATCGGACCAAGATGCATCTTGACGGAGATTAATAGTGTAGATTAGGCCATCCCCCGAAACATCATAACCCGTCGCACCCGCTGGAATGATTAACCCATCCTCTGCGTACTGGAACAAACCTTCGTAAAGTTGGTTAAAGACGAATTGTGAAGGCCGCGTGAATACTTGGGCTGGATCGAGAGTCACAGGATCATCATCGAGCGCGATTCGAAGGCCAATCCCTTGCGCCTCTGCTGGCTTTGGCTGCGTTATCGAGGGAGCTAATACTGCGATAAGAATAAAAAACAATACCCCTAAGCGGATGACTCGTCTCAAAAACATCTCAGATCCTCCTCTTTCCCTGATGTAACTTTTGAAGCTAGAATCTTTCTTGCTGGCCGAGATATCAACTTAAAAAAACGGGGACATCGGAGGCAATCTGAGATGAGAAGTTAGACGATGTAAAAGGGGTGCCGCCTGCTGTATTGAAGGAGTGTATGGTTAATCAGGAAAACCCCGCTCCGAAATCCCCCCGTCGTGACGACAATGCAAACAACGATTGGATCAAAAAGCCTGGAAACGATAGTACTAGAATACTATAAATTTGGGGTGTTTTCCAGTACTTCACCCTACGAAATCATGATCTCAACGCGCCAGCAGGTCCTGCGCAGTCTTAAGCGCCACTTTGGCTTGCAGCGATTCAAAGATACTTATTGCCTGGATGAGATCCTGATCGGCAAGCTTGTCTTGACCTTGATGCTTTCTCAGCCGTGCTCGCTCATAGAGTGAGAGCGCTTGTTCATAGGGGACGTTCATACCTCTCAGAATGGTCACGCTTTGCTCTAGCTTGTCTTGCGCCTGTGCCAGATCACCTTGTTCCATGCATAGGCGCCCCGCCAGACGTAGGATCACAGCTTGATCCTGAGCCATTTCCAACTCCTCTGCCAGAGCGAGAGCTTGTTGACAGTACGCCTCGGCCTGCTCCAGATCTCTCTGAAGAAAGTAAGCTTCTGCCATCAATCGATAAATGGTTGGCAAAAAACCCTGCGCACCAAGTTCCTTAAAAAGAGCCAGGCTTCGATTTAGATAGGAGAGCGCATCCTCGGGTTCTTCTCGATGTACGTTCAGGTTCCCCATCACACACGATCCATACGCTTGACCTAAGACATAACCCGTCCGCATCCAAATATTCAGCGCTTCCTGGATCGCTCGCTCCGCCTCCCCCCATTCACCCCAGATAATCTGGATCTCCCCCAGGTTGATCTCTGCGCGTGCTTCTGTGTTTTGATTGCCTATACGTTCGCTAATCTCTCGCGATCGCTGGTAGTGGGTGACCGCGTTTTCATATTGCCCCATATCGTAAAAAGCGACAGCTAGATTGTTGTGTGCTTCCATTTGTAACGGCAGGTTCTCTATTGCTTCACTGATCTCCAGGCTCTTTTGTCGGTGACTCAAGGAAGCATCGGTATCCCCCAAATCACGTTGGATTGTGCCCAGCAGACTGTAAGCATGCGCGAGTTCGATTTGATCTCCTACAGCATCTAGGTCAGCTATGCCATCGACACAGGCTTGTTTCGCGTCTGCATACTCACCTTGCCGTGTGAGAATGCTGGCCAGGTGGATCAATAACGCGCCTCGCTCCCAAGAGCTCACATTTTTTACCAGGTCTAGCCCAGCTCTGATCGTTGCCTCTGCTTGTTCATACTCGCCCATACTTCTTTGAACTTGACCTTGCTTCTGGCATATCTGCGCGGAAATTAATGAACGTTGCTGTTCATCCTCTATCTTCTCAACGGACGTCATCGCCTCTGTAAGGCAATTCAATGCCTCTTCATACTGGTTGATCTGGTCATGGACAGCAGCAAGATCGAGCATGGTGCCAATGACCTCATCCTGTTCAACCGAATCTAACTGGTCAACCATGGTCAGGGAAGCTAGAAAGTATCCAATCGCCTCCATGTTCGCAAAACCTTCTTGTGCCTTCTTTCCAGCGGCGAGGTTGTACTTCCAGGCTTGGTCCCAAACTTCAGCACGCAGGTAGTGCAGGGCTAATTGATCGACCCATGCATCTAGGCGGGTCGGGTACAAATCTTCGAGCGCAGCGCCTACCCGTGCATGCATTTCTTTCCGATCACGCCTCAAGAGCGCTCCATAGGCAACCTCTTGTGTCAGGGCGTGCTTAAAGACAACCGCGCGCGGCGCATCACCTCTGGATGGGTGAAGAAATTGTCGCTCTATAAGCAGATCGATATTATTCATCAATCCATGCGCAGGGAAATCTGTAATTTCTTGCAGGAGGTCCAGGTCAAATCGCCGCCCTAGAACTGCCGCCACGTCGAGGGTGCGCCGGGCAGCCTCCGGAAGCTGATCAACGCGGGCCATCAATACCGCGTGGAGCGAATCAGCAATGGGTATTTCCGTAATGTCTTCCTGGACAGCCCAACCTCCAGATGATGGATCCAGGCTGATGAAATTCGAGTCTATGAGCGCTCTTAAGATCTCTTCGACATAGAAGGGGTTGCCAGCCGCACGCCCTAAAATCTGTCGCTTAAGTTCCCCCGGCAAGGAGTCAGAATCAAGCAATTGCTGAACCAGGTCCACGCTCTGATTCTCAGAGAGAGGTGCAAGCTCCAGGTCAACGATTTTTTCTGATCCGGATGACTTAAGCTCCTCCCGCAGTCTCCATGCTTCACATGACTGATCCGGTCGAAGTAGACAGATAATCAATAAAGGTATTTGTTCTGGGAGTTTGACGATCCTCTCCAGTAATTCGAGGGAGGTTGGATCCGCCCAATGCAGATCCTCACAGACCAAAACCGTCGATCCTTGTCGAGCAGTACTGGTGATCAGAATCTCAATGGCATTGAAAATCGCCGTTTGGAGAGCCTCGCCACTGAGGTTTGTCGGTTTTACATTTGGATATGTGTCTTCAGGCAACCCAAGCAAGGTAACCATAAAAGGGAGGATCAAGTCGGTCTCGTCAGGGCATTTTCCAGTGATGTAGGTTTTAATTCTCTCGATTTGCTGACCGGGTGGTTCAGTGGTCTCAAGATTGAATAGATCTCGCAGCGCGCTTGTCCATAATTGATAGGGGGTCTTCGTGCCATACGATAGGCAGCGGCCTTCCATCCAATGGATCTCATCGGTTGACCAGGATTTACGAACCTCCGCAACCAGCCGTGATTTGCCCAGTCCAGCTTCACCGACAAGTGTAAGAATTCCACCCTGACCTTCTCTCAACCCCTGAATAGCCGTCTCGAAGGATTCCCTCTCTATATCCCGACCTACAAGGGGTGATTCAAGCCCCTTAATACCCCGAACGCGCAATGGGTCGGACCGAGTTTTCAGGATCCGAAAGGCGGCAAGAGGGTCCTTTTTCCCTTTTGCTCGTATCGGTTCAAGACCTTCAGTATTAAAACGATGCCGAATCTGCTTATGTGTCGCTTCGCTCACGATGATCGTGCCCGGTTCGGCGGCGCTTTCTAACCTCGCGGCAACATTCACTGCATCCCCGAAGGCTAAGTACTCGACATGCATATCGGCAGCGATATCGCCGATGACGACTTCACCCGTATTTATACCCACTCGCATTTGCAGCCAGGCAGGGTCCTTCTTTAAGGAGGAGGCATAATCCCGGATCGATTGTTGGATGTCCATAGCTGAAAGCACTGCGCGTTCCGGATCATCCTCATGGGTGATGGGGGCACCGAAGAAGGCATAAACACCGTCCCCAAGGAGCTGCGTAATGGTTCCCTCGTATGCATAAATCGCTTTGCCGACACGCTGATGAACCCCTGAAACGATATCGCGCCAGTCTTCCGGATCCATGGTTTCCGCGATAGCCGTGGAACCCACGATGTCGGTGAAGAGGATCGTGACTGGTTTTCGCTGCCCACTTAATCGTGTTTTGCGCAGCTTAGTCTGGAGGCCAAGGGGAGTTGCGTGTTGGAGATCCCTTAATCGTCGTTGATGGTCTGCAGCTCCTGGAACCCCAAGATCTGTTCCACAGTTCATGCAGAATTTGGCAACTGGGGGGTTCTCATGCTGGCAATTCGAGCAGTTCATCCTATGACCATTCTCAATTACGTTCCGGTGATTATCGGTTGTATTAACACTAGCTTCTTACCCATGGCTGCAAAGCGCCCATCGCCGCTACACGGCCAGTATCCCGGTGCAAGCCTCACCCAGATACTCCAACAACCTCGTCGATCCTTCGATGTCCGTGAAAGGAAGGTGACGGGGTCTTCTGGGAGAGGTCGGGTTTTTTCCATACTCGACATATGATTGCCTTGAGAGGGCCAGTTAATAATAGGTTGAGAGCAGGGATGAGAAGTCAAGTGCTTCTGTAAGTATGGTCCACAAGCCGAAGATTTGTCCGCATCCTGAATCAATTCAATCATCTGTGATCATAAGTTCGATCGCCTGTTCGAGTGATAACAATGCGCCCTCAGCTTCCGCCGACTCATAAGCGGATTCACCTAAACTGGAAAGAGCCAAAACTTGCCAGTTCTGATTTTCTTGCGCGATTACTTCAGGCAAATATATACCCACAGAGACTCGTAATGCCTCTGCTGCCGAAAACAGCTTTACGGAACGATCGTAATCACCCTGGGCTGATGCCACACTCGCCAGCCCATCCATGCTTTCAGCAATATCCTGGCGATGACCCATTTCTTGAGCAATGTGCAGGCTATCGATAAAATGCACCCTTGCAGATTCGAGATTTCCTTGAGCGAGGTCACATTTCCCCAGCAGTCTCAGCGCTTTGGCT
>DAOUDJ010000259.1:0-10353 GCA_034430795.1 Anaerolineales bacterium | reverse complement strand
CGCCGATGCCCCGGGCAAGATCCGACCTCTCTTCCTGGATATCCATGGGGACGATCTCAGCATCCTCATCGGGCGCCGCGGCGAGACGCTCACGGCTCTGCAATACATCACCCGTCTAATCGTAGGCAAGGAACTCAAACGCCCCGTCGCTGTGCTGATCGATATTGAAGGTTACCGCGCCCGACGCGAACGTCAAATTCGCCACCTCGCTCAGCAAATGGCCAGCCAGGCAATTGAAACTGCGCGAACGATGTCGCTCGAACCTATGCCAGCTTACGAGCGCCGAATTGTCCACATTGAACTGCGAGAAAATCCTGATGTGGATACCGTAAGCGTAGGCGAGAGGGATCAACGGAAAGTCACGATTATCCCCCGATAAGCGGCTACAGTTGTCCGGCCACAGCAATTGTTTATAATCCTCTACATGAATGCTTCGGGCCGACCGGTCGACTACCTCGTCATCGGACAAATTGCAAAAGACATCACTGCACTTGGTCCTACCCTCGAAGGAACGGCTGCCTATTCGAGCTTATCAGCGCAAGCTCTCGGCAAGGAAGTAGCTATCATCACATCACTCAGCCGTGATCCACATGGTCCCTTCGCAGGATCCGACAACCTTCTCAAACGAATACCTGTCAGAGGGTTGGCAACACTGGACCGCCGCTCATATTGCCAACCATCTCGCGGCATTCTCCGTCACACGGTACGTTATTGCCAGCGTCCCGAGGTCTACCGTGGTTAAATTTGTTAAACGGACGGTGATTGAATGACACGTATCTATGCCTTGGTTAACCAGAAAGGTGGTGTGGGGAAGACGACCACCGCGATCAATCTCGGCGCCAATATTGCGAATTTCGGGCTGCGCGTCTTGCTCGTCGACATCGACCCGCAAGCAAACGCGACTTCATGTCTGGGCATCAACCACTCGGAGGTCCGGCAAGGTACATACGATGCTTTCATCGGACAGGTCCCTGTGTCTGAAATCGTCCTTCACAACCAGAAACTAAAACTGTCCTTGCTGCCCTCTTCCTCTGCGCTCGCCGGGGCTCAAATCGAGATAGTCGATGTGCCCGAGCGTGAGAGGTTATTGACGAAAATGCTCCAACCTCTCTCAAATAACTACGATTACATCTTCGTGGATTGCCCGCCGTCCCTCGGCTTATTAACACTCAACGGCTTGCTCGCCGCATCGGATGGCGTCATCATTCCCATTCAATGCGAGTACCTTGCATTAGAAGGGCTGACGCAGCTCATGCAGACGTTGACGCGCGTGAAAAGTGGGCTCTTTCCCGAACTCAGAATCCGCGGAATGCTGCTCACAATGTATGACGGCCGCACGAACCTCGCGCAGGATGTTGTGGAGGAAGTCAGACATCATTTCCCGGACGATGTTTTTCAAACGGTGATACCCCGCAGTGTCAGGCTCGCTGAAGCGCCGTCTCACGGACTTCCTATTACGGCTTATTCGCCGAATTCAAGCGGCGCAGTTGCTTACCAGTCGCTGGCGCGGGAGCTTCTCCAGGGTGACGGCATCGAAAATGTAGAAACCATCCGTAACGATGAGGTAACCGATGAGTAAGAAGCGTGGGTTAGGTAAAGGTCTGGAGGCATTAATTCCGGCAGGCTCCGACCAAATTCCATCGAGGCACGGCATGCTTCAGGTGCCCGCCGACAACATTCATCCGAATCCCAGACAGCCACGCATGTCCGTTGAAATGGAGAACATCTCTCAACTCGCTGATTCCATCAACGAACACGGCATATTACAGCCGCTGATCGTCCTCCCGAAAGATGCGGGCGGCATCTATACGCTCATCGCCGGAGAACGGCGTTTACGGGCTGCCCAGAAAGTCGGCCTGGAATTCGTCCCCGTGATCGTACGCGAAGCCGATGAACAGCAGCAACTCGAGTGGGCGCTCGTGGAAAACTTGCAGCGATCAGATTTAAACCCGCTGGAAATTGCGAATGGCTATCACCAGTTAGCCGAAGAGTTCGGCCTTTCTCACGCGGAGATCGCCGAACGGGTTGGTAAGAACCGCGCCACCGTGAGTAATACGCTCCGCCTGTTAAAACTCTCCGCGGCAGTCCGAGACGCACTCATCGGGAACAAGATCTCAGAGGGGCACGCCCGGGCGCTCCTCAGTCTTCCCACCGCACAAGCCCAATCCGCGGCACTACAGAGCATCCTCGAGCGAGATCTCAACGTGCGCCAGATCGAGGAACTCGTACAGCGCCTGCTCGGTGAACGGCGGAAGAAGAAACCAGCAACAAAACGCTCTCCCGAGGAGATCGCCCTGGAAAACCAACTCCGAGATGCGCTTGGCACCCGTGTGACGTTAAAACGAGGGCGACGCGGAGGAAGCCTGGTCATCCGCTTCTTCTCCGATGAGGAGTTGAATGCCCTTGTAGATCGTTTGCTGGCTAGCTCGGAGGGGAAATAACTTGCGCTACCTGGTCTTCGGAACCGGGGCTGTCGGCGCCCTTGTAGGCGGCAAACTCGCACTCGCCGGTTTCCCGGTGACGTTTCTGGCGCGGCCGCGAATCGCAGAAGCGTTACAAGCACAAGGCCTGCGCCTAACCGGTGATCGCACGCATGGAGTCGTCGAAGAAGTCCATGCCATCACCGAAATCTCAGGGATGGAAAAACCCGATCTCATCCTGCTGACGGTTAAGACTTACGACGCTGAGACAGCTGCAACAGAGATCGAGACCGCGTTTACAGAACCCCCTACCATCGTAAGCCTCTTAAATGGAATAGGCAGCGAGCAGATGCTCTCTGCGCGTTTTGGGGCAGAACGCGTCCTCTCTGCCACCCTTACTACTGCCGTGCAAATGATTGAACCTGCAGTTCTCCATGTCGCACGGCGGAGAGGGATCGGTGTAGAACTTGATCATCCTTTAGCGGCAGAGTTCATGAGTGACCTTAAAGCAGCCGACTTCCTCGCTGAAGCATATCCGAACGCCGAACGCATGAAATGGTCAAAGCTTCTGACGAATATCGTTGCTAACGCGAGTTCGGCTATCCTCGGTTGGACGCCCTCGCAGGTGTATTCCCATCCGAGTACTGCATTGATTGAAATCGAGTCTCTAAGAGAAACAGTCCGGGTCTTGCGGACCATTGGCTACACTCCACAGAATTTACCGGGAGTTAACGTATCTCTTCTTGCGCGTGCGATCTTTCTCCCCCAACGGCTCATTCGACCTCTTCTCGGGAGGATTGTCAGCGAAGGGCGCGGGGATAAAAAACCGTCACTCCACTTTGACATTGGGCGCGGTAAATCCGAGGTCTTACGATTAAATGGCGCGGTTGTGCAAGCCGGCTCACGCCTGGGTTCCCCTACGCCAGCCAATCGGCTCCTCACCGACACATTGATGAAGCTCGTAAATAATCAGGAAGACCCGGAAAGATTCCGGAACAATCCCGAGCTATTGATACAACTCGCCCGGGAATACGGGGTTCCCGGGATTTGACCCTGACGGTTCGGTGGCTTACAGCACCGGTGCGTCTGTCAGCTTCAGAACAGCCATACCGTTTTGCTGCCGGCGAACATCCACCGGTCCATTTCTAGGTATAATCTCGTAAACATATCCAGACAATGGAGGCTTGAATGGATTTTGATGATAAAGTCGCGATTGTGACCGGGGCTTCTCGCGGCATAGGACGGGCGATTGCTTTCGAATTTGGCAGTCGTGGCGCCCGCGTCGTCGTAAACTATATTCAAAACTCTTCAGCCGCCGATGAAGTCGTGAGTACAATCTCGGAAAGCGGTGGGGAGGCGTTTGCCCACCAGGCTGACGTCAGCGTTTTCGAGCAGGCGGATGGCCTGGTTAAAGCCGCCATCGAGAAGTACGGGGATCTCCATATCCTCGTGAATAACGCTGGCATCACCCGCGATGGTTTAATCATGAAGATGTCCGAAAGCGATTGGGACGATGTGATCCAGACGAATCTAAAATCGACGTTTAACTGCTGCAAAGCAGCAATTCGCCACATGCTGCGCCGAAGGTACGGACGGATCATTAACATCGCCTCCATATCAGGGATTATGGGAAATCCCGGTCAGACCAATTATTCCGCCTCCAAAGCAGGACAAATTGGTTTCACGAAGGCACTAGCCCGAGAAGTTGCATCGAGGGCGATAACGGTCAACGCAATTGCACCCGGTTTCATCCAAACCGATATCTGGTCGACCGTACCCGAGGAGGCTCAAAAGAGCCTGATGGATATGATCCCTCTCGGTCGAGTCGGGCAGCCCGAAGAGATAGCAAAAGCTGCCGCTTTCCTCGCCTCCGATGAGGCAGCATATATCACGGGTCATACACTTACCATTGATGGCGGAATTGCGATGTAAAATAGGAGTCTAAAAAGAATGGCTACAAAAGAAGAGAAACAAGATCGAGCTCCCGGCTCAACAACGATGGCCCCCGGTGTTCTTCTTACTCTGGCTCGTCTCACGGCGCTAAGCGTCCCTGGCGTGGTTGATATGGCACCCATACGCAGCGGTATCAATCGACTCTTTCGTCGGGGATCGGGCGCAGGAGTACAAATCAACATCGAAGATGGTGAGGTCGCTGTTGATCTATTCCTAATCCTAGCCCAGGATACCAACGTGCGCGAGGTCAGCCGAAATGTCCAGGCTGAAGTCGTGCGTGCCATCGAGGAGATGATCGGCATGGATGTCATTCGCGTTGATATACACATCGAGGATATTGACTACGCCGAAATTGCAGATTAATTCGGTTTGAACCCATGAAGCGCGAACGACGGCGGCTACGAAACCTAATCATCCAAGCCCTCTATGAAATCGACACTGTCGACCATCCACCTCAAGAGGTCATTGCTCGGTATCTGGAAGAAAACGACAACCTGAGCGATGAGGGATCGGAGTTTCTCAAGTGCTTTGTAGAAGGCATCTTTTCCATAACTCCGGAATTAGATAATGTAATCGCCACCTTCGCGCCCGAGTGGCCCGTTGATCAACTCGCCGTTGTCGACCGAAACATCTTGCGCATGGCTCTCTGGGAGATTGTCCTCTACGACGAAACGCCGTTAAAAGTCGCCATCAACGAGGCTGTCGAGCTCGCTAAGCGTTTCGGCTCGGATAGCTCCGCACGTTTTGTCAATGGTGTCCTGGGCACACTCGCCGATCAGGAACAAGAAATCCGCCGCCGATTCACGAATCCAGGTTAACCTCAAAATCTATATGGATATCTTTGGTATTGGCCCTCTTGAATTCATCTTCATTCTTCTGATCGCCATGGTTGTGGTGGGACCTCGCAACATGGGGAAAGCAGGTAAAGCGATCGGCAGTTTCCTCAACCGTCTCTACCGTTCGGAGAACTGGAGATTGTTTAACGAAGCATCTAGAAACCTGCGTAATCTTCCCAGCCGCCTCGCACGGGAAGCTGCTTTGGATGAATTGGACGTCGTGCGTAAAACCATCACGGATACCAGCGAGAAGCTCACTCGGGAGGTTCGAGACCTCGATGCGGGGTTAAGCGCCTGGAAGGCACCCTCCCCGGATACCGTTGACGCCAAGCCGGATGCCCAAGATAAAGATTCGGGAACCGATGCGAGTGACAGCTAAATGATCCGCACATTTTTTCGCAAGCTGTGGCGTTTCATCACCACCCCTTTCCGGTGGATCGCAAAGCCCTTCCTAAAATTGCGGGACTTCCTCAACTTTGAACCTGAAGATACGCCAATTGCAGACGTCTTCAGTCGAACGATTCAAGAACCATCGCTCCTGATCGACCACCTCGAGGCGCTGCGCCGTCATCTGCTGCGTTCGATCGCCGTACTCATCCTCGCGGTTCTGGCAAGCACTCTCTTCGCCAAAGGGGCACTGGATTGGCTCGCGGGCCCAATTGGTGGACTCGAACAACTGCAAGCGATTGAGGTGACCGAATCAATCGGCGTCTTCATGCGGGTTTCATTGCTAACCGGCTTTGCAATCACACTGCCCTATATCGGGATTGAGATCTTCGCCTTCTTGAATCCAGGACTCCGCCGACGCGAGAGGATCCTCCTGCTGACCGCAATCCCGGCAGCAACCATGCTTTTCCTGCTCGGCATAGCTTTCACTTATTTCATCCTGCTCACACCAGCCATCGATTTCCTCCTCCATTTCATGGACATCAGTGCCGCGATCCGTCCTGCAAGTTACATCCAGTTTGTGACTGGGCTGATGTTCTGGATCGGGGTAGCTTTCCAATTCCCGCTCATCATCTACGCCCTGGCAGGCTTAGGTTTCGTGAATGCGAAAGCGCTTCTGCGCGGTTGGCGTTTCGCCATCCTCGGCATCGCCGTCCTCGCTGCAGCCGTTACACCTACGATCGACCCAATAAATATGGGGTTGGTGATGCTGCCCATGGTCTTCCTCTACTTCATAAGCATCGGGTTGGCGGCAATTGCGGGCCGAGGTCGCACGTCTAAAGCGCAATCTGATTCGAATTGATCGAACGATATGCCCTTGCCGAAGAATACGATGATGGGCTCTCGTCGCCCAACACAATAACCTTTTAAGCAACCCGGCCAGTAGCCCCAAAGCCTAATGGCCCTTTGAATTTTGCTCGGCTCTCGCTCTCGGAGTACAATCCATCATCGCCAAACCAGATAATGAAGGAGGGAATCACACAATGCGACCTGTCTACGCCCTCTCCGGCGGGGTTTCAAAATTCGCGAAAACCCGTCAGGATAAAAATTTCCAGGCAGTAACAAAGGAGGCCTACGACTACGCCATCCAGGATTTGGAAATAGATTTCCCAACGTTCACCTCGATCGTCGACGGATCAGTAGCATCGTATTTTTCCGATCACTTCACTCGACAACTCATGGCGGCGATAATGGCCCAGGATTATCTCGGGCTGTGTCCAAAACCCAGTCACCGCGTCGAAGGCGGCGGTGCAACAGGCGGGCTCTGCTTCCAGGAAGCGTGGAAATCTCTCGCTTCCGGCCATATGGATGTCTGTGTAGCCTACGGTTTCGAAACCATGAGTCACGTCGAGACGTGGAAGGGGAATGAATTCATTGCCCTCGCATCAGACGTCTCCTGGGATTATCCTGTGGGTGGTTTCTACTCCGGATATTACGCCATGATGGTCACACGTCATATGAAGGAGTTTGGTACAACCGTTGAGCAGATGGCGCACGTGTCCGTGAAAAACCACATCAACGCATTTTCAAACCCTTATGCGCAGAAACGGAACCGCTACTCGATCGAAGATGTCCGCAATTCAGTCATGGTCGCGTGGCCACTCACCCGCCTCGATATTTGCGTCATGTCCGATGGAGCTGCGGCTACAATCCTGGCGTCTGAAGAGGGCATTAAGAAGCTGGAAGCTGCCGGAGCGAAGATCCCGCGCCCTCTGGTGCGAGTCACCGGCATCGGCCGCGGCACGGACGCCATGCGCATGGCTGACCGGCCGCACTTCGACTACGATACGTTTATGCAGGACTACGCCACCGAGCAGGAGAAATCCGACGACGGGACTCGCAAGTACTACAAGGGACTTTGGGAGAAGGGAACCCGCTATCCAGGTGTGCACTCCTTCCGTGCAGGGAGAACCGCTGGGAATATGGCCTACAAGCATGCGGGAATATCCGACCCTTTGGAAGAACTCGATTTCGTCGAACTACACGACGCTTATACATCCAGCGAGATCCAGACCTATGAGGATTTAGGCCTTTGTCGGTATGGTGAAGGCGGCCCGTTCGCTGCATCCGGAAAGGCCCATATGCCCGGGATTGATTACGGGGTTCCGCTGCCGGAAAAAACCGCCTGCCCGGTTAACCCCTCCGGCGGATTGATCGCCTGCGGTCATCCTGTTGGCGCGACCGGCTTGATGCAAGCCGTCTTCGCTCTCTGGCAACTGCAAGGAACCATTAAGAAACATTTCGATGATGATACGCTGCAGGTGAAAAACGCGAAAAGAGGGGCAATCCATTCCCATGCGGGTACAGGCACCTACGTGACGGTCAGCATCCTTGAGCAGGAGGTTTAGTCATGGCGAAAATACCAGATCGACGACCTGAAACCCTCGGTGGATACATTGTCCATGGCGTTCCTTTCCCGGTAGAGACCGATGCAGATGCTCTCGCATTTCTGAAGCAGATGGCGCCGTTGCAGATCGAACAGGATTACAAGATCACGTACCTGCACTCCTACGCCCAGGATAGCCCCTGGTTTGCCGCTGCTTCTAACAAGAAGCTGCTGGCTTCCCGGGATCCCGAGAGCGGTTATGCATACGCCACGCCTCGCGGTCATGATATGTTCTCCGGCAAGGAAACGGAGTGGGTCGATATCACTGAAACCCCGGCGCATATTCATGCCTTCACAGTCTGTTACTTTGGCTCGGAGGAATTCCTCCCCGAGACGCCCTACGTCTTATGCCTGATCAAATTTGAAGACATCAACACGCTATTCCTCGCGCGTCTTTTCGGGGTTGATCCTGAGGAACCATCTTTGGATTGGATCGGGATGGAGGTCGAACCCCGTTTCCTGAGGAACAGCAAGCTCAAGCCAACGGACGTCTATTTCATCCCTGCCTGACCGCTTAGACCGAAGATCCGGTCAGCACTTGGTCCTTACATTGGAGGCACTTCTATGCGATGGAGAATAGGGGTACCTCAATATAGGAACGCGATGGGGATTGGGTCCATCTTTATAGCGCCCATACTCGCTCCATACCCTTATAGTGTCCAGTGGCTAAACATGAACCGATACAACCCCCAAATCAGGTTTTGAGAGTGGCGACGCCATATACTTCCCACCCCATAAAGCTTGAACTTCGGCGTTCGTACCTGGCAGTGACGATGCTGGGTTTTAGTGGAGCGATCGCTGCGTTCGTGTACGCGGTTTACCGTTGGTACTTCGCCTATCACCATTTCGGCCCCGCCGTCGTCGGTCGCTGGACCACACCCTCACTGATTCTTTCATTGGTTCTCGCTGCTATTAGTGTAATAGGTCTTATCCTTTACCTGAGTGTTCGCAGTTATCGTGTGATCACGAACGAGGTGGGTTTACAAATTAAGAAGAGAAACCACGCGGTCTCCATCCCCTGGGAGGAAATTGAATATGTACGTTCTTCTTCCATTCGCTACGGTGTAGCGAAATTTGAATGGGGGAATCGATCTACACTATGGGTCCACACTTCCAACGGTCAAGCTTTCCGTTTCGTGAATAACCTTATGGATTTCAACAGCCTTGCGGAGGCCGTAAAAGCAGCTTTATACCCTCGGTATCTTGCTCGCTACCGTAAGGATCTCAACCAGGGACAAAGCATTGATTTCGGTCCGATCCAATTGACACCAAACGGGATTGTTTTTGGGCGGAAGGAGTGTCAGTGGTCAGCATTAGAGGATGTCTCGCTCGCTCGCGGCCGCCTGACGATCACCACGAATGAGGGTCAGCGAATGAAATCCTATTCCATCCCCGCCAGGAAGATCCCCAATTCAGATCTCTGCGCTCAGTTAATCCAAAACATTGAGTATTGAAAATGAACAAACATAGTACTGGCTTCCTTTTACTAACGCTGGTTTCAATGCTGGTGGCAGGCTGCTCGACGCTTCCAGCAACATCCATGCCTGTAGAACTGCCATCGCCGGTTCCCATCGGCAATGCCACCCCCTCACCTTCGGCTGAGGTTACGTTTTCTGTTGTCTCTCCGGCAGTGAACGACCCGGATTCGAGAATCGATCTTGTCCTTCTCGACCCAGTGACCGGCTTGGATTACAACACCTATTCCATTCCAATGGAATCAGCAAGTGACGGACGATGGCAGGTGAGGGTCGCCTCCACGATCGGTTCGCTCCTGTATTATCGCTACGCCCGCCGATCTCCAGCCGAAGCGCAAGAGGTGGATGCTCACTTCGAGCCCATCCGGACTCGGGTGGCGCTCGTAACCGGACCGGTGCAGATCGACGATGTGATCGCAGCATGGTCTGATAAACCCTTTGAAGGAATGACTGGCCGCATCATCGGCGAGATCATGGACGCTTCCACAGGGAAGGGTATCCCCGAGATTGCTGTCAGCGCGGGTGGTCTGATCACGTTTAGTGATGGCGAAGGGAAATTCCGCATTGATGACCTCCCACCCGGACTCCATAATGTCACTATCTTCAGCCCAAATGGGGCTTATGGATCCGTACAGCAGGGCGCACAGGTGGCTGTAGATGCGACTACACCGGTAGCGTTCTCCCTCCAGGCAGCAACACCGGTTCATATAACTTTCCAAGTTACCGTTCCGCCGGGTCTCGACCCGAACGCACAAATCCACCTCGCTGGTAATATCGCACAGCTCGGAAACCGCTTCGTTGATCTTCTGGGAAACATCCGCACATCCTCACTCCAT
>DAOUDJ010000258.1:0-12037 GCA_034430795.1 Anaerolineales bacterium | reverse complement strand
CCAACCAGATATTTGAAATTGTTAAAGAGCCGCTTTGGGCAAACGCTGAGCCTATTCTGCTTCTACCGTTTAGCGCCCAATCGTATATAGTTAGTGTAAAGGCAATTCATCCCCACCACAAGCAGTGGGGTTTTCTTGCCAGGAGCTTCATAAAATGGGGGGAGGGAAAAAAAGAAGCCGCCGATATTTTCCGGCGGTGCTGGTGCCGAGGACCATAATCGAACTAGCGACACCTTGATATTCAGTCAAGTGCTCTACCAACTGGACTACCTCGGCGAGCGGGTAATACTCTTAGGATGTCAGATCAGGTTAGGACAGAGTGAGATGCCGATAAAAACCGATTTTGTAAAAAGCCAAACCTGTGCTCCTGATAATGTATAGTTCTCGGTTATGTTGTAATTATCCTTCAAGTACTCCAAAAGTTCTTGATCTGGTGTGTTGTGCGCAGCGAGATACCATATTGCGTTTGGATCTTTAGATTTGATTTCGTCTATTACAGCCCTGATGTCTGTTTCTCCATTAACAACTATGTCCACGCGCAAGGTAGTATCTCGTCGCTGAAAGTAATAATCCAGGTAATCTGGAAAACGTACTTGACCAATTACCATCGGCGCATGAAGATCATGTTTACTTTCAACTACATGGTATACAGCCTCACGAAATTGCTCTTTGTAGGGGATTACATAGTAACTTTGAATGAATATCATTTGGTATAAAGCCGCGGACCCAAAGAATAATATGAGGATTGCTTTGACAGCTCGAGTAAAAGGTAGTGAAAAAAAAGCCCTCGAGAGCAGAATGTACGCTGCAGGTAGCGATAAAAGAAGATTCCTTTGTGTGTATATTGGTTTCCACACCACCGAGATGATAGCTGTGAGTGCTATCGGGATGACGAGCCAGTATCCAAGAATGAAATCAGGAGACGACAGGAGCGAAGCTAGATTTCGATCTATATTATTCAAATAAGCATAGACAATCGTCACAAGAAGGAAGGTCAATAATAATAAGGCCACAACTGCTAAAATATGGCTGCGATTCAATATAAAACTGATATATGCAGGAAATACGGTGATTGTCGGCTTGTCAATCCAAGAAATTTTATCCATGTGCGTAAATTGTTCGAGGGCAGAGGGGATCCAAGGTAGATATCCGAGGCCAATAACCAGATAGATTTTTGTGTTTTGGAGAATTCTCTTGGGATTTTTCAACCTAATTAAATAGGCTCCAATCCCTTGTAATGTAAGGAGGATCATTCCGAAATAGTGCGTATAGATTAATGCAAGTGAGGCAAGAATATACCCGAGCATGGTGCCGTGCGATGACTCTTCTCTCGAGTTGTCTCTATTAATAAATAATTTCACCCAAAATAAAGATGACAAGATGCTGAAGAGAATTAAGAAAGAATAATTTCGAGCTTCCTGGCTGTAGAAAATTGGGCACCAAAAAATTGCCATCATGAACGCGGCGGCTAGACCCTCTTGAGAAGAGTAAAGACGCTTGGCAAGCCAATAAATCGCGATAATTGAGAAGATTCCGCTAATCACTGATGGCAAGCGCAATAGAGTTTCTGTGTCACCCAGATACTTCTCCACGAAAAATAATACTGACTGAAACAATGGGGGGTGTGTATCTGGTTGAACACCTAACAGAAGAACATCAGTGAGGGTTTCAAAATTGCTCTCACGCCAGCTTTCAAGCTCATCATGCCAGAGAGATTGGTGGTCAAGTCCATATATACGCAATGTGGTTCCGAAAACGAGGATGAGAGCTAAAATGCCAGTGGGTGACAACCTAATTAATTTCTTCATTAATGTTGAGGGCTGTCCAAAGTTTCATTTTGGACAGCCCCATTTCGATATTTTGAGGAGCGACTATCCCTTTGCAAGGAGTCCAACCATCAGTTCTTATTTCCTCGATACTTAGAACTCCCTCCGCTCTTTCTGCGATCTCCACCCCTACTTGGTCGCCGGCCACTAGGACGGCGATCGTTTTCCATTGCTTCCTCAAGTGTCCACCCCTCCAGGACAGCCTTGCGGGAAAGACGGATTTTTCCATCATGACCGACATTCGTCACCATAACGGTGATCTCTTCACCAACCCGGGCTACGTCCTCCACTTTCTCCGTGTGTTCACTACCCAGCTGTGAAATGTGGACCAGTCCATCCGTCCCCGGTAAGATCTCGACGAATGCGCCGAAATCCGTTGTTCGAACGACCTTGCCGGTATAAATCCGGCCCGGGACAGCTTCTTCAACCAAGCCTTCGACCATTTCTTTTGCAGCTTTTGAACTCTCTCCGTCGGCTGCTGAGATAAATACCATCCCATTATCTTCTATGTCGATGCGTGTACCGGTCGTCTCTTGTATTTTGCGGATCATTTTTCCGCCCGGACCGATAATCGCGCCAATCTTTTCAGGATCGACTTTGACGATGGTCATCCGCGGGACATGCGGCTTTAATTCTTCGCGCGGCGCCGGGATGGTTTCTTTGATCTTCTCAAGAATGAAGAGCCTCGCCTCGCGTCCTTGTGCCAGAGCCTCAGACATTAATTCGGAGGTAATGCCCTTGATCTTGATATCCATCTGCAGCGCGGTGATGCCCTTGTGAGTTCCCGCGACTTTGAAGTCCATATCTCCGAGATGATCTTCCATTCCCAGGATATCGGTAAGGATCACAGCCTGGTCGCCTTCCTTGATCAGCCCCATGGCGACTCCCGCCACTGGTTCGCGAATCGGCACGCCTGTATCCATCAAGGCGAGTGTTGAACCGCACACGGATGCCATCGAACTGGAGCCATTCGATGAGAGCACTTCAGAAACAAGGCGCATCGTGTAGGGGAACTCTTCCTGAGAAGGAATTACGGGCATCAATGCGCGTTCAGCTAAAGCGCCATGGCCGATCTCCCGCCGGGAGGCGCCGCGTAGGAACTTGGTCTCCCCAACCGAGAAGGGTGGGAAATTGTAATGATGCATATATCGCTTCTCGTTCTTCGGGGATAGACCATCAAGCTCCTGCCGCTCGCGCGGAGTGCCGAGCGTCGCCACCGTAAGTACCTGCGTCTCACCTCGTGTGAACAGTCCGGAGCCGTGTGCTCGTGGGCTGAAATCTATCTCTGCATGAATCTCTCGAATATCCTTCGGGCCACGGCCATCCGTTCGAGTCTTGGTCTCGAGAATGAGTGATCGCACAGCAGCCTTATGTACTTTTTCGAAAGCTTCACGGCTGTCAGCGACATCCCATTCTTCCTCGTCTGCGAATGCATCTATGGCTTCGTCTCGCAATGCGTTCAAAGCCTCCGTTTGCTCCGCTTTCTTCCTAGGTTTACTGACGAGTTCCTGAACGCGCCCCTCGAGCCACTCAGAAACCTTCGTTTGGACTTCCTCGCTGAGTTGGAAAGAGGGGTAGGAGCGTTTCTCTTTACCGACTTCAGATTGCATTTGAATCTGCAGATCGATGAGTGCCTTAATCGCCTCTTGTCCAACCTCAAATGCCTTGACAATTTCTGCCTCTGCAATTTCCTTTGCTCCGGCCTCCACCATCATGATCGCATCGCTTGTGCCGGCAATCACCAAATCCAAATCGGATTCATCCGTGACTTGATAGGACGGGTTGATGACGAAGTTTCCATCCTGTTTAGCAACACGGACAGTACCTACGGGTCCAGCGAAAGGGACATCCGCAATCGTGAGTGCGGCTGACGCTCCCAGAAGACCAAGGACATCCAGCGGCGTTTCCCCATCGGATGAGAGCGCGTACAGGATCACCTGGACCTCATTGCGCATATCCTTTGGGAATAGCGGCCGGATCGTCCGATCTGTCAATCTCGCAGTGATTATCGCACCCTCAGTCGGTCGGCCTTCCCGGCGGAAAAAGGAACCGGGAATGCGCCCTCCAGCATAAAGCCGCTCTTCAAAATCAACCGTGAGGGGGAAGAACCCGAGTCCTTCCCGAGGATTTTTACTCATCGTCGCAGCAGCGAGGATGATACTGTCCCCTTGACGCACCGTCACTGCGCCGCCGGCTTGACCGGCGAGTTTGCCCGTGGAGAGCGTGATAGTCTTGCCGCCTACCGTTGTTTCAAATGACTTTTCTTCATACATAAAAATATCCCTCCCGCACCTTCAACTTATGCGAGTCAGGGACTGGGGAATGACCGTCAGTTCGTAGATATCTTCACTGATGGGCGTTCTCCAATTCCCAACCCACGCCATAAAGTCTGATGCGCTTTCCTAGGTTGTTTTTATTAAGGTCGTTGTTTCCAATCGACGACCTCTTTCATATATAAAATTGACGAGCAAGTTTCTAACTCACCTGCTCGTCTGGTCTCGCGATTATTTCCGGCGGATACTTAAGCTATCTGTAATCGCCAGGTAGGAAGCTGCATCCTTCCGGTTCAAATAAGTTAGCAGTTTCCTTCGCCTTCCAACGAGTTTCAATAGACCTCGTCGTGATGATTCATCATGTTTATGAAGGCGAAGATGGTCCGTGAGTTGTCCAATTCGGCGAGATAAGATCGCTATTTGGACTTCCGGTGAGCCCGTATCATTTTCATGACGGTGGTACTCGTTAATAAGCTGGTTTTTGTCTTCTTTTGTTAATGCCATGACATCTGCTCCTCCGCAGGTCACTCAGCCCGAAGTTCTGTGATTGAGCACACGAAACCTCAAGCCAGTCTAGTCATACGATGGGGGAATTATACCAGAAGCGGCCTCCCTCATTTCAAAGAGCGTTATGGATTGCCTCACGATAGTTATCTGGCAGGGATTCAATCGTGTTCCGGATAAGACGTTTGACGCCAGGGTGTCCTGCTTTAATTTCGTCCAAGAGGAATTTCGTCGTCTCTGCGGAGGACCGTTTTGCCAACTGGCGAATCAAACCATAGAGGGATTGAACGCTCCCACCTCGAACCTTCGCGCTAATGCCGTGAAGGATTCGGAAGGTCTCGGGGAGATATTGGTCAAATTTCGAGTCCCGGGATGCGTTCGCGATCAGAAGAAGCGCGAGATGGCGCACTTGAAGTCGGTGGTCATCCATCCATCTCGTAAGTACTTGAAGAAAAATATCAGGATCCTGTTCGCTCCACACTGATAAACCATCCGCGGCAAGGCGCTCCAAGGCGACGACATCCTCGCAGGTTTCCGCCCACGCTTCAGCATAGATTGGCGCATCCTCTTGCGCGGCTTTATTCAATAAGCACGCAGCCACAAAGCGCCCTTCGCGCACCCCTGTGTTCCACATTAGCTCAGCCGCCTCCAACCAGTCCGCTTTCTCCTCATGCTCGAAATGCTGAATTTCGTTACGGAGCGTCCTCAATACCGGGCGAGAAACCCGGAGGACACGCGCTGTTTCTACCTGTCCCAATGCGGTATTTCGGCGTTTTGTGCGGTCGGCGAAGAACTCAAGCAGCTCATAGCAGGCGCGCTCGAACCGCTTTGGCTCTCCCAGGAGCATAAGGACGCTCTCGATTCGTCGGCTCAGGTCCTCGGGATTTACTGCAGGCATTTCAGGTTTTGGTGATCAGACTCTCTAGGGTTAACGGTTTTGATCCTTTCACACGTTCGGGCAGTTGCAATGCTGAATAGAAGGCCGTCAAGGCATTCCACCCTCTCAGCTAAGACGCCTCTCAATCGCACGTTCAACAGGTTTTAGCCAAACGGATTCAAGCTGCTTTGCTCTTGTCAGCAGAAGTGGTTCCGGAGTCACCGCAAGCAAGTCGATCCAATCCTGGAGAAACCGCCACATCAAAGCGTGATCCCAGATCTCGGACCAAGTCTCCTGCTCCCATTGAATTCCTGCTCGACTCATCATATTGTCTCGATAACGCTCAACCATCTCATCCTGGCTCAGGGGTAAATCATCAAACCACCAGGCGCTCTTATTGATAAATACAACCAAATCTAGCACTCCCGGTCCCACTCCAGCCAACTGCCAATCATAGACAACCTGTTTACGATCACTTGCAGCAGCGATATTGCCTGGCCAATAATCGCCATGCAGCAGTGTGCTGGGCTGGCTGATCAACGGCGCGATCACTCGATCCGCTTTCTCAATGAGCTGCGTAAACAACTCAATTCGGCGGGGTTTATTGGCAATCAAAATTGGGCGTTTGATTTCCATAATGCGTTCGAGAGCTTGAGCCGCTGCCGTAATGTGGACCTCGAAATCGCCCTCCAGTGCCCTGCTCAACCACGGGAAGGCATAGAGGTCCTCCCCAAGTCCCCAAAATCGGTCGTGAAGTACAGCCATCACATCGATCGCTTGAAAATAATCCTCTTTGCTCCACTGCTCTGGATCGGAAGCCGGGGGGAGAAGCTCCAGTATAAGCCAATCGCCGCTGGGGGAACCTGTGATCATCGAGGGCGTTGATAATGGCAGATGGTCGGCTAGCGAATGGTAAACGCCCACTTCCCGGCGTCCGGCTCCCGCCAGACCGGCCCGGGTCGTACCATGTGTTTCCTTCACCACGAAAATGCATTCTTGCTCCCCTGCCAGGGCGCGGAAATGGACTTTGATGCCTCGAATGCGGCCGATGGATGGCCGGCGATTGTGAAGCGGGTATGGCTCAACCCGCTCTACATGGATTGAAGTATCCTTGAAATGGCGCCGGCAGCCTGCAGTGAGATTGGCCAGGCTGAAGGGCCAATTCCACGCATGCGTCTCAGGTGAGTTGATCTGGCTGGAAAGCATCATGCTCGAATATCCGTAAAATGGACCCTCCCCGATAAGAACTGAGTGATCGAATGATGAATATCCATTCGGCTACGATAAAAAAATCGGATTACCATGTGCGATCGAAATTCTCATCCAGCTTCGAAAGCACCGCCGCTTCGAGATCGATTTGGCTCACACTCGCTAATTGGATGAGATAGAGCATAACATCCGCCAACTCAGAGGCGAGCTCATCCTGGCCATCCAGTTCGTCGGACCATTGGAAGAGCTCTAAGACCTCATTCGCCTCGAGGGCCAAGGAGACGGCGAGATTCTTTGGCGTTTGGGGCTTCACAGAATCAGAGTCATCCCACCCTTTAGAGCGCACAAATGCATGCATGCGTTGTGTTAGTTCCTGTAAATCCATGGCGATAACCCTTAAACGCTAGATGAAGGTCCGTTGATGAAATAATCCGATATCGTTATCCCCGTTCCCCATCACCCGATGATCCCTGCAAGCTAAGCGTAGGATTAATACTTGTTTGAAATTATAGACACCGCAAGTTGGGCTGTCAAAAACAGATCTCCAGGCAGGATTGACCACCTGGAGATCCAGATAAGTTAAGCCTCTTCAGGCTTATGCGATTTTTTCTTCGGACAATTCTGCTGCGCTCTTCAGTTCATCTAACTTCGAGAGCTGCTCCCAGGGTAAATCCAGGTCATCACGACCGAAGTGCCCATACGCCGCGATCGCTCTATAGATCGGGCGGCGGAGATCGAGATCGCGGATGATCGCGCCCGGTCGGAGATCGAAGATCTCCTCAACCAGACTGCTGATCTTTTCATCGGGCAGCTTCCCGGTGCCAAATGTTTCCACGAAGACCGAGAGCGGGCTGGCGACGCCAATGGCATAGGCCACCTGCAGCTCACAGCGATCGGCCAATCCCGCAGCAACGATGTGCTTCGCCACCCAGCGCGCGGCGTACGCACCGGAGCGGTCAACCTTCGTGGGATCTTTCCCGCTGAAGCATCCGCCGCCGTGCCTGCCCATCCCGCCATACGTATCGACGATGATCTTCCGTCCGGTGACGCCAGAATCCCCCATCGGCCCGCCCGTGACGAACCGGCCGGTTGGATTCACGTAGATCTTCAGATCGCTGTCGATCATATCTTCGGGGAGAATCGGCATGATCACATGATCGATCACACCCTGACGGATTTCGTCCTGGCTTACATCCGGAGCATGCTGCGTGCTGACGAGCACGGTATCGATACGCACGGGTTTGCCGTAGCTGTATTCAACCGTGACCTGGGTTTTTCCATCCGGTCGCACCCACGGGAGGGTTCCTGTTTTGCGCACCTCCGCCAGGCGGCGGCTCAAGCGGTGGGCGAGATCGATCGGCAGGGGCATGAGGGTTTCGGTCTCATTGCACGCGTAGCCGAACATCATTCCCTGGTCTCCCGCCCCGATTGTTTCAACTTCTTCATCCGTCACCGAGCCCGAACGCGCCTCGAGCGCGTGGTTTACACCCTGGGAGATATCCGCACTCTGTTTGGTAATGGCAACCTGTACACCGCAGGTATTGCCGTCGAAACCCTTCGAGCTGTCGTCATAGCCAATTTCGGTGATCACCTTGCGGGCAATCTCATCGTAGTTAATCACCGCTTCAGTGGTGATCTCCCCCAGCAGCATGACAAAGCCGGTTTTGGTCGCGACTTCGCAAGCCACGCGTGAGCGTGGATCCTGCTCCAGGCAGGCGTCCAAAACAGCGTCTGAAATTTGATCGCAGAGCTTATCGGGGTGCCCCTCTGTAACGGATTCGGATGTGAAAACCGTCTGCGGAGACGTCATAAACGTCAGGCTCATATCTGGCCTCCTCAAATAAATTACCCCTTCAAACTGAGAAGGGGCAACAAAATATGCATTGGCCACCCTCTCATCTTCCAGTACTCCGTCTGTCGGAATTGGCACCACACCGTCTTTGCGTACACGGCAGGTTGCCGAGGCTTCACAGGGCCGTTCCCTCCACCTCTCTGGATAAGAGTGTCATGGGGCTATTGAATTGTTGTCGAGAATCATACCATGCACGGTTTTTCGTGTCAATTTCGCAGGATTTGGGGCAGGAGAGTGGGTGCGTCACATAATCGCCGAGGAGGGGAAAATGGGGGTAGGCTCGCACACATGAGGGCATTCTCACGCACGTTCCTGCCTGATGGTGCACAATCCAAACCGCAAGGTACAATCGCAAGGTAATGACATGACCCATGTGCTCTTGACAGGAAGCCCCATAAAGGAAAGACTCAAGGGGTAAAACGGCGAGCAAATTGCACTCGCCGATCCATCAAAATAATCGCTTTAATAGGTTAGCCTATCATTGGTTGACCAACTCTGGCCAATTCTTTTATGAACCGTATAAAGTACTTCCTCGCTCTTCGACACTGCTCTAAGTTCCTGAGCGCAGCTCTCGTGCTCGCTGCGGTCTTTATTCTGGCAATCCTCACTCCAGTTCTCCTGCCTGCGACCGCTCAGTCTCCTTTAACGGCTGCGATTCATGGGTATGTGACGGCGGAAACTACCGGGGACCCGATTCCCGGCGCTCAGGTCGCCATCCCCATATTGGGGCTGCAAGCCACGACGAACTCAGCGGGCGAATTCTCCTGGGAGGGGATTATGTTAGACGATGATGTGGAGCCGGTGACGGTTCATATCACCGCCCAGAACTTCGGGGAATGGACATTGCAGGACGTTCGTGTTCTGCGCGACGAGACCTTGATCATCAAGGCAAAACTGGAGAAGAGTCCGGTCACGATCGTCATCGCGCCCCCGTCGAACGAACGCATGTTGCCCCCCGATTCTCTAACTGTGATGGGGGCAGCCGAGTCTGGTGGACCAATTGGCGCGCCGGGGGATTTCCCCATTCCGGACACAATTCGAGTGCGCGTGACCGGCAACCCTTATTGCAACACCACCATTCCCTACACCGTCGAAGTTGTCGATTTCAAGGAATACGTAAAGCATGTTCTCCCGAATGAATGGTGGGCTTCATGGCCGGGGGAATCCCTAAGGGCTGGAGCGATGGCAGCCAAGATGTATGCATGGTATTGGATCGCCGCCGGGGGTAAGTGGGACGATGCTGATGTTTATGACAGCACCTGCGATCAAGTCTACAACCCGGCGGTTGAGTATGAGAGTACAAACTTAGCCGTCGATTTTACCTGGAACTGGCTGATGATGCGCGATTCACAGTTTATTCTGACGCAATATCGTGCCTACGATTACCAATGTGGAAGCGCGGACTGCATGGGGCAATGGGATTCCCGTGATAAGGCTTTGAACAGCTGGACCTGGGATGAGATACTGCTCTTTTATTACGAACCCGCAGCTCTCGAGCCGGTATGGAACCCACCCGGAGGTTTTTCTCTGCGCTTCAACGGGATTTACCACGACGAGGAGAACCGCGTCAGGATCTCCATCGACGACCCAACAGACGGCAACCCCGGTCCCCCGGCCGACATCGGAGCGCAGGATTTCACGATTGAGTGGTGGATGAAGGCGCTGCCCGGAGAGAACAACGCGGCTGCGATCGCGTGCGGGGGGAACAAGGATTGGCTCACAGGGAATGTGATCTTCGACCGCAACCGTTTCGGTGAGGATCGCGGCTATGGTGTATCCATGGCCGGCGAGAAGCTGGTCTTCGGCGTGTCCGGCGATGGCAGCGGAGATCTGACGATCTGCGGATCGAGCAATCTCGCCGATGGGACCTGGCATCACTTTGCGCTGCAGCGCAATTCTGCCGACGGGTGGCTGCAGCTCTTTGTTGATGGGGTGCTGGAAGCGGAAGGCGATGGTCCCGATGGAGATGTCTCCTACCCGGACGATTACACACCTCCGGATCTGTGCGGGATCAGCGGCGATCAACCGTGCATAAACAGCGATCCCTACCTCGTGATCGGCGCCGAAAAACACCGTAGTTCATCTGCGCATCCCTCTTTCAGCGGCTGGATCGACGAAATCCGCTTCTCGAATGTGCTACGCTATAGCGCCGACTTCACGGTCCCGTCGGATCGTTTCACACCCGACGCGAACACCGTCGCCCTCTACCAACTCAATGAGGGATTCGGGAACCTGATCTATGATACATCTGGTTTCGCCGGAGGTCCCAGCGATGGCAAGCGCATTTATGGTGGGGTGATCAACGGGCCTGAGTGGAGCCTGGACACCTTCTGGTACGTCCCACCTCCAACACCCACGCCGACGCCGACGAACACACCAACGCCGACCCCGACCCCAACGGTGACGCCGACACCTAGCAGCGTGACCTTCGCCGTGATTGGTGACTATGGCACAACCTCGACCGCGGCAAGCGATGTGGGCACGCTCGTCTCAAGCTGGGACCCGGACCTCATACTCACAACCGGTGATAACAACTATCCAGACGGCGCGGCCAGCACGATCGATGACAATATCGGTCAGTATTACAGCGAGTTCATCTATCCATACACGGGTAGTTACAGCAGTTCAGCGACTGAAAATCACTTTTTCCCATCTCTAGGTAACCATGATTGGTACACCCCTGACGCACAACCGTATCTCGATTACTTCACCTTGCCGGGCAATGAGCGCTATTACGATTTTGTCTGGGGACCGGTGCACTTCTTCGCCATCGACAGCGATGGCAACGAGCCGGATGGCATCTCCAGCGCATCCACGCAGGCGCAGTGGCTGCAAGCCGCCCTGGGCGCTTCTACGGCGCCCTGGAAGGTCGTGTACCTGCACCACGCCCCCTTTTCATCATCGAACAACCATGGTTCCAACTCAGAGCTACAGTGGCCATTTGAGGCGTGGGGCGCCGATGTAGTGCTGGCGGGTCATGACCACACGTATGAGCGCCTGACGATTGGCGGTATCCCCTATTTTGTCAATGGCCTGGGGGGCATGTCTATTTACGATTTTGGCGCGCCCATTGCGAGTAGCGAAGTGCGGTACAACGGCGATTACGGCGCCATGTTGGTCGTTGCGGACGAAACCGATATCACCTATCAATTCATCAACCGCTCAGATCAAGTTATCGATACGTTTACTCAAACCAAATCTGCTCCCACACCGACGTTCGAAGACGTGCCAGCAGACCATTGGGCTTTCGATTACATCAATGCCCTCTTCAACGCCGGCTACGTCGCCGGGTGCTCCGCAGAACCCCGCCTTTACTGCCCAGATAACATTATGAATCGTGCGGAGGGCGCAGTCTTCATTGAGCGCGGCATCCATGATTTATCCTTCTTCCCGGCAATTCCCACCGTTCAAGTATTCCAAGATGTCCCCTTAGACAACTGGTCAGCGAAATGGGTAACATCCCTTTGGGAAGATGGTTTTACAGCTGGTTGTGGTA
>DAOUDJ010000257.1:0-20237 GCA_034430795.1 Anaerolineales bacterium | reverse complement strand
CTACTACGTCGACTCCCTGCGCGTGTTCCGATTTGTCCAAGGAAGGGACAGCTTCTGGCGCAAGCATGTGCTGCAAACAGACGATGTCGATACCCAGTGGGGCAAGATGATGCGCCGGCTGGGCGTGGGCGTCATCTTTGCTCTCTCGCCGCAGGCTAAAGGCAAGATCGAGCGGCCTTACCGGTATGCAGGATCGCATCGTTCGCACTTGCGCCCTGGAGAAGATCACAGAACTCGGAGAGGTCAGCGCCGTTCTTCGGGAAGAGGTCGACCGCTATAACCAGCACCAGGTACACTCTACAACGGGGGAAATACCAGCACTGCGTTTTGCCCGCGCCCTCTCAGGCGGAAACTCACTCTTTCGTCCCTTCTCTGTTCCGAAGCCCTATTCCTCACCGGAAGACATCTTCTGCCTTCGTGAAACACGGATCACTAACGGCTATGGGCGCATTTCACTCTTCAATCACGAGATCCGCGTCGCCAATGTTCCCCTTCGGCAGGAGGTCGACGTGCATCTTGTCCCTGATCCCTCCAGGAACACTATGCAGGTACGGATCTGGTTCCAGGATGCCCTTGCCCATTCAGTCGATCTGCCGTTGGAAGGATTCAGAGTTCACTTTTAAAGCGAAAGCGGTTCGCTTTTCAATTGCTGTTAACACCCCCTGAAGGTTATGTGCCCCGCTGGATTTGCGATTTCGCAGAATAGCTCATCAGATAGAAATAGCAAATCAGTGCAGATCCAGTAATATCCTCGATTTATTCTAATCACTCCGCTCTCGCTTCACCCTCCTTATTTTCAATAAGAACAACAAACTAATGATCAAGTCACGCACACCTCATCCGTGAGGTGCTATAGTCGATTCACCTTCCTCCCAAGCATCCCATTGAAGGAGTATTGGAATGGCGTACCTATTATGCCGATTGCATGACATTGGACCGGATGAGATCAGTCTGATTGCACGTAAAGCGGCGAACGTCTTCCTTATTCTTGCCCTGCTTACCGCTTTCCTCACTCCCACCGAAGCAGCCTTCGCCCAGGGTGGTGGACCTGAAGATCCAGCAATTGGGGCTGCGGGCAAGATGCTGCAGATATTCATCTCGCTTGGAAAATTGTTCATCAACATCGCCTATGGATTCATGTTCCTGATTTTCGCCGTGGGATCCGTAAAGTCCGGTCTCGGCGCTCAAGCAGCACTACAGTTTGGCGCCACCGGAAGGGTATCGCTTGAACTCATGAATCTCGCCAGCGGCGTGGTCATTTTCATCTTTGGTTTGATGACTTTGCCTCTCGTCAACATGATCATACGGGCTGTTTCAGAGCAATTCGTTGCTGGAGGTGGGTGGGATTTCAACATTGAGATACCCGTTCCGATCCCCGGCGAGGGTGGGTAAGAGACAGGCGGTTGGGTTTGTCGTTCAAGGCAAGGATGAGAAAGATCTGCAGCTTGATTATTCCAGCCATCTTGACGCTGGTGGCACTTTCTATTATGGGTGCGCAATCAGCGAGTGCTCGTGCTGCCCACCCACTAAACAACCTTGAACAGCCTTCAATGCAGGTTGTCGCCACGTCTACCCCCACACCCAAAACGGATGAGGGTGACGATCAGGACGACGAAACGGAGAGCACGAGCGAGACCATCTGGCAGACCATCATCCAGACTATCGTATTCCCATTCGAAAAGCTGGCAGAGGGCGTACGAAACGCCTTGGCCGAGCTCTTCAGCCGCACAGTCGATGCTGCCATGGAACCCATGAAGGAGGCTTTGGACATGGCCGTGGCCTGGCTATACCCGCAAGACATGCTGAAGGACATCCGCTGGAAAGCCTGGGGCGCGATGGCCAAAGTCGCAGCGGCCTTGATGCCCCTGGCACTCATGATCACCGTGGGATCAGCCATGCGGGAGGGTGTAACCTCCATCACAGGATACGGCAACGCGCGTGAGGCCTTGCTGAACTGGCTGATTGGCGTAGGTGCGGCCGCGGCAAGCTACTTCTTGATCGAAATGGCCATCGACCTTTCCGGCGCATCTTCGAGCGCGATCCGCGCCTCACTGGGTCAGGTCATCGCTAATGAGTGGAATCTAGGAGACCAGCTCCTCGGAAACATCATCAATCTTTGGGCATTGCAAAGCGCTGGACCGTTAATGCAGCTCTTCCTGGGCTTCTTCTCCCTGATCACCATGATCGTCGTTGTGAGCAGCATCATCATGGCCTTATTGGCACGCGAAGTCATCCTGCTGCTTCTCGTCGCGGTCTCGCCAGTGATTTTCATTATTGGGTCGATGAGGCCATTGCGATGGTTGAGCGGTCTTTGGACGAAGGCTATGGTTGTATCCCTCTTGCTTGGTCCCGTAAACTTCATGCTTCTCGCCATCTTCGCCCTCATCGCAGCCAAGGCGAACGCCTTCAGCAGTGGCCTGGGAGGCGCTATCCTGGGGATGCTGATCGGGATCGGTGTGATTTCGGTGTTGATCGGGCTGAACAGCATTGTCGGAAAGCTTGTGTACGGCGCCGCCATCGAGATCGCCCAGAAAGCCTGGCAGAGCACCATGGGCGTCCTGAAGCTCGGCGCAGTCGCCGCCGGGTTCGTTGTCGCTCCAGCTGCTGCAGGGCTCCTCGGGGGAACAGGCGGAGCAGCTGCTGGATCGATGGCTGCTGGCAGTCCACTTGGCGGAGGAATAACTGGGGGATCGGCATCCGCAGCATCGACACTGGGTGGAACACCATCTGGCTTAGCCGCAAGTAGTGGTATCGCAACCACAGCAGGGAGTTTCGGAAAAACGAGGGTGGTCTCCAACCTGACCAGCGCCATCGGCAATGCCATGGCCAGCTCACGAAATCCTATCGTACGAGGGTTCGGTCAAGGGATACGGCTGGGAAATGGAGCCAATAATCCCAGGTCCAATCGGGCAATCCTACCTCTTCCCCCAACCGACGGACCGGTCGATATCGCTCAAGGATTATCCTCTGCCAGCGAAGAAATGGTCAACCGATTCGCGTCGAGCGAAACCACAGCCATGGCGAAGTTCGGCCTTCCGCAAGTTCAAGCCAGGGGGATCGTCGATGAAGGATTGCATGTTAGTAAGAACGCCTTCGCGGCCATGGATAAGCTCGGTATGGATAAAGGAGTGGCGCTCAGGGATCTCGGATACTACCGCGGTGGAGACATGACCGGAGCCGTGGCCGGGTTCGGGCGCGTAACGGCGGGAAGATGGGCACTGCGGAACCATTCTCCATACACTCCGCCGCGACCTATCGTCCCTCCCAGTCCTAGCATCGGGGGTCACGATGTTCAGGCTGCATTGGATATCGTAAGCGGTCCCGCTCGAGCGGAGGGCTCGATCGTCGCCTCCCCGTCGATGGTAAGCCAACTGGCGATGACGGTCCATCAGCGCAGGATCCAGCAAGGGGAAAGCCTGAGGGCGATCGTAGATGAAGGAACTCTCCGCAAAACACATGGTGAATTGGCTGCCTGGATGCGGGACAGCTACTACAACCTTCCCAACCGGGATCTGGCTAACGACCTGGGGTCCTCCCTGGGGATCATCCAGAAGGAAGCTGGAGGTGGGGATCCTTCATGATTGAGATTCATAACCTTATTTGAAACCGGAGGGGACGATGGAGCTGAGATTGGTACCTGAGGTCAATATGTATTCTTCAATAAAGACCGCCTGCGTCTTGCATGTGGGCGTCCGTATCATACGAAGATTGAGTGGAAGGCGAAGGTAGCGCGGTGGCTGGAGCCGTTCCCCCACAGATCGAGTCGCCCAAGACCTTCATCGGCGTGGGCGCCAGAGAGCTCGTGATCCTTGGTGTCTGCGCCCTCTTGGGCACCCTCTCCCTCTTCATCCCCTCCCATCTGGCGATTCGGATCGGGATTGCGGTGCTCGTTGCCGGTTTGGGATTGGCCATGGCTTTCGGCCGTGACCGGCGAAGCGGTAAAACAATCGAGGGCTACATCTTCGACCTCTTTCGCTTCTACACCCGGAAACGATTCCGGCAGAAGGGGACGGATGAGGAGGCGCCCTCCCCCCACAAAATGCGGCGTTCTCTTCTGGTAGAAACGTCGGTGGAACCCGAGCCAATTTACGCAGGAGTTGAGAGTCCTATCGAGGATGCATGGATCAGTTTAAAGCCGCTGCCTCTCGGGGCAGGTCTGCTCTTCTCTGTTCTCAGCTTTGCGTTCCTGGCGGGTCTGCTGGCCTGGATCTGGCTGGGGGGATTGGTTGAGATCCAGGCCTGGCTCGGTGTTAGTGGTTTTTAGTGGATTTCAAACGATTAGTCCGCTGCATAGGAAACGCAAGGCGGTTCAGCAGATGATCCCCGTTAATCTTGTCAAAGGTCTTGGTGCGGAATGAAATTCGTGAATCTGCTGAAGCCAAGAGCCAGCACTGGCCAGATGTCTTCGGAGCAAATGCCGGGGCATCCCCAGGGTGACACAGCAGCCCTCGTACCTGTTATCGCGGTTACAGAGGATATGCTCGTCACCCGCGACGGCGCATTTGTCATCATGCTCGAGATGCCGCCGCTGGACATCGGTTTCGCCGGGCAGGATTTCGGTCGGTGGACCGAACGATACCAGATGGCGCTGGACAGGTTACCTGCAGGGACCGCATTTCAAATGACGGTACTTCTAGAGCCTCATAACCCGATGACAGATCTCAAATACTTCCTCGACCGAGCGAAAGAGTGGGAAGACATCTCCTACCAAGAAGATTTGCCGCAGAGAAAGCAGACCCAAGCGGGAGCCCTGGCTCACGCCGCACAGGAGATGACGGCTTCCCTTGCCGCATGGTTCGACGATACAGATCCCATCACCTGGAGGACTATCTACACGCTCTCCCACCGACCAGGATTGCAAGGGACCAAGTCCTTGTTTTTCTCCCATAATGGGAAGAATACAGATGACCACGAGAGTCTGCTCTCGAAAGCGCCTGTTGCCTGGGAAATCCTTCAACAGAGACTGGGTATTTTCACATCAGCGTTTGCAGCCGCCGGAATCCCACTCAGGCTATTGGGTCCGGGAGAGATGTGCCAGGCGATCTGGCGTGCGCTTCACCCAGCAACGACCCAGGACTCCCCGTTAAGCGCTCAGCAAATGGCGATTGAAATGGCCACGGGGGTAGAACCTTTCCGTAAGCCCCCACCCCCAAAAGAAGCCTTCACTTCGGGTTTATCGGCGCATAGGTTGGCTTCTTTGCTGGCACCCGATACAGTGCTTGAGCGTGAAAACTGGATTGAGATCGACGGCGTCAAGGTCTCAGGATATGTAATCCACGACTTCATGCCGAACCGGCCAGCGATGATCCACCGTCTGGCTAACTTAGAGGGTGGATGGTGCGGGACGATGCATATCGAGGTGGCAGATCCATCTGTTGTTGCCGGGAGGCTGAGGCAGAGAGAAGTGCAGCTTGCAGCCGTGGAGCATGCCAAAGCCTCAAAGGGGCTGCTTGCTGACTTCGGGGCGCAGCAGGAGGTCGGAGCCGTCCAGGAGCAGCGCATGCGGATGGAGACCACGGGTCAGACGCCGGTGTTCATCCGCTTTTTTGTCATGCGAACGGCCCCGGATGAACAGACCCTCGCCAAGCGCAATCGGGATCTCGAAAGTCTACTAACGACCATAGGTGCTCAAGCTTTCCCGGCTCGATATAGCCAGCTTTTACTTTGGAAGAGCACCTTACCCACAGGATCGCTGGCGTTGAACCAGAAACCACGCAACATGACGCCCCACAGCCTGGGCACGTTTTTCTGGCCAAGCCGTAAGCGGTTGATGGAACCAGATGGCGTCTACCTGGGGATCGATGAGAATACCCGGCTGCCCGTCAGGGTTGACCCATTCGGCACAAGGGCGGATCGGACTCCTTCCTATCTCATCCTTGGTCGACCGGGAGCCGGCAAGAGTGTGGCCTTGAGAATGCTTCAGGTGTCGGCGCAGCTGGGCGGTGGGAGAGTGTTGGCAATCGACGTTGAAGGCGAAATGAGGGCATTCTGCGACCAGTATGGTGGGCGCTACATCGAGGTTGGCTCGACTTCCGGTGACCGAATCAACGTCCTGGACATCCCACCAGACAGCGATGACCCGCTCCTGGCAGGAACGGAACATTTGATTGCATTTTGCGAGGCAGTGCGAGGACAGCCGATCCCCAAAGGACTCGAATGGAATGCTCTGGCTGAAGCATACAGGCTCGCGGTCGAGGACAGGGGATGGATCAATAATGAAGAAACAGGTCCAACCATGGCGCATTGGAGGCATGAGGACGCCCCGAGGCTTGCAGATGTCGTTCGGATCCTGGAAACCACTCCGTCACCCACATCCAAATCCCTGGCAGAGATGCTCCGCCCTTACGCCCAGGGCGTATACGCAAGCTACTTCAACACACCAACGACCTTCGACATCACCGAGGAGCAGTTGGTGATCTTCGGTCTACAGCATGTGAACGACATGTCAGATCAGCTGCGAGTTTATCTGTGGCAGGTCATGGGCTTGATCTGGGGGGAGGTCATTCGTCGAAATGCGACCGATCCCCAGGCGATCCAGCATGTGATGTTGGACGAGGTTTGGAAGCTGTTGGAAGCCCCCGGAGGCGCAGGGGCGGTCGAAAACATGGCCAGGCGATTTCGAAAACGGCGAACGGCATTGTGGCTGGCGACGCAGCAAGTGGGTGAATTCCTCGATTCACCTGCTGGCAGGCGGATCCTATCCGTTGTTGGGAACACCATCCTGATGGAGCAGCGCCCCGTCGAGGCGAAGCGCTTGCAGGCGACTTTCGATTTGAGCGACCATATGACAGACAGTCTGCACCGACTTGGAACCGGGCACGGCGTGCTCGTAACGCCGGAAGGGAATCTGCGTATTTGGATCGCAGCTCCAGAAGGTTGGGGCGTCTACTGAGAGGGATGGGTGAAACGGATCTTACTATTAGTCCTCGTTCCAATGATATGTCTGGCAGGTCTTTATTTCAGCTTCATGGCGGCGGGAGCGGCTATCTTAGCGGACACCATGCCGGCGTGGGCACAGGATGATGCCTGGGGGTGGATGTTGGGTACGCCTCAGCCATCGGCCAAGGACCCAGGCTTGCCGGGTGGCACCAGCTTCAGTAATGGCTCGTTCTATTGGTCATTGGACGGGTTTGTTGGACTGGTTTCGTTTGTTTGTATGATACCCGTCGAGGGTCCGGCGCGCATGAGCAGCTGCTTCGGGGATACCGAAGGTCGGGATGGTCACGCACACACCGGCATCGATTGGGCTACGAACCATGAAGAGGGCCGGCAGGTGTGGACACCCTTCGGTGGGAAGGTGACATCTGCTGGTTGGAACTACTACCTGGGTTGGACGGTAGTCATTGAGAATGATGGATGGCAGGTGATCCTTGGCCACTTGTGCTGCGGTGCAAGCGGAAAAAGCCATACGGCAACAGGTCCACCATCTATCGCAGTAGCAGCAGGTGACCTTGTGACTGCAGGGGATGTCGTGGGGAAGAGCGGAACGACGGGCAATTCGACTGGACCCCATCTGCACTTCGAGGTCCGCCAGTGCGATCAAGATGGCCATTGCAATGGCATGAACCCGAATGTGGTAAGGTTGCCGGGTCAAGATGGATTATGCGCTTGGGAGAGCTTCGGTGATTGACAACCAACGCGATGTCTGATGTGATCATTGTTTGCTCACCCATAGCATCTAACAGTGTCGAGCTAACGGTGTCGAGCTAATGTCAGGATTCAACCGCGTGGGGGTAAGCGCAAAACGCGCTGTCTGCTCAAGTATCTTTACCCACCAAAAATCCCGTAAACCCCCGCCCCCCACGTCGGCTGCAACCCATTGTTAGCCGAGTTGCGACTTTTAATACGTTTACTCTGCATAATCATCGTCAATCTCCTGTGCGTACTCCTTTAGCGTATCTACCTGGCCCCGTAGAAAAGTCGCAAAGATTTTTGCGGTGGGCGTTTCTACTTCCGACTTATCTCCGCCAACCTTCGCACGGTAATATTTGTCCATGTTGAATATGGCATCGTCTATAAGGTCGTATTCGTCTTGTAGTGACTGGTAAAAGTCCTTGTTTCTTCGGCCAACTGCCTTGCGAAATTTCTGCACCACTTCTCTGATTTGCTCAAGATTCAAAGCTCCGAACTCCGCATAGTCGTCCCTGAAAATCCCTTCAAAGACTTTCTCAAAGTTGTATCCAAGTGTAGCTGGAAAGATATCGACCAACTTTTCCATACGAAATTTCGCCTTATGCGCTTTCTCTTCTGCTTCAAGGTTGCCGATTAGAGTGGCGAGTATTGTGGAGATAAACTTCCTTTGCTCAACGATCAGCCCCGGTATTTCAATGTCCCTGAACTGAGGCGGTGACCCATCAGCAAAGAAGGACGCCAACTTGAATCCAGACTGACTCAGCGTTATCCGCGAGATATGATGATACGAAGTGGGTTGTCCTTTACGCGGGTAGCGCTTCGTCGGATGGCCTACGATGTCGTTCCTGGTTTCGCGTACCTCCTTCAATTTGGGATAGTTGTCTATTCTTTCTCGGATTCCCAGAGACTCGCACAGGTTTATTACTGCATCTTGCTGAACGTAAATCGCTTGTAAAAGGCCATACACCGCCAGATAGTGTGCTGATTTGCTTTCTCCAAATTCCTTTGTTGTATATGCGGCTATCGCTTCTTCCGTATCTTCAATTACGTCCAGTGAACTGCACAATTGCGAAAACAAGGCCTTGTTTTGCCGCAATTCGTAATGCTTTCGCGGGTTGTTGATGAAGTCGCGAATTTGATTCGCCTGTTCCTGGATAATAATTATCGGTATCACAGTAGACATATATACTCTATTTACGCACTTCTGATTTGAGAAAGCGGCTAACGGACTTGAGTTGATGGGCCGGGTGTGACTCAATGCTTATTCAAATACACCCGCGCACCCGGTCGCATCCAGTGAAATATTGAGCGTCCTGATGGTGATATTCTCGTCATTTCATGATCTTTAGAGAAATTGCAAATATCGAATAATGGACTCCCATATCATCTGGATCTCTAGAAATGTCCTTATGGACAAAGTTGATCTTTGCCAAAGGACTATTTATCAGGCAGTCAAAAACCGGTATTTCTAAGCAATCTAAAACCGCAGCAGTTCCTTCAGAATTCGTCCCTTTCCACGCAACCCTGGATGTAATATCAGTAGCATCACGAACCAAGTCCCCAGAATTACCAATACACCATTCTCTGATATTGTTACCAAGTACCAAATTCGTAACAATAGGAGGTGCGTCCAAGAAATCTAGAATGATTTCTCCTACCTTTTCTGATGCGTACATAGCCTTGCTGTTGCCGGAGTTTATTAGGAAATGGACGGATCTGACTGCAGAAAGAGGAGTCTGCAGTACTACCTCAACCTCTTTGCTCCCATCTCTTCTTAGGATTGATGAACGAATTTGTTCTCCTGTGTCAAATATTGGCTGGTCCTCTTCAATCATGAATTCAACTGAGCCAAATTGGACTTTGCCGACCGGAAGATCAAGATAGCGATTTCGCATTCGAGCATTGGCCACGCCGGGTGGTATCGAAATTGGGATAATCTTCTCTGAGCGAGATGAAAGCAATCGCTTGCCCAAATTGCGATTGTCGGTCGAGAAAAGGGGGAACAGGAGAATTCCGAACAAGAGATTAATCAGTGAAAGAACAGCAAGTGACAAATCTCTCCTGGCAGCCAAATAGAAGTAGTTGATGTAAGCAGCAATGGTCAAAACCAAAAAGAAGAGCCCCCTCTTGGCTACCCAAGTGACAATCGGTCTGAGCCTCGTGAAAACGGACCTCATGAATTCACGAAACCCCTGTGATTTTCTGTGTAGAAGTGATACCAGGCCAATAATTGCTGCCAAAATAAGCCCCGCAATAACTTCTGTGCTTACATCAGACCAATTAATATTCATCGCCGATTCTCAGACTTTCGATGATTGGCATAGCATTTCGAGTACGCTTAACGCTTGAACTCAGGGGCTCGGTATGACTCCAAACGAGTTCAAAAGCCACTGCGCACTGAATTCGATGCAGCGAAATGTTGAGCGTAGTAATCCTCGATCGTTGGCGCTCATCACGCAGCCGCCACTGCCAAGATAAGTGCCCTATCTTTCTATTGGCGAATTTCCAAGTCCAACCACGATCTTATACGAACCACCAATAGCATCAATCGGATTGAAAAACACTTCTAATTCGCGGCTATCATCTAGCTTCAGAGTGAGCAGATTGCCTGACCCCAAGGTGTTTAGTACTTCTACATTTTGTCTTTCACTTAGATCAACCAAGATTTCACCTGCAATCTCTGAATGACCAGATGGATTATCCACTTGCTGCAATCGGTAGTTTACAGCGCATAAGTGAAGGCCTGCGTCGAGAACTTCTCCTGCACCACGCAATGTAATATTTGCCATAGGTATGTCCTCATGTAGTCACTAGATATATCCATGTCTTGGCATTACGCTCAACAGCCTCGAGTTGAGGCGCCGGGGAACGGTCCATCACTGGTAATCCCAGCATCCCCATCATATACCTTCAATTGCTAATCACGCCGCATCTCCGGTCGCCTCCAGCGAGATTGGAATGAGAAGGCCGGTACCTCCATCACGTGATGCCTTATTATGGGCTCACCAAATAAACGCAGTCTACTTTCGTAGCTGCTAGAAAAGGAGATACCGACCCATGAACAAGAATAGCATGTATTTCGTAGGATTGGATCTTGGAGACAAGTTCTCCTATATCACGATCGTCGATCAGGATGGTGAACTGATCGAAGAATCGCGTCTGCCCACAACAAAAGCTTCATTCCAGCGTAAGTTCTCCACTCTTCAGCCCTGCAGGATAGCTATGGAGGTTGGCGCCCACTCGCGCTGGGCAAGCCATTTGTTGACAGAGCTGGGGCATGATGTTCTGGTCGCCAACGCCCGTAAACTACGAGCGATCTACCACAACCCCCGCAAGGGCGACCGCGCCGACGCCGAAATACTCGCCCGATTAGGGCGTCTGGATCCTACGCTGCTCTCTCCCATCCACCACCGCTCCCCTCAGGCGCAAGCCGACCTGGCCGTGCTGCGATCACGCGATGCCATCGTCCGTTGCCGCACCTTGCTCATCAATCACGCCCGCGACATCGTCAAAGCCTCTGGCTCGCGCTTACCCTCTTGCTCCGCAGACAGCTTTGCTCACAAAACAGCCCCTCACATCCCCGACCCCCTTCGACCTGCACTGGCCCCGATCCTCGACACCATCGCTTCCCTCACCAAGCAGATCCGGGCCTACGACCGCCAGATCGCAACGCTCTGCCAGGAAAACTATCCCGAAACCCGCCAACTAAGGAGTATTGATGGCGTGGGACCCCTGACCTCCCTAGCTTTTTTGCTCACGCTGGAATCCCCCGAGCGTTTCACTAGAAGTCGTGATGTTGGTGCCGCCCTCGGGTTGGTTCCCAAACGTGATCAATCCGGAGATCGCGATCCCCAACTGCGCATCACAAAAACGGGAGACGCCTACCTACGGCGCTTGCTCGTTGGATCCGCACAATACATCCTGGGTCCTTTCGGACCGGATTGCGACCTGCGACGTTGGGGCTTGAAGCTCGCAGAACGGGGAGGCAAGAACGCAAAAAAGAGAGCGGTCGTTGCCGTTGCCAGGAAACTGGCTATTCTACTCCATTGCTTGTGGAAGAATGGAACGACCTATGACCCATTCTTTCAATCCAAGAAAAATGTCATCGCCTCTGCTGCAGTTACTGCCACCGCATGATTGCTCTTTGGAATTGACCAAGAGGAGGTGCGCCGCCCAATATCAACGGGGGAAGAGGTCTTCAAATTGACCGCCTGATCACATCCTCCAGCCTACGCCCCGTTCGGGTGACTGCGGACAGTCTCTGGGCCGACGCTTGCGCCGGAAACCGTCAGCGAGATTGCAGCACCCACCTGGAGCGAACCCCAACGAGCACCGGGTTCATGCAAAGAGCCCACAAAGAGTGCGGATGGAAGCGAGGCGAATGGCGGAGGCGGAAGGATGTCGTTAGGGAAGGTCGCCACGTCGACCTCTTGACAAACAAGGCCTTCTCATGGAAGAGCCTGTGTGAAAAGCCTGATTTTTCCCATGCCAACGGGACAACGCCCCACTATTTACACTCTCAGACCAGTTTTTCGGGAACTGACCCTTGATAACAAGTAATTTCCGGTGTTATCCTCCCACCGATTATCTTTTTTTCGACTTTTCACACAGACTGGCGAGACGTTATGCGCCATCTTTGTCGGGGAGTGAGTTTATTATCGCATCAAGCCTTTCTAGATGTATCTTCAATGATTCAGCATCGGGCGGTGATGCAGAATGCACAGTTGAATTCCGGAACGCTGATAATTCTTCAAGCCCAGAGCGGAAAGTGGTAGGCAGAATACCCTTCGCAATCAATCCATCAAAAAGACTGATTCCAGAGCGGATTCCTCTACCAGCTCTTGGAAGGTGAGTCTCACCGAGCTGTTGTAATCGCTTTTCAAGTTGAGCCCACTTGATAATAAATTCCCCAAGAAGTGTGCTTGCTTGAAACTCAGAGGGGATAAGCTCAGAAGGAGCGAATAGATTTTGGAAGAGTAATGTCGCGATCTGATAGTAAGCATCCACCTTCTCGGGATCAACTGTAACACCATTGCCCTCATGATAAAGTGCATTCCTCAAACGGTGATACCACTCGATATCGCCGAGTTCAACTCCAGACAATAACTCGGTCGCATGCTTCTCGAGTAAATCTAAAAGGTCAGGAAATGAATACGCAGATTGCATCTCTCGCCTGGATGGCCCTTCGATTCCACTTATACGAGTTGGAAGAGAGAGATAGGTCCGGATAGCAAGTTCCACTGCATTGTCAATACTGATAAAAGCTATCCGGTAGTCAAATGATGTTCCAAGCCGAAGATGGCCTGTCGCATGGTCAAGGAGCTCTTTCGGTCCTGAAGTCCAAGGTTTTTCAGACATAAGCTATCCCCTCTGATGAGCTATGGCGTATAACGGCTCCGGGATGATAGGCATCGCAAATCAACGATCAATTGAAATCCGGCTGCGCGCGATGTCCGATCCATTCCGAGGTTATGCCGCTTCTATTATGGCCCTGAACGAGTCAGGATGTGTCAATAAGGCGGAGGAGTCGAAAATTGGATTAGTTCAAGATAAGAGAATACCTTTCACGTCGTTTTTGAAATGCCAACTGTCCCCCATCTAGTTCTAGAAGCCTCTCCACTACATTATTGGAGTCAAGAGAACCGCTTGCATCAACTTGACATTTCTTTTTGTCATCTTCGATCTCCTGCTTAATACAAATGATCTGCTCACTATCTCCCAGAATAGGAATATTTGGAACATGGGTCACGAAGATAAGCTGGCGGTGTGCCTTCACTTGTCTAATCTGCTCAACCAGATCTACTGTAATCAAGGCAGGGCCTAACTCGTCCTCAGGCTGATCGATCATTAATGGAAATTCTTTCGGAACCATCGCCACGGAAATCAATGCGAGAGCTTGTTCTCCTCCTGAGAGCCCTCCGTCGATGGGGGTAAATGTATCCTCGCCTTCTTTCTTGTAGGAAATAAGCAATCGATCACCTAATATGCAAATCTCTAAGGCTTGTTGGTGTTTTAACCCCATTCCAAGGAGCACCCTGGCAGTATTCTCTGTAATGCCTTGTGCAGCTTCGACTAGACGATTAGCATCCCCATTAATGATAACTTCTTTAAAAGCTGAAGGTGCAAGAGTTGAGGCTATTATTCCTAACTGCTCATTCCGGCGTCCAATTCGGTTCGCTGCACTTGAGAGGTCAGATGCAATCTGATCAAGAAGAGAGCGATACTCTTGACTATCTGAGTCAGGAATTAGTTCTGCCTTGACACAATCTGCGGAATTTTCATCAATTAATCCAACAATCTCCGTTCTCTTCTCCCGAATTGAAGCCCATTTTGAATTAAACGCCTCAAGCATTCCCCGTCGGAAACTCAGGAGTTTGTCGATACTTGCTCTGATCTCACCGGCTCTATCCTTCTCTGCCTGCAAGGTGCTTAGATTCTGCCTTTTAGTTGTTATCCTCTCTATTAGCTCAGCCCTTGAGTCTTCCATTCCATTCGTTGCTTCTTGCGCAATGGCTTCTTTTGCGGCGGCGAGTCTTGCCTTCGCGTTTACCTTCAGCTCAGCGAGTTGAGTCAGGACACTAGATATCTGGGCAACACCATCCCCTCTCAGGCTTTCAATAGCACTTCTTGTCCCCAAGACAAAGCCAAGACCCTCTTGGCGATATTCTTCGACTGATGCTTTATCAGGCGAGAAATCAGACTTTGTCTGCCCGGCCGAAATTTCTTCGACGTCCATCTCGCTTGAGTCAGAATCTGACATATCTTCATCTTCAACTTCAGGAAAGAAGCTTGTAGGGATTTCTTGCGGCTCTTTAGTCCAATCTCCGTGAAATTCATTGATAAATTCATAAAGCTGATCAATATAAGTTACTAACCTCGTCCACTCCTCAATGTCCCCAAATGCTTCGGATTCCACTAAGCTCTCAAGGTTCTCGATATCTGATTGCAGAGCTTCTATTCCTTGCGTATTTTCAATTATTTGGTCGAGATCGGAAAATGCTTGTTGGATTTCTAATCCGTTCTGAATTATGGCACCTCTAGATGTTTGGTGTCCATCAATTTCGTCAAGCTGCAGGTCATCAATATCACTTTGTGTATTTGCCAATGCATCGGCCAAAGAAAGTTGCCGATCAGCATTGTCCTTAATCTTTACTACCTCACCCTGAGGATATACTTCGACATCAATTCTTGATGAAACAGCAATATCGCTTTCGCGGACGAATTCATTATCAATGAGAGAATGGAGTTCAGGCGAACCGTCTAGCTTCCAAGTATTGGGTTTCCCGGGCACTGTTGAACAAGTCAGCATCCTTGAGATCGCATAAACTGATCCATCTGCTGATCTGAAGTAGGCGCGAACTTCGGAACCCTCGAATAGGATGCCCTTGAGGCGGCTGACAAATATATTTGATGTCTCCTCATCAGGGGGTGCTACATCGAGTACGAATCTCAGAAAATCAATAATTGCTGATTTTCCAGCATAGTTTTTACCAATTATGCAATTTTGATGGGCGCTAAAGGACAGTGATTGACCATCAAAGAAACCACCAGCTATCACCATTCCAACAACGTGTGGATGAGCCACAGACACAGGATCACAAAACTGGATTTTAGTAGGATGTTCAACATCAATTTCTGCGTTAAGTGCATTTGTAGACACACGGAGTTCAGGTTCATAAACTATCTGCTTAACCCCTTCGAGACATGGCTCACCCATCTTGATCCACGTAGAATTCTCTTCCAGATCTTCCAGGCGATGACAATCTGAGACATTGATAAAGGCATATGAGTTCGAGACGTGTGTCGTGTCCATATTTTTATAAAGTAGTCGAGGATTGCCATTTTCAACTACTCGTTTAATGTCCCCCGAGGGTGCAGCCAGAATCCGAAGCAAGGGATGATTAAGTACTTCGGTTCTTCCCGTAAAATCCTTATTACCCCAAACACCATCACGAGTATGGACATGGGGGGCAATAACGATTCCACCTTGGTTTTTAACTTCAGACATGACCTTCGGTATCGTGTTCGATGGTTCAGGGGCAAGTTGATCTATATGCTCACCTTCTTTACCATCACCTGATAGACCAAGCCGTACCAACATAGCATTTATGTCATCAACACTTTTTTGTTCATCAAAAATCGCTAATAAATGAGGGCCCTCGTAAGTCGATAATTCAACGCCAGGGAGTATATGTATTATGCTCGTTCCTTCTTCTCGTCTCGATGACGCGAGATTAATTAGCTCTTCACACCAAATCACTGTGTTATGGTCTGTTATTGCAACAAGCTCCAGGGATGTTCCATCCAAGGCATCCATAAATTGTTCGGGCGTTATGTCCGCAGCTCGAGTAGTTTGATTCTCGGTATTGTTCCAGTCCCAAGGAGTTACTGGTGTATGAACATGAAGATTGGTTCTAATAAACCTCGCGGATCGAGACCCGTCTAGGAGAGCATTGAATTCTTGGATGGATACTGGCATAGCTTTTTGATCCTTATTTGAACTTTGAAATAACCCCTAAACGCGAAGAACTCTTTTAATTTTCCAATGAACAAGATTTCACATAGTGAATAAAAATACTCCCAAGCAGCATAACTATTATTGAATGGGGAACACCCATATAAAAGGATAAATTACTTAACGGAACAGTCCGTCTATACAATCGTTCCAGCAGATATTACGGCTCCGACACCCATAAACCATGATGCTGCAAGTTGCACAGCGTAAACGAAAACAAGAAGCCCGACCATCAATCGAGGCCGGGCTTGCAGGTAATAATGAAGGTGGATGGAATCCCCCGACACCAAGTTGAGGTCTTTCACACATAGCTTACAGGACTATTCAATGGAGTTCAATAGGAAATCAATAGACCCCCATCAACCGGGTGGATTTATTCCCAATCACAACCCCTCCCAATCCCGGTCAAGGCACCACCAGGCCAGGGAAGGGAATACCCCAGGAACCCCCATATCCCTGTGTAATTTCCCCCATTCCCAGGCAAGTACGCCAACCCCAGCCCGACCCCACTACCACCTGGATCCAAGACCCGAAGGGATCCTGACGGAACCACGAAGACCCCGGGCAAGTTATGTTAAATAAAAACGGACCCCTGTATATGCCCTAAGAGATCCCTAAACCAACTTTTTTTTAATTAACCTCTCGTACACTACCAGAAATCTCTACCGAATCTTGTGCACAAGATTCATGGCCTATAACCTATCCCATGAAATTAATGATGCTTCAGTCACCGCTTGGTATACAATAAAAATACGGAAGTATTGGGGGTTATCAAATAAACCCCATAACATCCGAGCACAGGGAGAATTAATCCATGATGGAAGCAACCAGGGTCCTCGTTGTTGATGACGAGCCGGGTATACGCGATAACATCGCCTCATTCCTTGAACGTGGCGGATACCACGTTGCAGTCGCAGATGACGGTGAGGAAGCTCTTGAGAAGATCCCCGTCTTCCAGCCGGACATCGTTATCCTTGACGTTTTAATGCCCAATCTCAACGGCCGGGAGGTTCTACGTAGTCTGAGGGCCGCGGGCAACTGGATTCCGGTCATTTTGCTCACTCAGGTTGGGGATTCATCTGAAAGAGCGATGGCTCTTGAGGAGGGCGCGGACGATTACCTGAATAAACCTTTCGACGCCAATGAGCTCGTCGCCCGGATCAAAGCCGTGCTCCGTCGCTCACGAGCAAACCTCCCTCCCCTTACAGCCTCTAAACAACTTATTTCAGGCGAGCTAAAGTTAGATCGTGCCTCGCATCGGGTCTGGCTTGGGGACACAGAACTCAACCTCACCCGCAGGGCCATCCTCCTTCTGGAATACCTCATGACCCATCCATACGAGATCATCACCCGCAGCAGACTGCTGGACGAGGTGTGGGGGTGGGATTTTGCGATCGGCGAACGTGCTGTTGATACACGCATTTCTGAACTTCGCAAGAATCTCAACGACAGTGTTTCCAACCCGGTCTTCATAGAAACCGTCCCGGGCGAGGGTTACCGTTTCATCGCAGATGTGGGTGGGGATTCGTGAGAAAACAACATCTTCTTGCCCTGATCCCGTTGGTAATTGGAGCACTCATTGCAACCATCATGTCGAGGGATCGCGATGCTATCCCCATACTCAGCGCAAGGATCGACCTCGCAACGCTTATCCTTCTTGTCAGCATTTTCCTGTCTATTCTCATATTCTTCGCATTGGTTGCCTGGGACCGAGGGGAGCGAATCAGCCACCAAGTCATCCGGGAGGCTTCAGAGGATCGTCGTAATTTCCTCCGGCGTCTGGATCACGAGCTGAAGAATCCCCTCACAGCCATCCTCATGGGTGTCGCCAATCTAATAAACACAGCACATGATCCAGATAGCAAGGGGTACATCGACAGCATTGAGTCACACGCGGCAAGACTTTCAGCGCTCACATCCAGTTTGCGCAAGCTCGCCGACCTGGAGAGGCAGCCGCTAGCTCGGGAGAAAATCGATCTCTGCGGTCTGTTGAAAGAGACCTTCGATCTAGTGAAGGAGCTGCAGCACGCCGACGGAAAGAACCTTTCATTGATCATGCCAGAGGCCCCTTGGCCTCTTCCGAGAATTTCGGGGGACCGCGATCTTCTGCAACTGGCCATTCACAATCTGATTGATAATTCGTTGAAATATTCACGCGCCGGAGATACCGTGGAACTGCGCGCGCACGAAGACGGATCACATGTTTTGATAGAGGTCGCGGATACGGGCCGCGGGATCCCATCCATAGATCTTCCGAACATCTGGCAGGAACTCTACCGCGGGGAGAACGCGTTGAGCATACCGGGCAGCGGCCTGGGCTTACCACTAACGAAGTCGATCATCGAGCAGCACGGTGGGACTATCGTTCTTCGAAGCAGGATGGGAGAGGGGACCGTTGTCACTGTACGGATCCCTCTAGCGTAGCTATTTCGGGTCTGTGACAGCTTATTACCACTTCGGTAAAACGGGGCCGTTATCCTGTAACAACGATTTCGGAAGATTTCATATACAGGCATTAGGGTGAACTTAACAACTGCAAGGAGAGTTCACATGTCCGAGGGACGGCGGAATATCGTATCGCTCCTGCTCTTCGCTCTTCTTTTATCCCTTCTTTCTATAATCTCGAGCTGCAAGGTTCTGGAGATTGATGTCAGTGTGCCAACGCAGGTTGATGACCATCCAGCCGCCATTCCAACACCAACTCAAGAACCCGGAACACCTACTTACACCTTTCCAACTCAAGCAAGCTGGACACCATCTGTCGAGGCCACCTTGACCCCAACGGCGACATCCTCAAGCCCAACATCTGTAAACACAATGATCCCGAGCGGGAACAGTAGCAACGTGCAGAGAGTCATCAAGGAGCTAAAAGGTCACATCGGTGTTGTTGATTCAATTGCCTGGAGTCCGGATGGATCGATCCTGGCCACTGGGGACGGCATATCGATGGCAAGATTCTGGGATCCCGAAACCTGGTACCAGATATCTTCTTTCAAGGGTTATGAGGAGGGTGGAGCTTTTCACAGCATATCCTGGTCGCCGGATGGAACACGAATAGCTGGAGCGCTCATGGATTTCTCCGTTGGTGTATGGGATGTTGAGACAGGTTCTCGTCTGCTTAGAATGGACGACCATCCGATTCGCGTTGAATCGCTCGCATGGTCTCCAGACGGAAAACTCATTGCCAGTGGTGACACAAATGGCAACCTCTACCTGTGGGATGCAGAAACAGGAGAGTACATCACTGGGTATGATGGACGAAACACTTTCTATTCAACGAATAGCTTGACCTGGTCTCCGGATGGTATGTATCTGGCCTGGGGTGGGTTAGATGATAGTGTATGGATCTGGGATCTCGACGAGACTTTTAAGACGCTCAAAGTCCAAGATCAATCCGTATATGCCGTCGCCTGGTCTCCTGACGGGAAATTGATCGGCTCAAGTGGGTATTCCGGTGGAGTTTACGACACAGTCACGGTCTGGGACGTTGAAAGTGAGGAAATTGTCCTTGAGCTCGAGGGCCATTCTAATGGTGTTCAATCCATCGCCTGGAGCCCAGATATGAATGTGATTGCTACGTCTGATGGTATAGGGAGGATAATGCTTTGGGAAGCCGATACCGGGTTACGAATACGCATCCTGGCATCGCACGATGGATGGGTCTATAACGTGGCTTGGAGTCCCGATGGATCGATGTTGGCATCAGGTGGAGATGACGAAATTGCTAGAATCTGGGGAGAATGACCATTAGGGGGATGGTCATAGTGGTGTACCGCACAGGCAAAAGGGGGGAACTGAAGACCCGATCATAAATCCTCGTCTCTCTACTTCTCATCCCCAGATAAGACGTTATCGGGTCTTCACTCCTCCGCCTGAGTTTGAACCTATCGCATGGCAAACCCTCGAATTTTCGCAAATGATTCTCCCAATCGTATTCGGCCATTTCAAAAAATTCCTTGGATTCAACCACGAAGTGCAAAAGCGAGCGAAGGATTACGGTCCATCTTTCGCGCTTAAAATCACATCTGCGGTGTGTATTTCACATCCTCCGGCAGTTCTTCGGCCAGCTTCTGCGCCCAGAGATATACCG
>DAOUDJ010000256.1:0-2585 GCA_034430795.1 Anaerolineales bacterium | reverse complement strand
TTTCACTCATAGCGGCATCAGCTTGTAACCAGGATTCCAGAACCAGCCCACGATACCCTGGAATTCTACCTTCCACCAATCGCCATCAAAGTCGAGCGCCTGCACGACATTGTTGGCAGGAATTAAGCGGATCAGATTATTGCCGACCTCTGGCGATGTGCGGAAGTTGCCCTCCACATCCACGGCCCATCCCTCGCCGGGGAATAGATCGGGCATATACGGTGTGGGATCCACGATGTCCGAGGTTCCCATCCACGGCGAGCCGTCGTCCACCTTCTTCAATACCATATGCAGATGGGCGCCAAAGCTGTTGCCGGTATTGTTGGCCCACCCGATCTGCTCTCCTGCATTGACCTGATCGCCCTCGTTCACCAGAGCTTGCTCGAAGTGCGCGTAGATGGTCTTGAAAGGCCCGTCCGGATGGTCGTGCGTGATACGCACATGAATTCCGTAAGCACCACTCGCAGGATTGGTTTCAACGCGATGCACAACGCCCGCGGCCGCAGCAAAGATTGGCGAGTGAGTGATTGCACGAATATCGATGCCCTCATGTCCCGGCAATCCAAACTGTTCGTAAAGATGGCGGTTGATGCCATAGGGCTGTGTCACCACCTTCGGATCCGCGGCCGGCCAGATCAGAGAAAAGACATCACTAGGGGGAGGAGCACCGGGAAGCTCGAAAGATTTCTCATCGATCAGTTTCTGCAGATCGTCAATTCTTAAGACTTTATTGCCCATCTTCTTAAATGATCCTTTCTAATGGAAGCTGGTATCAGCACCGAGAGGAAGATGCACATCCATTTATCAAGTGACCCCATACAGAGAGAATCGAGTACCCGTCACAAAATTGGCTCCGAGATTGGGAAGTAATGTGATCCGGTTGATAGCCGAGTTATCGCGCCACCAAGCACTGGTCATAACAGTGCGGAAATTCCCAGTTGTAGTACCAAGCTTCATTGTAGATCTCGATAGAACAGATTTATTGTTGCTGGTGTTGGCATAGTTGTTTATCTCGATCCATAAACTCTCAAAAGTGTTCACAGGACCATTTGCAGCGCCAATCACTCCAATCTCTGCGGAAGTTGCTGCAACTCCTTCGTCAGTCGCTAAAGCAGCAGGATGTCTTACTTGGGCTGCTACGAAATCATAATTGTTTCCAGCGTCATTATTGAATCTTATTATTGCTCGATCAACCACATCTGCAAGATCGCTTCTCGCATATCCCATAATAATTAATTGGGTATGAGTTGCAGGTATGTTTTGGAAATCAACAGTAGCGGCATCCGCAGCCAACAGAATGTCTTCAATCAATGTCCACGCGCCACCGGCGGCTCCCTCAAGCGTCTCCAGATGAGAGAGCCGTTTTTCATAATTGCGCAGTACCCGGGCGATGTCGTCTTCGGGCGTGGGAAGAATGGAATCAGGCAACATCTTCGATCTCCAATCTACCCTCAACGGTTTCGCGGCCATCCGCGTCCACGGACACATTGACGGCTCGGATCAACCCATCGAACTGATTCTTGAGATATTCAACAGTCACGCGGTCCCCAAAGTCCCAGTCCTTGCCATAGCGTGCGTTTTCCGTACTGAGCAAGAAGCACGAGAATCGCCGCTTCGGAATGCCCTCCGTTAAACGCGCTTCCGCCTCATCCGATGTTCCCGCGGCGGTCGGCTCGTGCCGCGCATCCCTGAACGCCTCCCGCCGATTCCAGATGCTTTTATTGATGCGGTCGAGGTCGCGCACCTCCTGAATGTCTCGCGCGGCAGCTTCACCCTGACCACCTCCATAAACGTAATCCACCTCGTCCTCGAAGTCATCCTCCAAAACCGGGTCCACGATATTTCCACGATCCAGAGAAAAGACAATCGGGATGTTACCGTCAGGAAACCGCCGGTCCTGTCCGGGCTGATTGGCGAAGGTCTGGAACTCGAAGGTGGTGGTAGAGGTCGGAACGATGGCAAAGTAAATCTCAGTCCCCGCTTCCCGCGCAACATCCGACAAATCCTGAAGCACTATCAGGACGTTACGCCACGAGAAGTTCTTCGTGATCGACGGACCTAATGAAGCATCTGCCTGCACGCTGAAGAAGGTTGCGTCGAAACTTCGTGATGCCCCAAAGCCGTCATTGCCGGCCGAGGCCCCTAAATTCTCACGCACGATCTCCTTCATCATGTCGTCGACATTATCTGTTTTGGCAGATTGAGAACTTCCAGCGGCGAAGGCGATGATCCTTCGGAGAAGAAGCTCGGTAGGACTCATGGCACGAACTGTAATTCGCTGCAGGCCGGACTGATTGGTGGTGGGAACAATGCGCCGAACGAAATAAATATCTTCAAGCCTGAGCTTTGCGCCCGAACTGGGCGCGCGCCAGACCTCTATGCGGTTGTCGCGTTTCAAGAGGGAAAGATCGAAGTCGCCGGTGAGCGTGACACGGCAACGGCCGATGCCGTTGATGACACGGCTCCATTCAAAGCTCTCGGCTTCATCTAGAAGGTCTAATCGAGCACCAGTGTCGGTGGTAAGCCAGAGCTCCATCATGGTTCCGTCCCATCTACGCTCCAATGCGTGGGGATATATCGTAATT
>DAOUDJ010000255.1:0-23287 GCA_034430795.1 Anaerolineales bacterium | reverse complement strand
AAAATCTCCAACGTCGGATATAACCTCCGTGACCGTTTAACATACTCGCTCTGGGGATGCAGAGCGTCCGGCTTGACCGGTAGAAGCCCCGTCGCTTGCGGCGGGGAACATTCACTGTGTGTGGACAATGAGAGATAAACTAGCTGGAATTGAAGCGAGGTTCGAGGAAATTCAACAAGAGCTCACCCAGGTTGGTGAAAACTATCAGCGCGCAGCTGAACTTGGCCGTGAAAGAGCAGAGCTGGAACCCCTCGTTAAGACCTACCAAGAATTTAAATCCGTCATTGAACAAATCGATCAAGCCCGGAATCTTCATGAATCCGATGATCTCGACATGCGTGCACTTGCGGTTGAGGAATTGGAGGCGTTAGAGCCGAAGTTGGAGGAACTCGAGGGGGAATTGAAGACCATGCTGCTGCCGAGCGATCCCCGCGATCGGCGGAATGTCATTGTTGAAATCCGCGCCGGAACGGGCGGGAATGAGGCCACGCTCTTCGCTGCTGATCTTTTTCGGATGTACAGCTACTATGCTGAGGCAAAGAGTTGGGCAGTCGAAATCCTCTCCCAGAACGAGACGGGAGTGGGCGGTTTTAAAGAGATCGCGTTTCTCGTTAAAGGCAAAGGGGCTTATTCTCGTTTGAAATACGAATCGGGGGTTCATCGGGTGCAGCGCGTGCCTGTCACCGACTCACAGGGGCGCATTCACACTTCCACAGCGACTGTCGCCGTGCTGGCGGAGGCGGATGAGGTTGAGATTCAGATTTTGGATAAAGATGTTAAGATGGATGTTTATCGCTCCGCGGGCGCCGGGGGGCAGAGCGTTCAGAAGAACTCAACGGCGGTCAGGCTAACGCACCTCCCGACGGGTATGGTTGTCCAGTGCCAGGACGAGCGTTCACAGCTTCAAAATAGGATGCGAGCGATGAGCATCATGCGCGCCCGGCTGTATGATATCGCTATCCATGAACAGCAGGCGGAGGAAGACGCAAGCCGCAAAGCGCAAGTTGGCTCGGGAAGGCGCTCCGAGAAGATCCGCACCTATAATTTCCCTCAATCGCGCGTAACCGATCATCGCGTTGGCCTTACCTCACATAATCTACCATCCGTACTTGATGGAGATCTCGATACCTTCATCGACGAACTCGCCACCCGTGAGGAGGCTGAGCGGTTGCTGGCTGTGAGCAACTGATATTGAGTCTTTCCTTAACCGTAAGCGAAGCGTTGAAGCAGGGTCGTCAGGCTCTAGCTTCAATTTCTGAAACCCCTTCCCTCGATGCACAGCTGCTTCTGGTGTACGCGCTCAAACGCAAAAAGGAGTGGGTGCTAGCCCATCCCGAAAATCATCTTTCAACCAGCGAAATATCGACTTTCGAAGATTGCCTTAGCAGGCTGGTCTCTGGCGAAGCGTTGCCCTATCTGCTCGGATCGTGGGAGTTTTTTGGACGTTCGTTTCATGTGACACCGGAGGTTCTCATCCCCCGACCGGAGACAGAGTTGTTGATTGAAAATGCGCTTGGTTTCCTTCGTTCTCACCCAAAAAAGAGGCTCTGCGCCGACATAGGAACCGGTTCGGGCTGTATTGCCATCTCGCTCGCATTGGAGATTCCTGACCTGCATGTTGTTGCAGTCGATGTTTCTCCATCCGCGATTGAAGTAGCGCGGGTAAATGCAAGAAAGCATGGGGTTGAGGATCGGGTTACGTTGGTTATCGCGGACCTTTTGCATCCGTTCGATTTTCGCTTCGGCTTGATTTGCGCGAATTTACCCTATATTCCAGCGGAGCGCCTGGAGCGGTTGGCTGTCGCGGAACGTGAACCTGTTCTCGCTTTAGATGGCGGGATGGATGGGCTGGCGGTGATCAGACGACTGGCGCGTGAGCTGCCTGAATGGCTGACCCCTGGTGGAAGGGTGCTGCTGGAGGTGGATTCTTCTCATGCTCGCGTGTTGGCAGGAGAACTTACATCCATGTATTCTTCTATCAGGACTGACGTCCTTAAAGATTTATCTGGAAGAGATCGAGTGGTCATACTTGATAGAATGGACCCGCAAGGATCATGATGGAAATCGTGACAACGATCGGTTCTGAGTGGAAAAGGCGCGCAATCGCAGTGCTCGCCCGAGGGGAATTGGTCGCTTTTCCGACGGATACTGTTTATGGTCTTGGAGTGGACGCCTTCAACGATCAGGCGGTTAGGAAACTTTATCTGGCGAAGGGTCGCAGCCATGAGAAGGCTATCCCGGTTCTCGTCGCGAATCTTGAGCAATTCGTCGACGTCGTCGACCGGACAACGCTCACGACGATGCGTTTGGTTGAAAAATTCTGGCCGGGACCATTGACAATTATCCTGGGACAGGCTTCCGGTCTTGCGAGCTCGATCAGCGCCCATGGTACAGTCGGCGTTCGAATCCCTGACCATCCGATTGCGCAGGAGCTGATTCTAGAGGCGGGTCCATTGGCTGTGACCTCAGCCAATCGTTCGGGGGACCCAGAAGCGTGCACAGCGGAGGAGATCGAAACGAATCTGGGTGCACAAGTACACTTGATCATTGACGACGGTAGAACGCTTGGGGGTCGACCCTCGACCGTAGTGGATTGCACACAGGATCCGCCCAAGATACTGCGTGTGGGTCCGATCAGCGAAGGGGAAATCCATACAGTACTTCAAGCGTAAGATTGGCAACGTTTAAGAAACATTAATCTTTCTTTCATTTTCTACTCATCTAAATGGTTATGATTAAGGTTGCATTCTCCTCATCAAAGCCGTGCTATGGAATCACAAGACCAGAGCACGGCTTTGGTCTTTAACCTTCTTGGTTCTTTCGAGTCAGGTCTGGGAAAAGTGCTCTCGGCGCCATTCTCGAGAATCGGTGACGTGTCCTGGAGATGGGTGAGGCTGAATCGTGATTTCAATAGAATCATACGAAAGACCAGAGGAGGTCTTTTTTTTTAGTTCTCCTCCGTTTACTGTGGAAAGGTGACATAATTTTGTTTGCCTTCATTGTAGGATCTGGTGTTTGTTGGAACCCATTTAGACCACGTCATACTCCGACTGGAACCTCAATATCCTATTGTTGATCTAACCAGGGTCTGCCTACATCTCTTCTGCACTATGTGGAGTGCGGAAGTTCTGCTTCCGGTCTCAGGTGCAGCCTGCGCCTTAAGGTCTGCGCGTATGAACGGATAGATCAACCTCTGCAAAGGTGATGAATCACTTTTTCATTTCTTCCCCCCTGACAACGATCAATCCAGCGCTACGTTTCGAAGGGACGTCTCCAAGAAACAGTTGGCAGCGCTCACGGGATGTGCATTGTGATTGTTCCCGCGCTGGAGATGGGTTGGGTGGTAGTTGGTTGCGAAAGGGGGACGGGGTGACACACGGGTCGTCCCCTCCGATTTATGAATGTAGTAGAGCTGGGTAGTGCAGATCCACTGAGTCCCCCACACAATTTGGAGGAGAACCTAATTTTAATCGTAAGTCAATCTGAATAAGATGAGATGATGTCATGTCTGAGGAGCGCTTCGGCTAAGAACGACAAGCCATCACGACCGCTCTGAATTAGCGCTAGTCTATGGTGGCTTCGAGCTTCCACGCGTCTAACGATGAATCGCTCATCCAATGATCCGCGTACCATTGCAGGTAGCGGGCAACATGTGCGCGCCAGTAATCGGACGTGTGATCGCCGGAGTTTATCCGCACGATTGTTTCAAAGTCATTTTGTGAGAGCAGGTTAAGGAGACTTTGGGCGCTGGGCAGCAGCGAGTCATGGTCGCCAATATCCATCCATATATCCGGGCGCTCTTCGATTGGAATCGCCAGCAGCCATTGAAGGATGAGTCCTTCGGCATAAAGAGTTGCCGGGCTGTGGAGCCCGAGGATGGAAAAAATATCGTGATGCGTGAGCGCAATCCGCAGGGCTTGCCCTGCGCCTCTGGAAACACCGCCGATCGCCCGCCATTCGGGTTCTAATCGAGTGCGATAGGTCTGATCGATATGTGGGATGAGCACATCAAGGAGTGCAGGCTCTATTTCAATCCCGGTCCGCTGCCAGGGCATGATGATCAGAAAGGGTGGCAGAGTGCCGCTCCCGATTAAGGCGTTCGCGGCTTCATCGATTCCCAGCTCATCCCATTGTGCATCCGTTCCCTGTAAACCGTGCAGTAAATAGAGGGCTGGATAATATTTCTCAGGCTGCTCGTCGTAGCATGGAGGAAGATAGACTCTGAAGGGCAGGGCTCTGGGGAGGGAAGGATGTTCAATCTCTGATCGAACAATATACCCCTCTGATCCGGAGCAGACGGTCTCAGGAGCAGTTGATGCCGATGGGACCGGGGTGGGGCTTTCCGTCTGTAGAACTTCCGGGGTGGGCGGTGTTCTTGCTGGGATGGTTGTGGGTGGAAGTGATGTCAAAGTTGACGGAGGGTCGGTGGGAGTGTAACACCCACTGGTAGCTAGCGAGAGAAGAATTCCTGTCAGGAAGACGCGAAGGACCCCGCCGATCTGCATGTTTGTCGCAGACCAGCGGGGGCGCCTGTTACCAACAGAATAGGTTGGATGCCTCCGCAGGTCAAGTTTATCTTGGTAATTGAAAGAGCCGGTTGAAGATCCCTCGCCATTCGTCATCCAAAGCGGCCTTCGACGTAATCCTCAGTCCGGGAGTCGAGCGGGTTCGTGAAGATCTGTTTGCCGATGGTGTATTCGATCAACTCGCCTCCCAGGAAAAACGCAGCGTAATCGGCAACACGCGCAGCTTGCTGGACGGAGTGAGGCACGAGCACGATGGTGTAATTCTCCTTCAGCGTTTGCAGCGACGCTTCAACCTTTCCGGTAGAAATCGGATCCAAACCAGATGTTGGCTCATCGAGGAGAATGACCTCCGGTTCAAGAACAAGGGAGCGCGCCAGGCAGATTCGCTGCTGCTGTCCTCCTGAGAGGGAGACGGCAGGTTCATCCAGGCGGTCCTTCACCTCATCCCAGATGGCTGCGGCTTTAAGGCTTTTCTCAACAGCCGCGGCGAGTATAGAGCGATCTCTTTGTCCAGCGAGCTCAAGGCCGTAGGTCAGGTTCTGGCGTATGGTGAGTGGAAGAACGACAGGTCGTGCAAAGACAATGCCGACTTTCCGTCGCAGCGCGATGACATCGATTTCTGGGTCCAAGATGTCAACCCCATCGAGCCACACATGCCCTTTAACATCGACCACATCAGCCAGGTCGTTCAAGCGGTTAATCGTTCTGAGAAGCGTAGATTTCCCGCCCCCGGCTGGACCGAAGAGCACGGTGATGGCGTTTTGTGGGATTGCGAGGTAAATGTCTTTTAGTGATTCTGTGCCGTCGGAGTACGAGACCGAAAGATGCTCTACGATGATCTTCGGGTCGGTGAGGACGATTTCCATTGAGGCGTTTAGGGCGCGCGGCTTCACTCCTATTGGTGCGGGTGTGGGCTCGTTTTGGTCGGAATGGAACGTGTTCACCACTGTCTCCTTGCGCGTGCCCATGAGCGGATCACCGTAGCGGTGATATTCATCAAGAGGACGAAAGTGAGCAGAACAACTGCTGTTCCGTATTGAATGCGGATTGGCATTCCCGGCACCTGAGTCGAGATCACGAAGAGATGGTAGGGGAGTGTCATGGTTGCATCGAAAACGGAAGAAGGCAGGCGGGGGAGGTAAAAGGCGGCGACCGTGAAGAGAATTGGCGCTGTCTCTCCGGCAGCGCGCTCCAGGCCCAGAACAACTCCAGTGAGGATCCCAGGCAGCGCCTGAGGGAGCACGACGCGGCGAATGGTCTGCCAGCGCGTTCCACCAAGTGAGATGCTTACGACTCGAAAACTATTGGGCACGGCGCGGAGCGCCTGTTCGGTCGTGCTAATGATAATCGGCAGGGTCATGATCGCCAGTGTCAGGGAGCCGGCGACGATGCTCGTTCCTAAACGCAGGAAAATGACGAATAGACCTAGACCGAAGAGCCCATACACAATGGAGGGGATGCCGGCGAGGTTAATGATGGCAATGCGGATGGCTCTCGTCCAGCGGCTGTCAGATGCGTATTCCGATAAATAGATGGCAGCGCCGATCCCCAACGGCACGCTGAATAAAGCAGTCCCAAGAGTCAGCCAGAGAGTTCCGATGATAGCAGGTAATATCCCGCCTTCGCGCATCCCATCGCGCGGGAATTCAACCAGAAATTGCCATGAGATTCCTGGCAGACCATTGGAGAAGATGTGGATGACGATCAGCAGAATGGGTGTGACGGTAGCGAGTGTCGCCAGCGCTAAACCGGTGAATCCGAGCCTTTGCATCCACTTTCTGCGTTGAGAAAAGGATGCGCCCACTCGGCTCTCCTTAGTCGTGCTGAAGTTATTTCTCGCTACCATTCTCTCCCTGCCGCTCGTTGTCAACCCGTTTATTCATGAAGCTTCATAGATCCTCAAGATAGGATTCTCTCCGTCCGCTTGCGCTGGCGGAAGACGACACTTGCCGCGATGATGTTGACGGTTAGTGAGATAAGGAATAAGACAATGCCGATGAGGAAGAGAACGTGGTAATGGGTACTCCCGCTGGCGACTTCCCCCATTTCGGCTGCGATCGTCGCCGTCATCGTTCTCACGGGTTTGAAAAAGGCTCCGATTCCTGTTGGGAAGACAGCCGCGTTACCTGTAACCATCATCACGGTCATCGTTTCACCGATAGCCCTACCGATGCCCAACATGACCGCGGTCAGAACCCCTGATTTTGCTGCCGGAAGCGTGACTCTCCAAATCGTTTGCCAGCGGGTTGCGCCCATGGCAAGAGCTGCTTCTCGGTAGGTTTTAGGGACGGCGTCGAGCGCGTCCTCGGCTACGCTTACGATTGTTGGGATTGCCATTCCGCCGAGGATCAAAGACCCAGCGAGGGCAGTGAGCCCCGTTGGCAGGTCTAGAGCATTTCGAAGGAAGGGTATGATGATCAGGATTCCGATGAAGCCCAACATGACCGATGGAAGCCCGCCCAGGACTTCCACCAATGGTTTTAGGATCTCGCGTGCCCAGCGGGGTGTTACCTCTGCGATGTAGATCGCGCTGGCGAGACCGAGAGGGACGGAGAAGATAGCGGCTCCGACTGTTACGATGAGTGATCCCCCGATGAGAGGCAGGAGTCCAAAACGATCTTCGATGGGGTACCAACGAAGTTGCAAGAAGTTTTCGAGTGAAACCTTGAAGAGTGCCGGCGCTCCCTCTTTAATTAAGAAGACGAAGATCATACCCACAAAGATGATGGCGGAGTAACCGCAGACTTTAATCAAGCTTGTGATGAGAATCTCTTTGAGTTCGCCTGCCTTCATTTTTCCCTCAGGGGCTGACGGGCACAAAACCAAGTTTGGTGACGATTTCTTGAGCTTGTGGGCTTAAAATCCAGTCAAGATACTCTTTGATATCGCCAGAAGGTTCTCCCGCGGTGTACATATAGAGATCCCTGGCAATGGGGTACAGGTTTGAATTCACAGTCTCAGCGGACGGGTAGAGGAAGGGGCCATCGATGCTGATGCCTACCGCAACCACTTTCACATCATCTGTAACGTAGCCAAGACCGTCGTATCCAATCGCATTTGGATTCTGGCGAACCTCAGCTGTGATCCCCTCCGAGGATGGAAGCAGAAGGGTATCAACGGAGAAGAGCGTCTCACTCTGCGCATCCCCGAGACGCAGAACGTTTTCGAGGAAGTAAACATGTGTTCCAGAATTCGTCTCGCGTGAGAGGCGGACGATCGGTCGATCTTCTCCCCCGACTTCACTCCAGTTATTGATTTTCCCGCTGTAGATGTCGGAGATCAATTGCAGCGTAAGATTGTCAACTGGATTCTCATGATTGATGATGACGGCAATCGCATCGCGGGCGATGATAAATTCTGTCGGTGTGACGCCATTCGCTTCCGCGTCCGCTTGCTCTTCGGGTTTTATCCGCCGAGAGGCGTTAGCGATGTCGACTGTTCCATTGATCAACGCAGCGATCCCTGTTCCGGAACCGCCGCCTGTAACCGATAAACGGACGTTTGGGCGAATCTCTTGATAGGCCTCGGCCCATGCGAGCGCCAGGTTAACGATTGTATCCGAGCCTTTATTCTCGATAGTTCGGGTGGCTGAGGTGAAAGGCTCCTGAGAAGCCATCCATCCGCAAGCCGGTGAGAGGAACATGATGGTGAAGAGGAGGAACCAAACTGCAGTGTGCCTCCACATCGATGATTTCATAGATGTAAATTATACGCCTTAACAAAGCCATTCCAAATTGAGTGAACACAACCCCTTGAGTTTTGTGTTTCTCCCGCGAGGCACCCGAAGAAGGGGTTCAAGTGGTGTAAAATGCATCTTATGAACACGAAACGTCCTATGGCTAAGGTTGAGGTCAATAACCTTGATTTCTTCTATGGAGCGGTGAAGGCTTTGAGCGAGATCACGCTCAAGATCGAAGAGAAGGAAATCACGGCTTTGATCGGTCCTTCCGGGTGTGGAAAGTCGACATTCCTACGATGCCTGAATCGGATGAACGACACGATCCCCGGCATCCGTATCGAGGGCGAGGTGCTTCTGGACGGCGTGGATATCTACCAGGCCGATCTCGACCCAGTGGATATTCGGCAAAGGGTTGGCATGGTGTTCCAAAAACCGAATCCATTCCCGCAATCGGTTTATGCTAACGTCGCTTTTGGACCGCGAGTACTGGGCTTAACCAGGAACCGGGTTGAAGAAGAGGAGATTGTTGAAAGATCTTTGAGGCAGGCAGCGTTGTGGGATTTGATAAAAGATCGTCTTAGCGTGGATGCACTGGGACTATCTTTGGGAGAACAGCAGCGTCTTTGTATCGCCAGAGTGCTTGCAGTTGGTCCCGAAGTTATTTTAATGGATGAACCCACCTCCGCATTAGATCCGATCGCCACAATGGAAATTGAGAACCTTATGGCTGAGTTGAGGGAGAATTACACCATCGTGGTTGTGACGCATAACATGCAGCAAGCTGCAAGGGTGTCGGAGAAAACAGGGCTGTTCTGGCTTGGCGAATTGGTGGAATTTGACAGTACCGAGAAGATCTTCACACGTCCAAAAGATGAACGGACGGAAGCCTATGTCACCGGTCGGGTCGGGTGAGTTTTGGTAGGAGGTCGTGATGCCGAAGGGTACGAGAGCAAGATACGATCAAAATTACGCAGCGATCGAGGATGACATCTTGAAGATGGGATCGCTTGTCCAGGATGCCATCCGCAACTCAATTGAAAGCCTCAAACAGCGTGATACGCACTTGGCGAAAGAGGTGATCGACCGCGATCTACGTATTAACGATCTTCGTTTCAAAATTGAAGAAGCTTGCTTGACTCTGATAGCGACACAGCAGCCTACTGCCGGCGATCTTCGCGCAGTCGTAGCGGCGATGAATATTGTCGTGGACATGGAGCGCATGGCCGATCACGCTTCCGGGATCGCGAAAACGGTGATCCGCATGGGCGATGAGCCTCTGCTTAAACCACTTATCGACTTGCCCAAGATGGCAGATTTGGCGCGCGAGATGTTGAGTGGAAGTTTGGACGCCTTTATCAAACGAGATGCGCAAACAGCGATCGCGATCGCGCCGCGCGATGAGGAAATGGACCTGCTCTATAAAGCTATCTTCGATGAATTGGTGGAAATCATGGCGCACAAACCGGGCAGCGTCGAGAGAGCAACCTACCTGCTTTGGTGCGCCCACAACCTTGAGCGAATCGGCGACAGAGCGATCAACATCATCGAGCGCGTGATTTTCATGACGACGGGTGATATGAGAGAGTTGACTTTCTAGAATTACAAAGAGTGTCATTATCGGATCCTCTGTTTTTAACATATCCAACCTCCCGCAGATTCAAAACCCGCGGGAGGTTTAATTGACAATTCCTACCGATGGCAGACCGCAGACTGCACCTGCGACCGGAAGCATAGTAGAGACGCAGCATGTGACCAGAACCAGAGAGACGCACATGCTGCGTCTCTCTACGGAGAGGGTACTTAACGGTCGGCGCCTCACCGGGCTCCTACTATTTGTAATCCTGTTCACCTAAAATGCATACGGCGGCAGGATAAAACTCCGTGATTCGGGTGACGATTGACCTCACTAATACCAGTACAAGCAACTCAGATTGAAAACTATCGTATAATTGTGTTGTCAATTGAATAGATAGCCTTTGGGGCAGGGTGAGGGCTTGAAGCCCAATTCCCGATCGGCGGTACAGCCCGCAAGCGTAACACACGCATGATCCGGTGAGACTCCGGGGCCGACGGTATAGTCCGGATGGGAAAAGGCAACACGCAGCGTCACAGCACGCCACGTTGAATGTATTTGCCCCGAAGATCCAAGTCTTCGGGGTTTGAATATACTCATAACCGTGCTGTGGAAGCTCACCTCATGCCCCAAATCTTGGGGCCTATTTTATTTTAGATGATGGAACCGAAGAAAACCATACAAGCTTATCAAACCTCGAAAAAGGCAAGAGGATTACGTCATAATTGGCCTTTATTGATGATCCCTATTGCCATCATTTTTGCTTTGCTGCTTTGGGAATCGGCGAGAAGATGGAGCGGTTTGCCGGCTTTCATCCTCCCTTCGCCTATGGCCGTGTTCCATCGCACCGTGCGCGCCATCCAGGATGGAACTTTATTCCGCCATACGCTGGCGACGCTCATTGAAGTCCTCGGGGGATTAACTCTTGGCATGATCTCTGCCATTATCTTAGGTTACGGTTTGGCGAAATCGAGAACCGTTGAACGGTTTCTATCTCCCTATATCGTTGCCTCACAATCCATTCCTATCGTCGCTATCGCACCACTTCTTGTCATTTGGTTGGGTCCTGGCCGGCTCTCAAAGATCATGATCAGCGCATTAATCGTCTTCTTCCCAATCTTGATAAATACCATTGTGGGGATTCGCTCGGTCCCCGAGGATCTCCGCGACCTGATGCGATCCCTGCGGGCAACACGCTGGCAGGTTTTCAGTCAGCTTGAGGTGCCGGCGGCGATGCCGGTCTTGCTGGGGGGGTTGAAAGTTGGGGCAACGCTGTCCGTCATTGGCGCTGTGGTTGGTGAATTTGTTGGTGCAAATGAAGGGCTTGGATTCTTAATTAATATTGGGCGTGGGGTATATGACACGACCTTGGTATATGTCGCCGTCATCGCGCTGATTGCTCTAGCGATGTCTTTGTTCAGTCTGGTGGTCCTGCTTGAGCGGTATCTTCTCGCCTGGCAGGATACAGGCAATACAAAAATGTGAGGTTATCGATGAAGAGAAAAGCCCATATCCCTCTAGCGCTGATGCTAGTGTTGTTGGCTATTAGCACGGCTTGCGCTAACCCGCAGAGTCAACAAAAACAGGGTCCCAGCCTTGATCGCGTCCATATCACAATGGGTTACCGACCCGATATCCAGTTCTCACCGTTGTATGTGATGATTGATGAAGGATTTGCGGAAGAGGAGGGGATCGAGATCGAAATTACACATCTTCCAGAAACGGAGGCCGTCCAGCTTGTCGGCGTCGATGAGCTTCAGTTTGCGATCGTCTCTGGCGAACAGGTTCTGCTGGCACGCGCCCAGGGGCTTCCGGTTGTTTATGTTATGGCCTGGTGGCAGGATTACCCCGTCGCCGTTGCCGCCCCAACGGGTAGTGGAATTGAAACGCCTTCAGATTTGGAGGGGAAACGGATTGGCATCCCCGGATTATATGGCGCTTCATATATCGGTTTCCGGGCGCTGCTCACATCAGGAAATCTTACAGAAGACGACGTGCAATTGGATGTTATTGGCTATACCCAAGTAGAGGCGCTGAGCCAGGGCATGGAGGATGCGGTTGTTGTTTACGCCAACAATGAGCCCATCCAATTGGCGAAGTTGGGGGTCTCTGTAAATGTGATCCGAGTTGCAGATTATGTTCATCTCGCTTCAAACGGTCTGATCACCAATGAAAAGACCCTGAGGGAGAACCCCGACTTGGTCCGGCGCATGGTTGCAGCATTCAAGAGAGGTGTGGCGGCGACAATAGAGGATCCGGAACACGCGCTTGAGGTGTCCAAGCGCTATGTCGATGGCCTCGATGCGGCGGATCAATCCGTACAACTCGGAATACTAGAAACCAGCATTGAATTCTGGAAGTGTGAAAGCATTGGGTACTCGGACGAAAACGCCTGGGAAAACATGCAGCAGGTTCTCCTCGACATGGGTCTATTAGAGGCGCCGTTGGATCTTGATCAGGCGTATACCAATGAGTATGTGGAATAGATGACACCCATCCAAGAACTCCTTCGAGCAGAGAACATATCCCTGACCTTTTCCAATGGGAATGGTGGTCTGCATGTGTTGGATTCGATCTCTCTCGAGGTCTCACCCGACGAGTTCGTCTGCATTGTCGGACCTTCGGGATGTGGGAAAACTTCGCTGCTGCGCATCCTCGCGGGCTTGCTAGAGCCAAGCTCAGGACAGGTGGTTTTCAGCGGTGAACGGCTGGCGAGACCTCAACGGCGTATCGGTTTTATCTTTCAGCAGGCGAATCTAATGCCCTGGCGGACGGCGCTTAACAACATTTGTCTTCCGTTGGAGCTGGCAGGGGTAACCAGAGAAGAAAAGCAGGATCGAGCCCGATCACTGATAGAACTTATGGGATTGCAGGGGTTCGAAGAAACGTATCCGCGCGATCTCTCGGGAGGGATGGCGCAGCGGGTAGCTATCGGCCGCGCCTTAGTGCACGAACCGGATGTGCTTCTTCTTGACGAGCCTTTCGGTTCTCTCGATGCACTGACGCGCGAGAAAATGGGTGAGGAACTCTTGCGAATATGGAAGGCGCATCGCGGCACGCTTCTCATGGTCACTCATTCGATTCCCGAAGCAGTGCTGCTTGCAGATCGCGTGATAGTCCTTAGCGAGCGGCCGGCGCGCGTGGTCTTAAACCTAGAAATTTCGATACCTCGACCTCGCTCGATTGACCTCACTTACACCGAGGAATTTGGCGTCTTGGCGGCGCAAATTCGGGGGGCGATCCGGGCGGTCGTGGATTGAAGGGTGTGGGGGTTAATTCACTTATTAGCCCGGTGAAAGGTTAAAAGTAGCGTGTATGGGATGCCGGCCTGTTTTGTCATTTAGCCTGAAGATAAGCCGTCGCCCTGATTGACCGATCAAGATTCTGTTCGCTGACCTGTCCAACCCAGATACGCCGCAGGGGCTGTCTAAAAATGTCTTTTAGACAGCCCCCGTTGTTATCAATGGAGCATAAGATGTGATCAGTTATCCGATTTGGGGGTTACCTTTCGTGCCCGCCGCCGAATGATTATCCAACGGATCACCCAGAATGGGATCGAAAGAAGCAGAAGTACCGGAAGTACGTAGATCACCAACACGATTGTCGTATTGGCGAGGAATTGTAAGGCTTTGATCAGAGATTGCAGGGCTTCTTTTGCGGTTCCCTCTGGTTGCCATCGCCCGATTTGCAAGGGTTGGGATACGACATCCGGCAGGAGTTCTACGCTGATCGCCGAGAGGCGAGCGGATTGTTCGAAATACTGCATACGACCTTTAATGATTTCGATCTCCTGTCTCACCTGGCGCAGGGTTTCGTAAACACGCAGTACGTCTTCTGCCTTGGTCAGAGAACCCATAATCTCGCGCAGTTCGATTTCGGCTGCTTCAAGATTGCGAAGTTGAGATTTTAGGTCCGTGTACTCCTGGGTGACATCCTGTCCGCTGATATTCTCGGAGCGGACTTCGACTGTACCTTCCTTGATTTTATCGAGCGCTTCATTCAACCGCTCCGCGGGGACGCGGATTGTGATTGAAGCGTACATTGCACTTAGGCCATCCCCGTATGCTGATTGATAGACATTGAGCGAGACGACATAGCCACCCATCTGTTCGGCAAGTTGGGTAATCGATGAGGCAGAAGTGGATGGGTCTTCGACTACGATGACGAGATTGGCGTTGCGGATCACAAGCCGCTCAATTGCTGCGGGCTGGTTCGCAATGCTGGCGTCGAATTCCCCCCCGAAGGAATCCTCCATCTCGAGGCTGCTTTCGACCGCGACACGTTCGAAGGCAGCGGGTGCAGCGATTCCATCATAGGCAGGAGATTGTGCCAGACTGCTGGCCCCGCAGGCAGCCAGGGAAACCCCAAGTAACCCAAGGATGATGAAAATGTATCGTTTCTTCATGGTGAATTCCTCCCACTCGTGGCGTTAAATTTTATCAATACTAAGACGTCGAGAGGGGCTTTTTGGTTCCCTACTACCAGCCTGCGTCCAAACGAATGGATTGACGCTCTGGTAATCCGGCTTTGAGGATGCGCGATTGCACAACTTTAATGTTATAGACGCACCTTCTCATCTCCCAGGTCATATCCTCTGTATCTAGAATAGCATAGGATGCGCGAGGATCTCCATCTCGGGGTTGACCAACCGAGCCGGGGTTTAAGATCATCCTTGGCGAGAGCGCCATGACTTCCCCCCATTGGATTGGGCGCAGCATGGCGAATGAATCATCGAAAGGCCTGTGGAAGATCAGCGGCAGGTGGGAATGACCAACGAGTGCGTAGTCCTTTTCAAGCGCATCAAAGTTGCGGTCGGCCGTTGTTGGATCGAGGATGTATTCCCAGACCGGTTGGTTGGGACTGCCGTGGGCGAGTGTAAACTTTTCTACCTGAATCTTATTTGGGAGGGTCTGTAGGAATGTCTTGCTCTCCGCTTTTAATTCTTGCTGTGTCCAAGCGACAACATCACCCGCGTCACGATTGAATCGCGAAAGCGGTATCTCGCCTATCGCAGCTTTATCATGGTTGCCGATCAAACAGAGGAGTTCTGGAAGTCTCTGTACTCGTTCGATGCACTCGTTGGGATCAGGGCCATAACCAACCAGGTCGCCCAGGCACCAAACAACGTCATATTGTGGTGCATCGTTGATGACTGCGTCTAACGCGGTGATGTTTGCGTGGATGTCAGAAATTATGAGAACGCGCATGCATGGGATGGTAGCATGGAGAGAGAATGAAGGGAAGAGTAAGAATTTCCTTAACACCGTGCTTGTTGGGTCCATGTCGCTAGCGTATAATCGCGAACTTAAGATGCCAATTCTTGAAGGGCAAAGTCTCGACTTCCAAAGTCATAGCCCGGAACAAACGAATCGAATTGGGGTTCGTCTTGGCGAATTGCTGGACCTCTCCGATTTGGTCTGTTTGGCCGGAGATTTGGGTTCCGGTAAAACAACGCTCGCAAAAGGGATCGCCCGGGGCTGGGGATCCCTGGACGTTGTCACCAGCCCTTCCTTCATTCTCGTAAACCAATACCGGCGCCCGGACCAGCAAATTCTCTACCATGTGGATGCCTTCCGGATGGAAGGTGTAGAAGATGCTTATCTGATTGGATTGCATGAACTCATTGAGGACAAGGCGCCCATCCTGTTGGAATGGCCGGAGCGGATTGCAGCAATGCTGCCGTCCGAGCGATTGTGGGTCACACTGCGCTGGGTGGATGAGCTCCACCGCGGTTTGCAAATCGAAGCGCACGGCTTGCGTTATGAGCGAATGTTGGACCAGTTCCGGCGATCGGCTTTCGGGGGTTAAACATGCTGTTAGCGATTGACACATCCACGAACATGCTGGGCATCGCTCTCCATGGAGGAGATCGGGTTTTAGCGGAATGCGTTTGGGGTGGTGCGGGGCATCATACCGTCGAACTCGCCCCAGAAATTGCGCTCATCATGCGGAGAGTTGGTGAGCCGATATCATCTATCGAAGCAATTGGCGTGGCGATGGGTCCAGGATCCTTTACGGGATTGCGGATCGGTCTGGCACTTGCGAAAGGGCTATCGCTTGCCCGGGGTTTGCCCACAGTCGGGATCCCCACGTTAGACATTCTAGCTCTCGCTCAGCCTAAGCGAACGGAGCCGATGTTTGTAGCTGTGAGGGCAGGGCGCAAACGTATCGCGGGTTTGTGGTACAAATGGACCCGTGGAGGCTGGAAGCCGCAGGGTGAGCCGGATGTCCTCACTTGGGATGAACTCAAGGAATCATTGGAGGATCAAGCTTACATCTGTGCCGATATGGACAGCCAGACTCGGGCATTGTTGCACGGCATACCTGGCGTAGCGTTAGCCCCTGCTGTGCAATGCGTCCGTCGACCAGGATTTCTAGCCGAGTTGGCTTGGAAGCGGTTGAAATCCCGTAAGAAGTTGTCGGTGGGCGGGCTCTCCCCAATTTATTTGAAGCCGGAATGATGGATATCACTCAAGTATTTGAAGGTATCAACATTCGCATTCGACCCATGTTGTTATCGGATGTGGAACAGGTCGTCCAGATCGATAAGCTTTCGTTTACACTTCCATGGTCAGAGAGAACTTACCGTCTTGAGTTAACCGAGAACTCGGCAGCGCATCTGTTCGTTGCCGAGCTGGAAGGTCAACCTGAACAGCCTGTCGTAGGGTATGTCGGTTTCTGGTTTATCGTAGATGAGGCCCATATCAGCACACTCGCTTTGCATCCGGATTTCAGGGGGCAGGGAACAGGACGTAGGCTATTGGAAGAAGCTCTAGTAAGAGCTTTGCGCCTTGGGGCCGATCTCGTTACACTCGAGGTCCGGGCATCGAATCTAAGGTCAATTGATCTGTATAAGAAATTCGGCTTCCAGGTCAAAGCAAGGAAGCCGCGGTATTATCGTGACAATAACGAGGACGCCCTGTTCATGATCCTCGATGATTTATCAAGATGGCATGAGTTGATCCAGGAGGGATAGTGTGGGAGCGACTGCAAAACTACAAACAATTGCTCAGGAAATTGAAGTCTGTACTGAGTGCAAACTCCATAACTCGCGAAAGAAATCAGTGCCTGGTGAAGGACCAGCCGAAGCGGATTTGATGTTTATCGGCGAGGGACCGGGATTTCATGAGAACGAACAAGGAAAACCTTTTGTGGGAGCTGCAGGTCGGTTTCTTGAGGATTTGCTGGCAAGCATTGATCTTAAGCGGGAGGATGTGTTTATTGGCAATGTCGTTAAATGCCGCCCACCGGGCAATCGCGATCCTCAGCCGGAAGAGATCAAAGCATGTGGGAAATACCTCGAACGCCAGATCGAGGCTATCGACCCCAAGGTGATTGTCACTCTAGGGCGCTTTTCGATGGCTCGATACTTCCCAGATACTCGTATCAGCAAGATCCATGGACAAGCGAAGGAGATCGATGGAAGGTTGATCGTCCCAATGTATCACCCTGCAGCGGCATTGCATCAGCCGTCCCTCAGAAAAGTTATTGAGGCGGATTTTTCCATGCTTCCTGCGCTCATCGAAAAAAGGGGTTCGACCTCCCAGCCGGATGAGCCAACTCCGGTGGATCCTGAGCAGCTCGAACTTTTTTGATTTTGCCGCCATTTTGGAGATAACAGGTTTCGGCTGTACCCCGAGGCTGATCCTCGGGGCTCCAAAGACTTTAACGTAAGAACTCAATCTGGAGCTAGATACCGATATGTCGATAAAAGAATCAATGTTGCCGCCCGCCGCGCTGAACCTTATCGAGCGTTTCAAACAAGGTGAAGCAACGATAGGCGTTGTTGGTTTGGGTTATGTTGGTCTTCCGCTTGCCGTCGTCCTGGGGGAGGCTGGTTACACAGTCATGGGGCTTGATGTAGATCCCGCAAAAATAGAGCTGCTCCGTGATGGGAAAAGCTACATCGAAGACATTGGCGATGAAATTGTGTCTCGGCTTGTGGACGATGGGCGATTGAAGTTTACGACCGAGTACGCAGATCTGGCTGAAGTTGATGGTGTGAGCATCTGCGTTCCTACTCCATTGAGGAAAACAGGAGACCCTGACCTCTCTTTTATCATCTCGGTTTCGAAAGCTCTGCGAGAAGTCCTCCACACCGGGATGTTGATCATCCTTGAATCCACCACCTATCCGGGGACGACGCGTGAACTCGTTCAGCCTGAGATGGAATCCACGGGTTTAAAGGTGGGTGAGGATCTATTCCTAGCCTTCTCACCAGAGCGAGTCGACCCGGGCCGGTCGGATTGGACGACGTTGAACACGCCGAAGATAATCGGCGGGATTACACCGGCTTGTACTGAGGTCGCAGCGGCGATGTATGGCCAGGCGATGGAAACGATCGTTCCTGTCGCATCGACCGAAGTCGCTGAAATGACGAAGCTGCTCGAAAACACATTCCGGGCGGTTAATATAGGTCTGGTCAATGAGATGGCGTTGATGTGTGATCGCCTTGGTATGGATGTATGGGAGGTGATCGAAGCCGCAGGGACGAAGCCCTTTGGGTTCATGAAGTTCACTCCTGGGCCTGGGCTTGGAGGGCATTGCATCCCGATTGATCCGCTCTACCTCTCCTGGAAATTAAAAAGCGTAAAGTACAACGCTCGCTTCATCGAGTTGGCCAGCGAGATTAACACAAACATGCCGCGCTACGTCGTTCAGCGGGTTCAAGATGCCATGAATCTGATTGGAAAATCAATCCACGGCTCGAATATGCTCGTGCTAGGTGTGGCCTATAAGAAGGATGTCTCTGACGTCCGCGAGTCGCCTGCACTGGATGTCATTGGGCTGCTTCTGGAGAAAGGTGCACAGGTGGAATATCATGATCCATTTGTGCCTTTGACTGAAGGAGAGGGCTGGAGCTTAAAATCCAGCAGCGATGTTTTAGGTGCGGTGCAGCAGGCAGATTGTGTTGTGCTGGTCACCGACCATTCAAATTTCGATTACCAGGGGATCGCGAATGCCGCCAAGTTCATCTTTGATACTCGCAACGCGTTCCGGTCCCGTGGGATCGAATCGCCGAAGATTAAGAGGCTCTAATGGCGCGTTATCTACTTACAGGTGCAGCCGGTTTTATCGGCGCTCGAGTTGCCAGACACCTGCTGGACTTGGGTTCTATCGTCGTTGGCGTCGACAACATCAATGATTCTTACGATCCACGACTCAAAGAGTGGAGGCTTGAACAGTTCCGGGATGACGATCGCTTCACTCTAAAAAGAATCAATATCGCCAATAGAGACGAACTTGAGAGCGCATTCGGTGACGATACTTATGATGGCGTGATCAACCTCGCCGCCCGAGCCGGAGTTCGCCAGAGCGTAAGCGATCCATGGATTTATTATGAAACGAATGTCATCGGGGCTTTGAATCTACTCGATGCATGCCGCGCCCGGTCCATTCCAAAACTTGTACAGGCTTCGACGTCGAGCCTGTACGGTCTGCACAACCCCATGCCTTATAAAGAGGATGCCGACACCAACCAGCCTTTATCGCCCTATGCTGCCTCGAAAGGCGCAGCGGAGATGCTCTGTCATAGCTATCACTACCTGCACGAGATGGATATCACAATCTTGCGTTACTTCACAGTCTTTGGACCCGCGGGCCGTCCTGACATGAGCATTTTCCGGTTTATACAATGGATCGCTGAAGGGCGGCCTCTAGTCTTGTATGGCGATGGACTTCAGGAGCGCGATTTCACATTCGTCGATGACATTGCTCGGGGAACAGTAGCCGCTCTACGTCCATTAGGTTTTGAGGTGATTAACCTGGGGGGAGACCGCCCGGTGAAGATGATGGACTTGATAACCATGATTGAGGAGCGTCTTGGCAAGAGCGCAGACATCGATCAACAGCAAACTGCTCCTGCGGATATGCCATCAACATGGGCTGATATTCACAAGGCGCAGAAGCTTCTCGACTGGCGCCCCGAGGTTTCGCTGGAGACAGGCTTGGAAGCTGCAATCTCGTGGTATCTCCAGGAGCGGGATTGGGCGGAATCCATCCCAACCACTGACTAGATGAACATGCTCCGTTCGCTGTATCGCCTCGGTTCTGCTTCTCTGAAGCGATTTATTTCCCATCCACTATTTCAGCGTGTGATCCGTAACACGGGATACCTCTTCAGCGCGCAGACATTCGCGGCGGGGCTGAGCATGGGGCAGGGCATCCTGACAGCGCGGATGCTAGGCGTTGTGGGGGCCGGATTGGTTGGGATTATCACGCAGTTCTCTAGCAATATATATCGTTTGATCTCTTTCCGTATGAGTGAACTCGTGGTGAGTTTTGTGGGGGAGTTCAGCGCAAAAGAACAGGATGCACACGCAGCCGCGTTGTTCAAGGTAGTGGCTTTTATCGAGTTGGCTGGGTCAATCGTCGCTTATGGGCTTGTGGTTCTGCTCTCATCGCTGGCGGCGCGTTTCTTTGCCCATAATCCTGATCTCGCCTACTTATTCGCTCTTTACGGGTTGTATGTTTTGGCAAGTTTATTCTCTGAGAGTGCTATCGGTTTGCTCCAGTACTTCAACCGTTTTGGCATGATTGCCTACGCGACGATCGGACAGAGCATATTAACGATTTCGCTCATTGCCGCAGCTTTCATACGCGGGGGCGATCTAAGGGATGTTGTCATCGCCTATCTGGTCGGAAAGGTGGCGTGGGGTCTTTTTATATCACTGGCTGGACTCTGGCAGGCGCAAAATGCGTGGGGTCGGGGATGGTGGCGAGCCCCTTTGTCGCTATTGGTGCCCCGCCGTGCAGAGTTGGTTCGTTTTGGTATCAGCACCAATCTCTCCGGCACGATTAAATTAATTTCGAGAGATAGTGAGATGCTCTGGCTGGCTTACTTCAGCACTCCATTGCAGGTGGGTTATTACAAAATTGCCAAGGCAATCATGAACATCCTGATGACCCCCGTCACTCCGTTGATCAGTACGACTTACAGGGAAGTAGCGAGAGAGGTTGCAAGCCGCCACTGGGAGAACGTCCGCTACTTATTGCGCAGCGGGACTATTCTCGCTGCCGTTTGGACTATACCTGCCAGCCTGGGGCTTGTGCTCTTTGGACCTTGGGTGATTGGCTTATATGGGCCGGGTTTCCTCCCCGTCTCCTATACCAATATTCTCATCCTTCTCGTCGGTGTAATTACCGTCAACCTCTTTTATTGGAACCAGCTTGTCCTGTTGCCGCTTGGTCTTCCTGATTATCCAACGAAAGTCCATTTCGTAATCGCAGTTGGCAAAGTCATCGGAACAATCCTGCTCGTCCCTGTAATGGGCGCCAATGGCATGGCGGTTTTATTCAGTGCGTACATCTTCGTCACAACTGCTGTTCTTATTTGGAAAACTCTGCGAGAACTCCAGCGAGTTTCCATGGAACCAACGCAGGCTTAAGGCGGGTTGATTGATTATGCGGATCGCACTTATCTCCGCTTCAAGGGTGCCGTCTCGCACGGCCAATTCCATTGAGGTCATGAAGGTCTGCCAGGCTTTCGTAGATCTGGGTCATGAAATCCATCTCTGGCTCCCGGGTCCTCAGCCAAGGATGATCTGGGCGGAATTAAAAGAGTCTTATGGTATTCAAGATTCTTTCCCGATTTCCTGGTTAACCAGTTTTAAAGTTCTCCGGCGATATGATTTTTCTCTGCGCGCAGTCTTGCAGGCACGGGCGTGGGATCCATCACTGTGCTATGTGTGGCCGCTTCAGGCAGCGGCGATTGCTTCATCGTTGGGGTTGCCGACTGCGTTGGAGGTTCACGATCGTCCGCAGGGTCGCTTAGGCCCGATCCTGTTTCGCAGGTTCCTTGAGGGAAGAGGAGCGATTAGGGCTCTGCCGATCACCGAGGCGATGCGTGAGTGGTTGAGCGATGCCTATCAAGTCGATCTTCAGCCGCCCTTCGCTCTTGTCGCTCCAATGGGTGTGGACCTGGGGCAATACCGCAATCTCCCTGATCCGGAAAATGCGAGAGAAAAATTAGGTTTTGCTAAGGGTTTCACAGCCGGTTATGCCGGGCATCTCTATGCCGGGCGTGGGATTGATATGTTAGAGGACTTGGCCCGTCGCAATCCAGATGTCCACTTCTTATGGGTAGGTGGTGAACCTGAAGCGGTTGAGTTTTGGCGCAGTCAGCTGCAGCAGGCCGGCTTGCAGAACGTCCAGCTCTTGGGTTTTGTGCCCAACGAGCGGCTTCCGCTTATCCAGGCGGCATGTGATGTCCTGCTGATGCCCTATGAGCGTAAGATCTCCGTCAGCAGCGGGGGAGATACGGCACAATTTGCCAGCCCGATGAAGCAGTTTGAGTATCTCGCATCGGGAAGGGTGATCCTCGCCAGTGATTTACCGGTTTTTCGTGAGATTCTGAATGAGGGGAACGCGGTTTTGCTTCCTCCCGAGGATGTGGCAGCGTGGGATCGAGCGCTGAATCAAGTGATCGCGAATGATAGCCGCCGGAATTCGCTAGCGGAGAGAGCGCGCAATGACGCTGTTCAATACGATTGGCGTGAGCGCGCCAAAAGGCTGCTGAAGGGATTGGAGAAGAACGGTGCTGCATAATCTTGGCGCACGTTTAGGATCGCATGCACGGAAGCGGGAATTCCTATGGCCAGGATCTCTTCTGTTGTTAGGTGTGCTGGAGCGCGCCTGGCTGTGGTTCAGCTACAAACCGATAGCCTATGGTGATACAGGCTCCTACATGCGTCTGGGGGAGGCCCTCAAAGATCTATCCTTCAGCGGTTATGACGGCACACGCGTCCCGGGATACCCGGCCTTTTTGGCGTTGCTCGACTTGCAGCCCGAACGAGTATGGTTCGTGCAGATGCTCCTGGGGTTGGTGATATCCGTGCTCCTTTACTGGATCACCTGGCGGATGACGGAGAGTATGGCGCTCGGTTTTGTTGTTGGCGCTCTATATAATCTCATCCCCGGGCAGTTTCTCTTTGAAGCCAACCTCTTGACGGAAACGCTCACGACATTCTTTGTCGTTCTAAGTCTTTACCTGTTCGTTTGTCTCACCCGTGTTAGAAGTCCTGCTTGTGGTTATGGCCTTGTCATGCTTCTGGGAGTTGTAGCCAGCATGGTGGGCTTGGTCCGACCTTTGTTTTTCCCATTGACGGTATGGTTCCTTCCGTTCGTCTGGCTTGCAGTGAAAGGGGATTGGAAACAAAAGGCGCTAATCACGGTGTTGTATTCCATTGGTCCGCTAATCCTGCAGGGTAGCTGGTTGGTTTATATGTGGGAGCATTGGGGTGTGTACTCCCCGACGACGATGGCAGGCTACAGCATGGTGCAGCATACAGGCGGCTACTTCGAATACCTGCCTGATGAATATGCAGCTATTCGTGATACTTATATCCGCTACCGAGATGTGCAGATCGCCGCGCGAGGCGTGCAGACCAATGCCATTTGGGAGGCAATCCCGGCGATATCGAAAGCATCGGGTATCGGGTTCTACGACCTGGCGCGTGAACTGAACCGGCTGTCGTGGATGTTGATCCGCGAACATCCGGATCTCTACTT
>DAOUDJ010000254.1:0-37839 GCA_034430795.1 Anaerolineales bacterium | reverse complement strand
ATCGATCTTTGGGAAGATCAGGGGTAAAAATCTCCCCTTTGACTTTAGGCACGATGCAATTTGGATGGACGGCGGATGAAAAAACTTCCTTCGATGTTCTGGACGCAGCTTATGCTGCGGGGATCAACGCCATCGATACGGCTGATATCTATTCACGCTGGATCGAGGGGAATCCAGGAGGGGTCGCTGAGTCCATAATCGGAAAATGGCTTCGTAAAAACCCGGAGAAACGAGCGCAGATCATCCTCGCCACGAAGGTCCGCGGGCAAATGGGTGAGGGGCCTAATTATGAAGGGCTTTCTCGTAAGCACATCTTCTCGGCAGTGGAGCAATCCCTGGAGCGATTGGGAACAGACTATATCGATCTGTACCAGATGCACTGGCCGGATGAGGATACTCCGATCGAGGAGACGCTGCGCGCGTTGGATGATCTTGTCCGCGATGGACGTGTACTTTACATTGGTTGCTCAAATTACTCGGCGTGGCGTCTGATGGAATCCTTGTGGACGTCGGATCAGTGCAAACTGACAAATTTCATCAGCCTCCAACCTCACTACAATTTAGTCAATCGGGATGAGTTTGAGCGGGAACTCGAAGATGTTTGTTTAAATTACGGCATTGGAGTAATCCCCTACAGTCCGTTAGCGGGGGGCTTCCTCACGGGCAAGTACGCTGGCAACCAAACACCTCCCGAAGGCAGCCGCGGAGCGATGAGCGATCGGATTCAAGCCTATTTAAAGGACCCAACCAGTTTATCCACATTGGAGATTGTCAAGCAAATCGCTCAAGAAAGAGAGAAATCTCCTTCGCAAGTTGCTCTACGCTGGCTGATTTCACGACCTGCAGTTGTGAGCGCTATCATCGGTCCTCGAGATCTAAAGCAGCTAGAGGATAATCTCGGGTGTCTATCCGTTGAATTAACAGATGAAGATATGCAGCGGTTGGATGAGGGAAGCGCATGGAGCTAAATCGTCAAAAGACCCCCAGGGTTTATTATCAAAGTGGTCAGAGTGGGGGTGCAGTTATGGTAAGTTTATGCAGCCCGATGATATAATGTAAAAAGAGCTTAGAGGAGCAGTAGGGAGACCCAATGGAGCGCTCCATCCGACAATATCTTGACGAACTCCAAAATGAACACTATGCCTCGGCCCATACAATTACTGCGTATGGCACTGATCTCGATCAGTTCTATTGCGTTCTCGCCAGTTACTCGGGCGTACCGCTAGCCCCTGAAGCGCTTACGCCTTCGGCGATTATCCATTATGTTGATTGGCTTCGGGCACAGGGCTACCGACCGGCGACGGTCTCTCGCAAGCTTGCTGCTGCCCGCTCTTACCTTGAGTTCCTTTCCGGTCAGGGTCTTGTGGATATTCATCGCTTCCGTGAACTGCTAAAAGGACCGGCACTTGGAAGGACACAGCCGCGGACGCTCAGCAGGCAAGAACTGGATCGGTTGTTGTCGGCGCCACGAAAAATTTTTTCTCCGGGTGCAATCCGGGATGCTGCGATTCTTTCGTTGCTGTATGAAACTGGATTACGCGCTACGGATGTGGTTCGCCTTCGAGTTACCGATGTCGATTTTGATAAGGCGCGCATGCGAAGACCCCCAGATCGTACCCAATGGTTTGCAATTCCCGAATCGATCGCACTCTTGCAAACATACTTAAGTGATGGGCGACCCCATTTCGCTCGCAACATCGTCGAGAATGTACTTTTTCTTAATCAACGTGGCCAGGGATTGAGTCGGCAAGGATTGTGGCTGGTCGTTAAACGTTGGGCAACTGCAAGCGAGTTGGAAGGATCTCTTTCACCTCACACTTTACGACACTCACGAGCCAGTCATATGTTAGAAGATGGCAATTCTCGACGAGAAGTACAAACACTCCTGGGGCTTTCGAGCCCCAACGCTGTCCGTATTCATCGTCGTCGATCTAGAACCGAAGACGAGAGGTAGATAATGGATTTTATTCGTGAGCAAGATATTGATGATGCCGTCGGAACAATCAGAAAGACGATATCATTGGAACCGAAAATTGGCATGATTTTAGGTTCCGGATTAGGTCCGCTAGCGGATGCAATAGAGGGTGCGGAGCACATCGATGTCACCACAGTCCCGGGCTGGCCTGTTTCAACGGTCGAAGGGCACTCAGGTCGACTTGTCTTTGGTCGACTAGAGGACGTACCTGTTTTCGTGTTGCAGGGTCGCGCTCATTACTATGAAGGCCACTCAATTGAGCGCATAGGTCTCCCGGTTCGAGTTATGCAGAAGCTGGGGGTAGAAATTCTAATCGTTACGAATGCCGCGGGAGCCGTTCACCCTGAGTTTTCACCCGGCGAACTCATGCTCATCTCAGACCATATCAATCTAATTGGAATGGCCGGTCAATCGCCACTGAGAGGTCCGAACTTAGATGCATATGGCCCGCGCTTTCCGGATATGAGCCAGGCTTATGATCCGGAGCTGAAGTCGATCGCCAGATCCGTTGCAGACAGTGGTGATATCCCGCTGCAAGAAGGTGTTTACGTCTGCCTTGCTGGGCCATCGTTTGAAACTCCGGCAGATTTACGGTTTCTGCGCGGGATCGGGGTTGATGCGGTCGGGATGTCCACCGTTCCGGAAGTCATAATCGCCCGCCATGGTGGGATGCGCGTCCTGGGTATATCTGGTATTAGCAACAAGGCGAACCTCGACGGCTCTACAGTGACGACTCACGAAGAAGTTTTAGCTGCAGGCGAGGTGATCGTCCCGAGATTAACGGCTCTGGTCAGGGGTGTTTTAAAAGAGATATGAGATTGGAAATGCATGGAAGAGGTCTTATTTTTTATCGAGGCTAACCAGAGATGGATTTCCCTCCTTCTGGGTTTGCTCGGACTGGTGTATTTTGGGTCGGTTCTGCGAGCGTATAAATCCTTTCGAGCGGCGATCTACGGTTTGGAGAGAGAACGATCCCTCTCCAGACTGCGGCGCTCTGGTGGAATGCTTGCTTTCACCGTCACATGTATTATCGTGGTCTTCATCTTGACGACCTTCGCCAGCCCTGCTCTTCCTGCCTCGCTTCGCCCTACAGCAATACCGACAGTTTCCCTGTTAGCAACCCCTAAAAGAGGGCAGGGAGAAGAAGGAACTGCATTTTCCACAGCGACGCCAATCGACCCAGAAAGCATTGATGGCACAGGTTGTGCTAATCTTAATGCCCAGATCATCTCTCCGGTAAGCGGTGAAAGAGTCCAGGGCGATGTGCAATTTTTAGGGACCGCAAGTATCCCAGGTTTTGCTTTCTATAAGCTTGAATACCACGACTTGAAGCCGTCGAGTACCTGGTTAGCAATCTCAGCCAGCAATCAACCCGTATGCGAGCACGGGTGCGACGAGACAGAGACAGTAAAGCTGGGAACTTGGGATACAAGCCTGGTCCGGCCTGGCCAATATGCTGTTCAACTGGTCGTTACGGATACACTCGGGAACGCTCCATTCCCTTGCCAGATCCGGCTGCAAATTGTTCCATAATTACGCAATGAAGGTCACAGGTTACGATGATTGAGCAAATAAATGTGCGCCAAGCGATTTCAATTGACATTACCCGATTAATTTCCATGGACCATGGATATAGCACGGATCATGTCTGGCAGCTCTCGTTTCGAAAGCAACCAAACGAGATCAGGGCAACCTTCCGGGAAGTGCGATTGCCGCGCCCGATGCAGGCTGTCTATCCAAGAGATCCTAAACGTCTGGCAGATGAGTGGACTCATCTGGAAGCACTGCTCCTGGCGGAGGTAGAAGAGCAGCCTGCTGGATATTTGGCGTTGAGCGATGGCCCTGCCGAAGGGTCTGGGTGGATAACGGATGTAGTCGTAGATTTGCGATTCAGAAGGCAGGGGATCGCTTCACGGTTGCTTGCTGCTGGAAAGGAGTGGTGTCGAGCCAGGGACAGAAGATTGCTTTTCATGGAAATGCAGACTAAGAACTACCCTGCGATCTGTCTGGCTCAGAGAACAGGATTTATTTACGCGGGGTATAGCGATCTATACTATCCGGATCAGGATATTGCGCTTTTTTTCGCAGTGGAACTCGGTTGAGACCCAGCCTTAATCTCTATGTCTGACATGGTAGCACCGCTGCTCATTCTGAACCAAATCCTCACCGCCGGAAATACGATTACAGCATTCTCGCTGCTGCTCTATGCGCTGACATTCAACATGCGTGAAAAGGTGGCGCGATCCCTGGCGGTATTGTTGGCTTGTGTGACGATCGTTTATTTTGGTGATGTGCTCGTTGCAACTACCAATTCCCCCGCAGAGATTGATGTGTGGCTCCGTTTACAGTGGCTGGGCATTAGTTTTATGCCTGCTGCGTATATGCAACTTTCCGATGCTCTTCTAGCGGCGACGGGGAGACCCTCAAGAGGCCGTCGATCGCGCCTCGTCGGATTGAGCTATCTTCTGAGCGGACTAACATTGGCCGGGGTCGCCTTCGGCCGGTTGATCGCCGCGGAGGTCGTGATTGGCGACTCGGTCGTCTATTTGCGCCCCGGACCACTCTTCCCGTTATTCAGTTTTTTCTTGTTTATCAACTTAATTTTAGCGGGTTATAACTTCTGGCGAGCTTACAAACGCTGCCTGACACGCTCCAGCAAACGACGGATGCGCTATCTGTTAGCAGGCTCAATCGGTCCGCTGATTGCGGCGTATCCTTGGGTGATGCTGGGGGGACCCACATTAATTTCACAAGGCGTTCTTTTCTGGGGAATATTAATCGTCATTAACACCTTCGTTGCGGTTCAGATCGTGCTGATGTCCTATGCCGTAGCATATTTCGGTGTAGAGATTCCGGATCGTGTGGTGAAGGCGCGGTTGTTTCAATGGATACTTCGTGGACCTTTTGTGGCATCCACAGTGCTGGCTCTCACCGTCATCGTCAATCGGCTGGCAGAGGTATTTGGATATGAAAACAGTCGCGTAGTCCCTTTCACCATGATTGCTTCAATCCTCATTCTCCAATATCTGATCACGCTTATCCGCCGTCCGGTCGAACTCTGGTTCTTTTATGGCGAGGATCGTGGTGATGTCGCTCGGCTTCAGTTGTTGGAAGAACGTTTACTTACGAGTGGGGATCTCAGACAATTTCTTGAATCCATCCTCAATGCGACCTGTGACCTGCTTGGGATCGATTCAGCCTTCGTTGCCATCGTTGGGGCAGATGGGCTAGAGATGGAGGTCGCGGTTGGTTCTGAGGACCCGCTGCGGGGTTCGAAGGATCTTCCCCCGTTGATGGTCACCGATAACTGCCAGGAGTTTGATGTTTTAGGGGATGTATTCTCCTGGGATGTTTTCTGGTTAATCCCACTGCGACTCACCAACCCCACGGAGGTCATCGGTTTTTTAGGTTTGCACGCGCGCGGCCCTGTGCCCGATTTCACGCATGAAGAAGAGGAAAATCTGAGTGTACTTCTTGAGCGAGCCACGATTGCCCTAACGGAAAGGAAATTGCAGAAAGAAGTATTCGCCATCGTCGACAGGCTGGTGCCGCAGGTCGAGACGATCCAAAGAATACGTGCTGAATCGCGTTACGCCGGTTCAAATGCGCTCACAGCTCCCGTAGAAGGAATTGGATCCGAAGAAGATTTAATGGAGTTTGTGCGTGAAGCGCTTGGGCATTATTGGGGCGGGCCTCGGCTTACCAGTAGTCCACTGCTTGGGTTGCGTGTAGTCAGGCGGGCTTTGGATAGGCATGAGGGGAATCCAGTGAACGCATTAAGAGCGATCCTTCGCCATGCGATCGACCAAGTGCGGCCAGAAGGAGAGCGCCGGTTCACGGCAGAATGGATGCTGTACAATATCCTTGAGATGAAATTTCTGCAGGGAAGAAAAGTAAGAGATGTCGCCATGAAATTGGCGATGTCTGAGGCGGATCTGTACCGGAAACAACGAGTAGCGATCGAGGCGGTAGCTGAAACGATAGCGAACATGGAACGAGGGGTTGCCACTTCAGAGGAGGTGGTGGCCCAGAAGATGGAATAGCTCTCGTTGGATGGTTTATCTTACCTTCGGAATTCCGCAGGTCCTATCTGATAAGGTGAATGGATAAAGGTTTTTAGCATGACACTGGAAGATATTTCAAACGAGGAGAGGGGGCGTGATGGGCCGCCAGTTCTGGATGAGTCGTGGTGGGCGGCGGTCATGGAAGAGGAAGAACATCAGGTCGTAGACCCCGAACCTGAAACAGAGGATACCCCCGTTAAACGAAGTATCAATCAAGGTAACCCAGAAGATTGGGTCTGGGCTCGCGAACTTTATCAGAAAGATGAAGTCGTTGATCTCCCTGTCATTGGCTTCAATCGCGGTGGATTACTCGTCGAAGCCCGGAGCTTGCGAGGTTTCGTTCCGGTTTCGCACCTTATGGATGTTCAACCTGAGCTTAAAGATGAACTTCGAGTAAAGGTGTTTGAAGCTCAAGTTGGCAAACAGATGGGCTTAAAGGTTATCGAGTTCGATCCCGAACGTGGACGACTTGTTCTCTCTCAGCGAGCAGCGCTCGCAGGATCAGGAAAGCGAGTCGAACTCTTGACATCTTTAAAACCAGGGGATCGAGTGCAGGGAGAAGTCACCAACATAACGCGGTTCGGTGTCTTTGTCGACTTAGGAGGCGTGGAAGGATTGGTTCACGTCTCAGAGCTCTCGTGGGGGAGGGTCGGGCACCCAGCTGATGTCGTTGAGTGCGGCCAGGAAATACAGGTCCAAATCCTCTCCGTCGATCGGGATCAGAATCGAGTGGCACTTAGCTTGAAAGAACTTCTGCCGGACCCCTGGGAAAGAGTGGATGAACAGTATTCGATGGGGCAGATTGTGGAAGGTGTTGTTACGAGTGTGGTTAAATTCGGTGCTTTCATTGGCATTGAGGAGGGCTTGGAAGGGTTGATCCATGTTTCTGAGTTGGGCGATGGCAGCTTTCTCCACCCTCGCAATGTTGTCCATGAGGGGGAGCAGGTGAGGGTGCGAATTATCCATATCGATGCATCAGGCCGTCGCTTGGGGTTAAGCCTGCGCGGTGTCCCACAGACAACAGCAGATGATTCTGAGATTGAGAAAGAATCATCCGAATCTCTTCCGGCTTTATAGGCCATGGATCATCCAGCGGGTGCAGGGTGTGCACTTTATCGCTCTCGGCTGTTATGTGACACTCCGTATTGACGGAATATGAAAGAAAAAGAACCCGAGAAAAACTCAAGCAAGAAGGAAGTCCCCGAAGACCGAGCAGCGCCGGAAACACGTCTTTTGCTCGATACGCTCATGGATTCCATGGGCGATCTAGTCGCGGTTGCTCTCATAGCAGCTGCGATAATTGTCCTGCTGGGTCTCTTCGGTCTCACTCGTGGTGGTTTGATCGACCCAATTATTGGGCTTCTACGAAAGGGATTGGGATATGGGGCTTTTTTAGCTCCAATTCTTCTTGGTATTCCTGTCTACTTCTCAATCCGGAAGCGTCGTGGTGATTGGGTCCAGGTACCTTGGCTTCGAATAGTTTCGTTGGAAATCACCCTCTTCACCGCTCTGGCCTTAATGTCGACTTTCAGTGGGATGGGGCTAGCCGAAGCGGAGGCAGGATCTGGCGGTGGAATCGTGGGCTGGGGTCTTGCTCGGCTTTTCGGCGATATTTTTGGCGGGTTCGGTCGAGTTCTTGTGCTAAGTTTGATCTTTCTCACCTCTCTGTTTCTTGGGGTAGGGGCTTTGCTTAAGCAGACGATCGATAGTTTTGTGCCCTCTGCGATTGGCAGCTCTCCATCTTTGATGGAGAGGGGGGGTCTCGCTGAAACAGAAGCTCCAAAGGAGCAGCAAGATCCGAAAAAACCAGGAAAAGCTCAGTCCATTCGCAGGCTCCCGCGGGAATTCAGGAAGAACTTCCAGGTTGGGCAAACAACGGATGAAAAACCACGACAACCCTTAAGGCGTGATCCTCGGCTGCCTTCGCTGGATATTCTACTCCATGAAAAAAAGGGCACAGTTACATCAAGGGAGATTAACCTTGCTGCAGGTCTGATCGAAAAGACCTTGGCAGATTTCGGCTTGCCAGCGCGAGTTGTTAAATTTCGTACCGGACCATCGGTGACGCAGTTTGCCATTGAGCCGGGATATGTTGAAACTAAGGGCGCGGATAGTGATGTTAACCGGCAAAAAGTGCGCGTCTCTCAGATATCCGCCCTCGCAAACGACCTGGCTCTAGCCCTCAGCTCACCACGCCTGCGTATCGAAGCCCCGGTTCCTGGGCAGGCCTACGTTGGTATTGAGGTTCCGAATCGCAAGCCAACGATAGTTCGCTTACGTCCGATTTTAGAGACGGAGGCCTTTCAGTCGATCTCGTCACCGTTAGCTTTAGGGCTGGGCAGGGACGTGGCTGGCGCAGCCGTCGCCACCGACTTGACGGCAATGCCACATCTTCTCATCGCCGGAACGACTGGGTCTGGTAAGTCGGTATCTATTGCCTCGATCGCTGTGTGTCTGGCGATGAACAACACACCGCAGGATATGCGCTTGGTGATGATCGATCCGAAAATGGTTGAATTGATACGTTTTAATGGGCTTCCTCATCTGCTCGGCAAGGTTGAGACAGAGTTGGAGCGCATTGTGGGAGTATTACGCTGGTGTACGGTCGAGATGGATCGGCGCTACCGTCTCTTGGAGTCCACCAAAGCGCGCGATATCGATATGTACAACCGGAAAACCAGACGGGCAAAGGGTGTTGAGCGTCTACCGCGCATCGTTGTCTTGATCGATGAATTAGCGGATTTGATGATGATGGCACCGGACCAGACGGAGCACACGCTCGTAAGACTGGCACAGATGGCGCGCGCGACAGGGATTCATCTAATCGTCGCAACGCAACGACCAAGCACAGATATACTCACCGGTTTGATCAAGGCAAACTTCCCTGCTAGGATTTCCTTCGCCGTGGCCTCCAGCATTGATTCGCGGGTAATCCTCGATAGCTCAGGCGCTGAGACGCTGCTGGGGAAGGGTGATATGCTTTTCCTCTCCCCGGAAGCGAGCGCCCCGATTCGCTTGCAAGGGGCATATGTGACCGATGGAGAAATCAAACGGTTGCGGGCTTATTGGCGCGAGGAGCTTGGCGATGAAACACCTGAGGCTGAAGAAGGACCATGGGAAGAGCTGCTTCACCGCCAAGCGTCTCTTGGGGATCATGATGAGATTCTCGAACAAGCTATAGCACTGGTCAAGGAACGTGACCAAGCCAGCGCATCACTGCTCCAGCGCGGCCTGAGAATTGGCTACCCTCGGGCGGCAAGGTTGATGGACCAATTGGAGGAATTAGGCGTTGTTGGTCGCCCACAAGCGGGTGGGAGGACGCGTGAGGTCTTGATCGGAGCAGATGAAGACCCGCTAGCTCCAACTGAGCCTGATGAGCAGAAAGAAGACCTGTCTTGACCATAACAATTTCAACGGTTAGCATAAACTCCGAGAATTCTGAAGGATGGGAGAATATAGCGCGTGGATGAATCGGTACAACAAACAGAGATAACTTTAACAGATGCACTTCGGATCCGCTTTAAGTATCTTCTTGACCCAGTCGGCGCCTTCCTCAATCGATTAGGAATCGCGCCGAATACATTAACGATATCAGGTTTGGTAGGAAACTCGATTGGCGCGTATTTCTTGGCACGTGGTTCCTTCCTGGTAGGCGGATTAATTCTGCTCTCAATGGGAGCTATAGATGCACTCGATGGGACCATGGCGCGCTTGCGGGATGAGCCGAGTGACTTTGGAGCGTTTGTTGATTCGGTTACCGATCGATATTCAGAATTAGTCATATACGCTGGGTTGCTCTTCTACGCTATCAAGGAGTCGAACTTAATCTTAGCGATGCTCGTGTTCGCCGCAACGGCAGGGTCGATCCTGGTTTCTTACGTTCGAGCACGGGCTCAGAGCCTGGGGTATGAGGCGAAGGGGGGCGTGTTAACCCGCTTCGAGAGGTTCGTCGTCCTTGTCCCAAGTTTGATTTTTGGTTACCCATGGATTGGTGTAGCTCTGATCGGAATTCTCGCGAATATCACCGCTCTTCAGCGAATTATCAGCGTCCGCCAGCAAGCGCATAAAGGATAAGACTATGTCATTCGATCAATACGGAATCCATCTTGGATTCCTTTATCTTCGTTACTACGGCATGATTATTATGTTCGGGGTAATTATGGCCACGTACGTCGCACGTTGGATGCTGCGCAAGATGGGAAAAAATCCGGAGATCGTCTGGGACGCACTGACATGGGTGTTGATCTTTGGCATCATCGGCGCGCGTCTTTACCACGTCTTCACACCCTCGCGTTATTCCGGGATTACAACTGCGGATTATCTGCAGAACCCGTTAATGATCCTCACGACGTGGGAAGGGGGATTGGCCATCCCCGGAGCGATCATCGGCGGGGTTCTGGGTATCTACATCTTTGCCCGGCGTAATAAGGTAAAAATAGGGACGCTGCTCGACGCTGCCGCCCCTGGACTTGCTTTAGCCCAGGCAATTGGCCGCTGGGGAAATTTCATCAATCAGGAGCTCTATGGTCCTCCAACCGACCTTCCCTGGGGAATTTTTATAGACCCCCGGAATCGCATTCCAGGGTACGCAGCTTTTGAGCGCTTTCATCCGCTCTTTCTATATGAGTCCATATGGAATCTACTCAGTATGTTCTTTCTTCTGTGGATATGGCGTAGATTCGGCGATCGGCTTAAAACCGGAGATCTCTTCCTGGTGTATTTGATCACATATCCAGTTGGACGGTTCCTGCTGGAGTTTATTCGACTAGATTATGTTCCTCTCTTTGGGATCAATTTCAATCAAGGATTTATGTTTCTTATTGCGATCGCCAGCGGTCTGGCACTCTTTCTGCGTCATCGCCAGGTGAGTGCAGCGTAGTATCTGATCTGTGGGAAGGGAAGATCGACCGCGACATTCCTAAGAATCTAATTGGGAGCGGCCCAACCTTTCTTTCTGGCGATGACGGAGGAAGTGGCTATCGAACTATCCTACCTCCCGCAGGTTCAAAACCTGCGGGAGGTTCAGGTTCAGCCCTCAATGCGCAGGCTGCGTCTGCGTTTAGAAGCAGAGCTTCCTGCCCCGCTATTAATGTATTAGCTGTTGATTCACCTGCGCTGATGACCAACGCCGGAGCAAGGTGAGCTACATTGCAATCTGATGAGCTGTTCTTTTAGAACAGGCCCAGTTTTGTTTGGGACGGAAGGATGATTGAAGGTTCAGTGAAGATCTTGCTATAATTCCCCGAGCAAAGTGATGAGTAGTATCAAAGCATTTTCACTATGTAAAAAGTTTGGGACCTTCACGGCAGTGGATGATGTGTCGCTCCATGTAAAGCCGGGGGAGATTCTCGCGTTACTAGGACCGAACGGAGCAGGAAAAACAACGACGATTCGGATGTTAGCCTCGATACTCAAGCCGACCCGCGGCAGCGCTACAATAGGGGGCTACGATATTGAGCATGAACAAGAAGCTGTGCGCAGTGTCGTCGGTTTGCTGACCGAACAACATGGTCTTTATACGAGAATGCGCGCAGTTGAATACCTCGATTTCTTTGGGAGTGTCTACGGTTTAGATTCTTCCACGATCCGACAAAGGACCCGCACTCTCTTGGGCGAGTATAAGCTGCAGGAATCTGCCGGGCTCCGCCTTGGGCAGTACTCAAAGGGGATGCGACAGAAATTGGCACTCGTGCGGGCTTTGCTGCATGAACCTCAGGTCTTGCTTTTAGATGAACCCACTTCTGCGATGGATCCAGAGAGTGCGCACCATGTCCGCAGTAGTATTGTCGAGTTAAGGTCCGCTGATCGGGCGATCATCGTGTGCACCCATAACCTGTTCGAGGCGGAGGCTCTCGCAGATCGAATCGCGATCATCCGCAGAGGAAAGATCATTGCGAATGATTCCCCGCTTGAGCTCAAGAGGAAAATGGTTGGCGATCCGGTGATGGAACTGCGATTAGCGTGTTCTCTAGACGGAGTGCATGAGCACCTTCAAGAGGGCATCGTTATAATTGCGTCAGGGGACAATTGGGTTCGATACAGCACTTCTCAGGCAGAGGTAGTCAACCCGAAGATCCTGAGTTCCTTAGCGAAAGCCGGCATTCCAGTGGTTACCCTCTCCAGGGTCGAGAGGAGCCTGGAGGAAGTTTATCTGCAGGTGGTGGGTGAGGATGATTCACAAGAAGGGACGAATGAAGACCGCTAGGACTTCGACCCCTACTACTCTGTTCAATGGTGCATGGATCGTTGCGCGCCGGGAAATCAGAGATCAGTTTCGGGATTGGCGTATTCTAGCGCCGATCCTTCTGCTGACTTTGTTCTTCCCACTTTTAATGAATTTCACAGCCAGTCAGGCGGTTGAATTCGTGGGCCGCTATGGTGCGCCGATTATTGGCGAGCGCCTGATCCCTTTCCTGTTAATGGTTGTCGGGTTTTTTCCAATTTCGATTTCACTTGTAATTGCTCTCGAGAGCTTCGCCGGGGAGCGCGAAAGACAAACTTTAGAGCCGCTTCTAGCGACTCCATTATCCGATGGTCAACTTTACTTGGGGAAGATGGCAGCCTCGCTAGTCCCTCCACTCATGGCGGCATACATGGGAATTGCCGTCTATCTGATAGGTTTATTGGTTAAAGTGCAGTGGGTCCCTTCACCTCAATTGTTGATTCAAATCCTTTCGCTCACTACAATCCAGGCAATCGTAATGGTCAGCGGCGCGGTCGTGATCTCATCCTTAACTACCTCGGTGCGTGCCGCGAACCTATTGGCTTCCTTTATTATCATTCCCGTCGCTCAATTGATCATTGGCGAAAGCTTGATTATGTTCTGGGGACGCTATCATATTCTGTGGTGGATCGTGCTCGCCCTGTTGCTCATCGCGATTGTCCTAATGCGGATGGGGTTGCGACTTTTCAATCGTGAGGAGCTTCTTGCCCGCGAGCTTGATGTGCTTGATCTACGAGGGACAGGTAAGCGTTTATGGTCTTCGTTTCTCTCCGATGCCCGGAATCCCATGGATTGGTATGGTGGATTGTTCTCGAATTCATTAAGGCGCATCAGGTTCCCAATACTTATCACCTCAGCCATCCTCTCAGTTGGGTTTTTTGTGGGTTATGGACAGGCAGAGTCGTTTAGGCTGCCAGCTGAGATTTTTCAAGATAATGCGTTCGATAAAGATTGGCTAGAGATCCTACGCGGGTTTGGGATGCTTACACCCAGTGGTGTGGTAAAGATCCTCTGGGCGAACATTCGCGCGCTCATCTTGACGACGATTTTGGGTGTTTTTACTTTCGGCGTCCTGGCGGAAATTCTCCTGATGGCACCCTTGGCGATCATAGGCTACTTTGCGGGATCCTTGACGCAAGCCGGGCAGGGTGCCTTGCAGTATCTAACAGCGCTTATCTTGCCGCATGCGATCCTCGAGGTTCCAGCTGCTATCCTCGCTGGCGCGGCTATCTTGCAACTGGGAATGGCTGCGATCAGCCTTCCTAAGGGGAGTTCGTTAGGAGAGGGCTGGATAACTTCGTTTGCCGAATGGGCAAGAATTATGATCGGAATTGTCCTTCCACTCCTTATTGCCGCAGCGTTTCTCGAAGTATTTTTAACCCCGCGAATCGCTGTTTGGCTACTTTCTGGATCATGAACTATGCCTGAATTAATCATCTTGGGTTCCGCGGCAGCGATTCCTAATCTCGAGCACGATAATTCACACATGATGATCCAAACAGGGGATGGTGTCGTGTTGATCGATTGTGGCACCGCGCCTATGCTGCGCCTCGAGCGAGTAGGAATCCCAACGGTGGAGATCACGGATATTATCCTGACTCATTTCCATCCAGACCACATAAGCGGCTTGCCTCTACTTCTCATGAGCATGTGGCTTGGGGGGCGGCGCAAAGCTTTACGAATATACGGGCTGCATCATTGTTTAAAGAGGGTTGAGGATTTAATGGGCTTTTACCAATGGGGTGATTGGCCGGATTTCTTCCCAGTCGCATTTCATCGCCTTCCGGAGAATGAGCGGGTGATGGTTCTCGAACATGGCGATGTAACGATCTACTCCTCGCTTGTTTGTCACGTAATTCCGACAATTGGCTTACGAGTTGAGGCTAATTCAACAGGGAAAGTAATCGCATATTCATGCGATACAGAGCCTTGCCAGGCGGTTATTAACCTCGCCCAAGGAGCAGGTGTGCTTATTCATGAGGCCACTGGCGAAAGCGTCGGGCACTCGTCGGCCGCTCAGGCAGGGGCAACCGCCCGAGATGCGGGAGTGGATAGCTTATATCTAATTCACTACCCTGTTGGTGACTTTGATGTGGCTACGTTAGTAGAAGAGGCGAGGGGTACTTTCGCAGGGGATATCCGCTTGGCCGAGGATTTCATGAGGATCGAGTTATGACCAAAATCTTCAAGGGGGTTTCAGTCTTTTTTAGATGCCCGCACAAGAGTCGCATGAAGATAATGGAAATCTCCGCGCGGCGGAACGAGATCGATTACTTCAATTACCTCAAAATCGCTTGAACCAAGCGAGATCAAATCTCCTTGGTGTGGTGGAATTTCACTGTTCAGAATCGCTCCCGGATGATCTTCTCCCGAAACGACGTAACTCACTTTGTAGATTGCGGGCATTTCTACACCTCAGCGGTCGGCAAAGTGGCGATGACGGAGTTTGAAGGATAGGTCGGCCGCGATGTTGCGCATGATAACGTACCCCAAGTGGTGGTTTTCCTCGCATTCTTGCTCGAAGTCATCACAGTGGATCATAAGCACCTTCGTCGGATCAGTAGCCGCGCGCACCGTTGCTGATCGAGGACCATGGTCTACCAGTGCCATTTCGCCGAAGATCTGACCTTTGCCGAGGTGGACAATGGTGCGGGGTGTTTGCTCCGCTGCAGTTCCGCTGTGGAGAACTTCAACAAATCCCTCCAGGACAATGTACAGATCATCTCCGCTTTCACCCTGTTGCGTGATGACATCACCGTTATTAAAAATGATTTCTTTGCAGATTAATGAGATGGCCTGCAACTCCGCAGGCGTGATGCCTTCAAATAACTCGACGGACCCCAGAATCTCTGTATGGTCCATAGTACCCTCCGACGCCGCACCAATGTGCAGCAAATTGATTTTCGTCTTCTTGAAATTGTACTTTAAGTTGCTTAGGATACCAACCCACGAGATAAATCAATCAGACCTCGCTTCTGCGCAGAGGACTGCTTTTCTGAACGCTGGAGGGGTTATTAGCATGGTGTTAATGCTCCTTCGCGGACCCGTGACGGTTCCATTATCGTGATTTATTTGATGGTGTATCGCTGTGGTAGAATGATTTATGTTCGGTTGCGTACGCTCCGAGAGGTGTGCGAATCATGGAAAAGGAGTACGATTCAAAATATCGGGTGGTGAAGATGTCGGGTGAGAATGACGCCTGGGATCAACAGGCTTTAGAAGGTTTGGGTTGGCGCGTTGTGCGGCGATCCCATGCCTGGCGCCCCCCTACCGATGTCCTGGAGACGGATGATGCGGTTGTCGTGGTTGTTGAGATTGCAGGGATGCGAGGTTTGAATATATCTGTAATATTTGAACGTCAAGTCTTGTCTATACGGGGGACTCGCCCTGATACAAACGTGTGTAAAACCTACCACCAAATGGAAATCGATTACGGCGAATTCGTCTCTGAGGTACGAGTTCCTTTTCGGGTTGATTCTGACCAGATCGAAGCAACGTACAGCGATGGTTTTCTGAAGGTTGTTCTCCCCAAAGCACCCCCCCGCGAGATAGATATCAAGTGATGTCGGACAATTTGACATCCAGGACATCAGAGAAGAGAGACTGCAGGGGGTATCACATCAACTTAAAAGAGCCTATTTATTCAATGGAACGCATTGACGCTGAGGAAAGCATGGACGATTTTTCGTCACAGATCCCAGTTCACGAAGGAGTCACTAAAGGAGAGCCGCAGGAAGTCGAGAGTCAGCGACCTGATGAATTGCAGATCCCGGAAGATCTCCCGATCTTGCCTCTCCGGGGGGTTGTTGTTTATCCACACACAGCCATGCCGTTAACGATTGGGCAGGCGCGCTCGATCAAGTTGGTCGATGATGTCTCCGCCAATCATCGGTTGATCGGGCTTGTCGCTTCTCGGAATCCCGAGTTAGAAATTCCCGGACCGGAAGATTTGTATTCGTTCGGAACAGTCGCGGCGATACAGCGGTTATTTAGAGCCCCGGATGGAACTATTCGCCTGATCGCGAGGGGAATAGCTCGTTTCGAACTGGGAGATTTCACCAGCTATGAACCATACCTCGTCGCGCGGATCCACCTCCGGCCCGAAAAGGTGGAAGAGAGCGTTGAAATCGAGGCGCAGGTCCGGGCAGCGAAAGACCTATTCCAGCAGATTTCGGAGCTTGGTCCCTCACTCCCGCGTGAAATCGTCGGTGGTGTCCAGCTTCTCGAGGATCCGCTCCAAGTCGCGTACACGATTGCGAATTACCAGCGAATGGACCTGGATGAGGGGCAGCGTGTTCTCGAAGTGGAATCGACGATAGAGAAGCTGCAAATTCTCACCAACCTGCTCAGCCGTGAGGTTGAGGTACTTTCGCTTGGACAGCAAATTCAGCAGGAAGCACGAACTGAGATTGAAAAAGTGCAGCGTGATTATTTCCTGCGCGAGCAGCTTAAAGCTATCCAACGTGAGCTGGGCGAAGGCGATGAGCAAACGGTAGAGATCGAAGAATTCCGCAAAAAAATAGCGGTGGCAAATATGCCGGAGGAAGCCGGGAAACAAGCCCGGCGTGAGCTCGAACGTCTTGCGAAACTGCCAACTGCCGCGGCTGAATATGGTGTGATCAGGACTTACCTCGATTGGTTAACCTCCCTTCCGTGGGATAAAGTCACTCAAGATAACCTCGATCTAAAGCATGCACGTGAGGTTCTCGATGAGGATCATTTTGGACTCATCGATATTAAAGAACGGATCCTGGAATACCTTGCCGTTCGAAAATTGAAGCTAGAACGAGGTGATACGATCGGAGGCGAGGCGATCGATGAAATCCGCCGTGAGAGAGAAGGAGTAATCCTTTGTTTTGTTGGTCCTCCGGGTGTGGGGAAAACATCTCTTGGGCGATCGATCGCTCGAGCGATGGGGCGAAAATTCATCCGCATCTCGCTTGGGGGCATTCACGATGAAGCCGAGATACGCGGGCATCGGCGAACGTACATCGGCGCGATGCCTGGGCGCATCCTTCAAGCGATACGCCGTACGGAATCCCACAATCCTGTTTTCATGCTCGACGAGATCGATAAGATGGGGCGTGATTTCCGCGGAGATCCTGCATCAGCCTTACTTGAAGTTCTTGATCCGGAGCAAAATCGGGAATTTCGTGACCATTACCTGGAAGTGGCCTACGATCTCTCGCAGGTGATGTTCATAACGACAGCGAACTGGCTCGAAACGATCCCTGCACCTCTGCTTGATCGAATGGAAGTCATCCGTCTCTCCGGCTACACAGAGAGCGAGAAGATCGCTATTGCCAAAGGTTATCTTATTCCCCGGCAGATTAGAGAGAACGGTCTTAAGAAGAGTGAGATAAGTTTCACAGATGCAGCTCTGCGCACGATCATCCGATCACACACACGTGAAGCAGGTGTGCGCAATCTCGAGCGTGAAATCGGCCGCATTTGCCGAGGAGTGGCGACCAGGGTTGCTGAAGGGACGACAAAGAGGCTGAAGATCACCGGACCGCGAGTGCGTGAATTCTTGAAGAAACCGCGCTTCTTTGGGACTGAGGAACTGATTGAAAGAACATCGATCCCTGGAGTGGCGACTGGACTTGCCTACACGATGGCTGGTGGCGATGTGCTATTCATCGAGGCGACGGCAATGGCTGGCAATAGGAAGTTCCAGTTAACGGGGTCGCTTGGCCAAATCATGCAGGAGTCAGCCCAGGCCGCACTCTCTTATGTTCGCTCGGTATCCGAAAGATACTCCATTGACGATGAATATTGGAGTGAGCACGACATCCACCTGCATGTCCCTGCTGGAGCGCAACCCAAGGATGGTCCATCTGCAGGCGTGACGATGGCAGTGGCGCTGACATCTCTGGCTACCGGACGTCCGGTTCGGGCGGAAGTTGCGATGACCGGCGAGATCACACTGCGGGGAAAAATCCTTCCGATTGGAGGTGTAAAGGAGAAAGTTCTGGCAGCCCATCGAGCTGGGTTAAAGACGGTAATGCTGCCAAAGAGGAACGAAATAGATTTAGAAGATGTGCCCGAAGAGGTCAGGAAAGATATTGAATTTGTTTACATTGATACGATCGATGAGGCTGTAGAGATTGCTTTAAAACCGAAGAAAAAACGTAAGGATCGCAGCGCTTCTCGAAAAAAAGGAGCCCGGTCCATAAAATCAAAAACCAACGAGAAATCGTCAAAAGGAAAAAGCTCATAAAGGGGAAGCCAACAGCCAGGCGAGAATGACCCCCGGATGAAGCGCGCCGATGCCGAAAGTATTGATTGTTGACGACGACGAATCGATAACCTCGCTCCTGATAACTCTCTTGAAGCTTGAGGGATATCAGGTATTCGAGAGCAGGGACTGGGACGGCTTACCGGGCATCTTGATCGATGAAAAGCCAGATCTGGTGTTGATGGACTGCATTCTCTCCGGTAGGAACGGGTTAGAGATACTGGCTGAAATTCGATCGAACCCTTTACTAGCCAATCTGCCCATCATTATGACCTCTGGAAGGGATTTAAGTTATGAGAGCAAGTTGAAAGGAGCGGATGGCTTTCTCTTAAAGCCTTATCCGCCTGACCTGCTCTTGGAGACAATTAAGAATCACATTTCTGGTGGTGGAAAGCAGGACGATTCTTTCATCACCTCGATAGGAGAATAGAATTTCGTGGCAAGAAGAAAAAGTAAAAAAACAGCGAAACAATGGCGATTGATGGATTTACATTTACACACGCCGGCGTCGAGTGATTATCAGGATCCGGATTTGACCTATTTAGATATATTACACCGGAGTGAAGCTCGTGGTCTCGACATTATCGCTTTCACCGATCACAACACTGTGGCGGGTTATAGGCAGATGATGGAAGAGATCCAGCAATTAGAGATGTTGGAATCCCTCAACAGACTCACCGAAGATGAGCGGAGTCGTCTTGAGGAGTATCGCCGGCTATTAAATAAGGTTACGGTTTTTCCTGGTTTTGAATTCACGGCTACGCTGGGCTTTCATATTCTAGGGATATTTTCCCCAGAGACATCAGTGAGAGAAATTGAGCATCTCTTGCTCAGTCTGAACATCCCATCTGAGCAACTTGACGACGGCTCGGTGACAGTGGGAGCAACCGCGGACGTTCTAACGGCTTACCGGCTGATTGATGAAGCTGGCGGATTGGCAATCGCAGCGCACGCGAACTCAACCCATGGGGTTGCGATGCGTGGCTATGGATTCGGCGGTCAAACAAAGATTGCCTATACCCAGGACCCTCACCTTCATGCGTTGGAGGTTACAGATCTAGGTCTGAAGGGTCGGAGGACCACGGCTGCGTTTTTTAACGGAACAAAGCCAGAATACCCGCGTCGAATGCACATCATTCAGGGTTCAGATGCCCACAGAATTCGCACAGATCCGAAGAATAAGAAGAATCTCGGTATTGGGGATCGCGCAACCCAAGTAATGCTGCCCGAGGTTTCTTTCCAAGCGTTGCGAGAATTATTTATCAGCAATGACTTCGCTCTCACACGCCCACATTGGCCCGCAGCCGAAGAGGATTTCGATTTCATTCAGCGTGCACGCGAAGACGGGCCGAGCATTAACCAAGATTTTCACGAAAGCATGACTGTGCGCGGGGGTCGACTTTATAAAGTCATTGCTGATGTCTGTGCCTTCGCAAACTCAAACGGTGGAACGCTTTATATCGGTTTGCCGGCTGAAGCGAAGAAAGAACCGGTGGGGGTCACAAAATCTAAGGCAAGTGTTGATCAACTCCAGCGGGAGCTGAGCAAACGCATCAGCCCCGCCCTCGATGTTCAAGTGGATACGATGGAGACACGTGGGAAAACAGTTATTCGGGTGATCATCCCAATGGGTGATGACCCGCCGTATGCAGTCGACGATAACAAAGTATACGTCCGCGATGAAGCGGAAACAGGGCTCGCAGTCCGCGATGAAATCGTAAACCTGGTACATCGGGGCGGGCGTGTAAAAACGGAAGTTCGTGAGAAGCCGGAAGTCATAGAGGAACATCTTGCTGGCATTCAACACCCACGAACCGGAGTAGAAATCGTAGGCTCGGAAGAACGGAATGGGATCCAGTACTACACGATGCGCGATTTACGTAATGGAAATGTGGTCAAGAATGTCACTCAGAGCTCTGCTCGGAGGCTCTGGCATTACGCTATCTCGGAATTCCGTAAGTTACCAGATGACCTGAAGGGTGCTAAAGTCTCCTGGAGAGGCGATCTTGGGGTGTTGAAGCAGCAGAAGCGCGGTACCCGAATGCGATATGACTTGATCCAAAAGACAGCCCAGGGACATCGCGTTTACTTTGGGGTGACTGAAGACGGCATTCATGGTGATTGGAAAGCGCTGGTCGAACCTGAGGGAGGTTAAAACTGGCGTCATCCACAGGTCATTCTTATCGCTGTTTTGAAGAACTCGGTTAACTTTCTGTGCGAGCCAGACATCTCTGGTTCGCACAAGTCTTTCTATTTGGGGTTGGAAGGATGAAAATCCGCGAGTTTCTCTTTGAACAAGATTACGAAGAAGTACGCATACTCTGGGAATCATCAGGCCCAGGTATTCAGTTATCTCCGTCGGATACACCGGAAGAGATTCTGAAGAAGCTCCAACGCGACCCCGATCTCTTTCTTGTCGCCGAGCGCGATGGGCGGATTATCGGTACGGTTTTTGGCGGTTTCGATGGCCGCCGTGGAATCGTCTATCACCTGGCTGTAGTACAAGATGAGCGACGCAGCGGAATTGGGCGCTCGCTGATGGCTGAGATTGAGAATCGCTTGCGTTCGAAAGGCTGCCGGAAGTATTATCTGCTGGTTACGAAAGATAACGAGAGTGCATTGGCGTTCTATGATTCGTTTGGGGCTGAAGTGATGGATCTATATGTTCTGGGGAAGGTCATCCAGTGAGGCTTGCCGTTCTCACAATCTCGGATCGATCTGCACGGGGAGAGCGCGAAGATCGGTCTGGACCACTAATCCAAGAGATTGCCCTTCAGCGAGGGTGGGAAGTGATCGCATCAGACATCATCGCTGATGAACAGATTGAAATCGAGGAGCGGCTTGCATTATGGTGCGATAGCGGTGAAATCGACCTCATCCTGACCACTGGTGGCACAGGTTTCTCCGCGCGTGATCGGACTCCTGAGGCGACTCGCAGTATTGTGGAAAGGATGGCGCCGGGGCTGGCGGAGGCGATGCGGGTGCGAAGTATGAGCAAGACCCCCCACGCAATGCTCTCGCGAGCGGTTGCTGGAATCCGAAAACGAACATTAATTGTGAATTTGCCCGGCTCACCGAAAGCAGTCGAGGAGAATTTGGCTGTGATCATCCCCGCGCTGCCTCATGCCATTCAACTTCTGCGAGAAGACCCGGAAGCGGAGCAAGATCATCATCTGCTCCCACCACATCGAACAGCCTGATCCTATGGAGGAGCGAATGTCATCAAACAAGAAGTCCCGCTGGTTCGTTCTTGCAGTGTTCTTTGCTTTCATGCTCTTACATCAGTCGGACCGTCTCCTCATCGCTCCGCTCACGACGCCAATCATGGAGACATTTGGGATAAACGAAGCGCAGATGGGCGCAGTTGTGACCGGCGCGTTATTAGTTGGGGCATTTCTTTATCCGTTATGGGGTTATCTTTATGACCGATTCTCCAGACCTAAATTGCTGGCGCTCGCCTCGGCCATATGGGGAGCAACGACTTGGTTGAGCGCCATTGCGCCGACGTATAAAACTTTCTTGGCGACACGTGCATCAACGGGCATCGATGACTCGAGCTACCCGGGTTTATACAGCTTGCTGTCGGATTACTTCAAACCAAGTGTGCGCGGTAAAGTCTACGGATTTTTGCAATTATCCCAACCCTTAGGTTACATGCTTGGCCTCATTGTGGCGACATTTTTAGTTTCGAGTATTGGTTGGCGGAATATCTTCTATGTGACGGGTTCATTGGGTCTCGTCATGGCGCTGATCATCTTCTTCACGGTGCGTGAAGCGCCGCGTGGCAGCAGCGAGCCTGAGTTGGAGGGAATCGACGATATTGGTGTTTATAAATTCGATCGAAAGCATGCCCTGGGGTTGTTCCGAAAACGTACACTCCTGCTGCTGTACGCTCAGGGTTTCGTCGGTGTCTTTCCCTGGAATGTAATAACAATATGGTACACATCGGGGAAATTTTCATTCTCAGCTGCAAACGAGCATTTGAGTTCAGCTTGTTCGTCGTTGATAACAACCGCCAACCCCATTTTAGTATAGACGTCGCCCAGCTTATTCTCGTGGGCTAGCCTTGGCTCTTTATACAACTGTACATAATCCGCTAATTCCTCTATATCATCCAGGTACTCATCAGTGAACATTTCCGAGAGTATATCTAAATCGAACTCGCTTATCGGTTGTAGCTGATCGACTAGAGCGCTCTGCTGATCCTCTAACAAGCGGATCCGGGAGTTGATGCCTTCACTTTCAGCCTGCATCTGCTCTTCAGTCATAGCCTCATATAAAAAGAGCTTTGAGAGTTTAGCAAGTGCGCCAATCTCTACATCAAGTCGAGTTTGAATTGTTTTTAAGTTTCGTTGAATCGGTGCATTGTCCTTTGATGCGTTGTTTTTGCGGATCTCAAGTTCCTTTTTTAGCTCGGCGGGACTTGATGCGAGGTTCAGCACCCATTCAGCAATCGCCTGTTCTACCCGACGCCCGTTATGCATTCTGGCTTTACACTTGTTCAAGTTGCAAACGTAGTAGATATATTTTCGCCCCTTATTTTTTATGATTTTGCGCCTAAACAGGTTTCCGCATTTGCCGCATTTGATCCGGCGCTTTAGTGCATAGCCCTCAGTACTTGGTCGATGTTTTTTATTGTAATCCAGTTGGGCATTTGCCTGTTCCCAAAGTCTTTTAGAAACTATTGCGGGGATCTTCACTGCTACGGGCTCGAAGGGTGTAGTGCTAACCTTGCCATAAACCCATTGGCCGTAATATGCCGGGTTGCGAATTATCTTGCGAATGCTGGTGCGATTCCACTTACCCCGGGCTGACTTTTTACTGATTGATGGATTCAAATCCCCACTTGTTAAATGACCCCCTTGCTCGAGCAATTGTTCCAGCTTCGCTAGTGATACATCTCCGCCGGCATACGTCTTGAAAATGTATTCGATTGTATGCGCCGCCCGGGGATCCTTCTCTAATAGTTTCGTATTTTCATTATATAGATAGCCAAGTGGGGGCACATGTGTTCCTAAAATTTTGCCATCAGCGACGCGGTTATAGCGTCCGGTGGTCATACGTTTAAGGATATTTCGGCGCTCATTATCAGCAATGACCCTTTTGATTCCGATAATTAGTCTGTCATCGACATTTGCAGTGCTTCCGCCAGTGGCAAACTCTACCCGGGCACCGACGTTTTCGAAGTCCTGAACAATAAGCATGCTAATTAGCTCATCTCGTGCCAGTCGATCAACGTCCAGCACTACCAAAACCTGGGCATGTTCCCTGCTTGCCAATTCCAGAGCTTCAAACAATCCCGGGCGTTCACCTAATGGAGTCATGCCTGAAACATCATCCCTAAAGCTCCCTAATAGTTTATAACCCTGATCATTGGCGTACTGCTCACACTTCTGGATCTGGTTATCCAGGCTGGTACCAGTTTTCTTTTGTTCTTCTGTGCTAACTCGGGTATATACGATCGCTTTTTCTTTCATAGCTGCAGTTCCTTTCCGTTTGGTTTCCGGCTGAACCTGTTTTCAGTATAAGGGCGGTTGAAGGAGAGTGCAATAGTACTTAAATAGAAAAACCCCGCACTGCCTGCAATGCGGGGTTTTCCGGTGGAAATATTCTTTGATCTAGGAGCGCCGGCCCGAAGGCCAACACTCGCCGGCTTTATTAACACGGGGCGCTGCCAGGTGAGGAGCCACGGCCCGCGGAATAAGATATTTTATACCTTAACTAGCGCGATAATGTCGCCATTTTCCAGGCCATCGATCGACAAACAACCTGTCGGAACAATTGCTACCATCGGCGACTGCAGTCCGCTAGCCGCTTTCAACATAAACATTGTGCTGGCGGCGACAACCCCGGCTTGGATATTTGCGGATGCGGTTTTTCCTTGGTCCGCGACTAGATAAACCTGAGTGAACTTATTCAGGCTTTCATCAATATCTCCATCGCTTGCGAATATCGATCCACTTGTTGGAAAGAAAATTCCCATTTAAGACTCCTTAAACTATTTGTTGGGGTCCACGGAATACTTCAGCTCAGGAGGACGTTAAAATTTTCCGCTTTCCCCGACTACAGGAGGAACTAAGCAGCTGCTTCCCCGCCTTCACGGACATTAATTAAACGGCAGCGGCAATTTTGTAAGCAGGCGGCCGATCCTGGCTGGATCGATCCGCTGGCTGCTAACAACGCATCGAAAGAAGCATATTCTCGATTTCCAAATTCCAGGCAGTCCGCACATGACGCCGCTGAGCTATCTCTTAACCAATAAATTTTAGTGTTTACCTGCTTCATGGTTTTTTGCCCAAATAGACGGTTTAGTAACAACCAGCTTGCGCCTGCATATAAGGCAACACGCGGACCAAAGTTTTTAAGTTCTGAAGTCAACGGCTGTAAATTAAAATCCGCCGCTGATGGGCTGGATAAAAATTCTTCGATTTTTCCCCGAATCGATGGGATTAGCGAAGTAGACAGGAATGCAAGCTGGCGCTGAGTCTCAGCATTAGCCTCTATAGCCGCACCAGGATTAAATTCCTCGCCATGGATTACACCAACCGCATCCATGAGACCGATCGCCAGCGCATCGCCCAGCTCTTCCTCTAATTCTTGTAATGAAACATCGATTCCCGCCATTTCATTTCGGCTGACCGGAAATATTCCCAGCACTCTTCGTTGTCCTCGTTCTTTGTTTTCCTGGATCCGCTTTACTATCCGGGCAGTCCAGTCGCTATAAATTCGCTCAAGCTTAGCCTGTAGTGCATTGGTTGTGCTGGTCCACCCGTCATCATCAACCCCGGGCTGCAAGTCCCGGTCCTCTGCGAACTCTGTCTCGAAGTGAACACCCCCCGATTTGGTGACAGTTCCGCATCCTAATGTTGTGCATCGTATATCTCCGGGTTCTAAGTCCTTTACCTCAGCTAACGTATAAAGACGCTCTCCATCCTGGTTAGTAGCAAAGGGCAGCAGGGCGTCTCGATCATCAATGAACGATGATTTTCCCTTGACCCATGAACCCAGCTTCTCTCGAGCACGTTTGACCCCTTGCTCGAACTCAGCATCTCCCGTTTCGTTTTCAAGCAGCGGCGGGAGCTGTAAGCCCGTTCGAACCAATGTTTCAACTGACCCGTCCTTTGTCAACACGCCTCCACTTACCGCCGCGGTTATTGCATTTAGCAGCTCGAGCACCGGTGTATTATTCGGAAGCCTTGCTGAAAACTTGGGATAGTTTTCCCCGATGTTGAAAGTATTGAAGGAAAATAACCGAGGGACAGGGAATCGATTTAAGGTATCTACAATATTTAATAGAAAACCCCTAAGACTCTGCTCGAAGATGCGTTGTAATTCCACAGCCAGGGCATTGCTGCCTGTATTAGCGCCGCCGCCCAAAAAGATCACTTGTGCCAACAGTGTTTGGGCGATCTGAATGTTGTAGCGCTGGACCATTTTATCGAAGTCAATTGCACCTTTACTTGGCGGAGAAACCAGCTCGAAAAGAATCCCCTTCCCCGCATCCGCATAGCCCTGTTTTGCCCGCGGAAATACGATTCCGCTCTGCTCATCCGAGCGAACGTTGGATACTATTGTTTTTGCATATTCAAAATCTGAATTAGTCCCTGCATGGCTGGAGTCAGATCCCAAATATATGACCGGTAGGCCGCCTCCCAGCCTCTCTGCACTTATCGCTTCTACTTCCCCTAAATTTTTACTCATGTAAAACGCGATATACGCAGGGCGTAACAGACTACGACCTTGCGGATTTTGTTTCGCCGCGGTTGTGCGAAACAGTATCATTTTTTCAATAGGTATGAAAACTTCCGGCTTGTTCCATACAGCCTGCTGATACATGCCGCGAATTCCGCCTTGGTCATCAAATTTCCATTCATGCCCAGGAGCTAATGTATCCTGGGATCTGAAAGCAAACTTTCGCCAGCCGATCCGCCCCGAGTCCGTGCGTAAATAGCAAATCTCAAAAGGTGCAAACCCATAACTGAGCATGGAGAGCGCTTGACTGACAAAATCTGTCCAGGAAGTCGACATGCTGTGCATTTGCTCTTCCAAGAACTCAGCCGCCGCCAGATCCGCGGGACTATCTCCGCCGGGTATGATGGACCAAGAAGCAGTTTTTAAGTACGCTTCCACAGCAAACATTGTCGCACCCACGATAGGGTGGTCCAGCATCTCTTTTACGAGAGGCACCATTGTCTGCAGATTCTGCCAGGTCCGGTTATAGTCTTCCCGGACAGTCCCGCTAAAGCGCTGCAAACCGCTCACGCCGAATTCGGTATAGCTTGGCGTCTTGGGCTGGCTAGCGAATGTAGCAGCCTGGTCACGGGCCCGGTAGATTGTGGACCTGCTAACGTTGAATTCATCGGCCAGGTGGGTAACATTTGCCCCGGCTTCCAGCTTCGAAACAACATCACTTTTCTGTTGATCACTTAATTTTGAAATCGTCATTAAAACCCCCCGTTCCTGTTAGCCATCATTGCCCCGATTTGCCCGAGCTGCTGCATAAGCTTCTTCCTCAGTCCCCGCGGCAATTGTTAGATCATCGTCTGTAGCTTCCCCGAAGCTTGCAGGGATATAGTCGTCTGTTGGTTGGAGCATCACTTTCTCGAGCTTCACCGGTACAGCCTTTGGTTGTGTATCATCCTTCGGCGAATCAGCCTTCGGCGAATCAGCCTTTGGATTCGGATTTCGAGCCGCTGCCCTGTTCTCCCGAGCAAGCACTAAAGCTTCTTTCCTGATCCCCTCGACAACTGCTAAATCATCTTTTGAATCCGGAGTTCGAGATGATCCTACAGAGTTTGCCGCCTCAGCCATTTTTGCAGTTTTCAACCCTAGAGATGAATCCAGCAAATGCGCCATGGGCGCGGTACGCCGTTCGAATGTAGTTCCTGAAGTGTCGATCTTAAATTTGCTGTACACACTGAAAAGATGTTCGAGCCACTGGGTTACTGGATAAGACACATTCTTCCATCTAACAACAGTGGAGCTAATTTTATAATCTCTGGCCAACTGCTCAGCCTCGCCCGCTGCTTTCCGCAGTTCCGCGGTACAGTAAGCCAATTCCAGAGCCTTTAAATAGGTCTTTTCCTGAAGCTTTTTAATTTTCCGGACCTGAGTTTTAACCTGTGTTTTCGCTACTTGTGCAGCCAACCGCACACGCTCAGTTAGCAGGGTTGCCAGTGCTGACCGGGGAGCTACTTCTGCGCCCTGCGCACCACGAAACTTGCTTTCAGTCCTTTGAATTTCGGCCTGTAATCCAGCAATCTCATTCTGTAATTCAGCCCCGCGCTTTACATCTTCCATCTCAAAAGCTTGCACCTCCGCTACGGTTAGTTCTTCGTTTAGCCGGTCTAGCTCCCTCGCCCATTTAACGCCAGCATCCCGGGCGGTTGTTAGTGCCGCGGAAGTAGTTTTAATCTTCTTATCTAAATTTTTTATACCCGTGTTACGGGCGATTCTTTTGTCGCTCATAATTTACTCCTCCGTAGATAATGTTTCTTGTAATAGAGCTTCTAAGCTCTTTTTTATTATTTCCTGGTTAGATAAATGTAAGATCGATCGATATGCGCTCCCCCACTTATCAAAAAACGCTGCGGGATAATTGATCTTTTCATCTACCATCCATTTATCGCATGCAGCGATGGTCAATGCCCCGCCGAAAGCTTTTTTAGAGTATGGGCAAAACAGGTAAGGCTTGTCCTCGTAGAGGCTGGCATTGGCCTTCGCACTTGCTCGCTTACCCTGCATTGTTCCATGCTCCCCCCGGCGGATCGTTTCCTTAATCCACTCAGCACACCCAGCATGCAGGGGCACATCGTTCGCCTCGAAAGCCTCTTTAGCCGCCTGGTAATCCCGGTCCCGCTGTTTGTCTTGTGCTTCAAACAGTGCGCGAACGGCGTCCGGATTCTGTGAAAATTCAATTACTTTGCGTCTTAGATCATAATCAGGTGTTCTCATTTTTACTCCTACCTTCGACCCGGATTCCGGAATCGACTTTTGTAACCGGCTCGGCCTGTAACCCAGCCTCTGTCGGCGCCTGTGCGCCATAGACTCGGTTCTGTCAATTCGATGTGCGCCTGCTCGAGTAGGGCAGGGTCAATCGGCTCACTCAGGTCTAACAAATCGGGCACCGCAATAACGAGCGACGTCATTAAATCCACTCTTGTTTTACCTGCTCGTTTAAATAGCACCCCGCTTTTAGGCTGGTCGACAATCTGAATACCGGCATGGGCGTTTATCCAATCATCATGCGGATAGATCATTAATTTTTGTTCCCTCATTCCTTGATAAACTTTAGTAGCTCTTAAGATCATGGATTGAGTTGATTGAGATACCCGCTCCATAAGCACGCCTTTGGACTGCAGGCGCTGCGCCATTCCAATCATTTCGTATTTGTCATAGTTGATCTGACTGACTTGATAGGCGCTGAAGATCGAATACAGATAGTCTTCAATGTCCTGTAATTTTTGTTCCTCTTTTCTCCCTCTGCCTTTCAATAATTTGTGCAGGGCAAGTTTTACAAATGGCCCATCTGAGTACCAAAAAGATATTGCGATATCATCCCCGGATTTCTGCCACGCCAGGTCGATTCCCCCTACAAGGAGCACCTCTTTTGTCGCGGCTAACGGCCGATGATCAGAATGAATCTGCATTCTCCACAGATCTTCAGGGAACATAGACTCCCCAGAAACCAACTCATTAAATAAGTGCCTTCGGGCTCGCCCGTCCGATTTTTCTCGGAAGTTCTTAGCAATCCAATTGTCAAGTTCAACTTCTGATTTATGCCATACCTTTCGTAACATTTCCTCACCAGAAAGGCACATCAAAAGCACCCCGCCGCCTTTATAAATCTGCCACTCTTCATTAATACAGTCGAGTGTTAAGCCATGCTCTACAAGCTTATGAAGTGATTCGGCCTTGCCAGCATAGCCGTAATATGAATCAATGAATGTTTGTGCGGGGCACCCTAAAATGTCCAGTGGCCCCGGCTGCAGCTCTTGCCAGTTCTCAACTTCTAAATCTGATTCAATGCCCCATGTTTCAGAGCTGGAAAGTAAATTATGATTTGATCCCGCATTAGCCGCCCCGCTCACGGCTAGACATGTGATCTTGCTGCCCGTTGGTCGAAAGACAATTTCCCGCTGAGTTATGTTACATTCCCCCGCCAAAAATGGGTCTTGCTGGATCATCTTGACAATCTCAGAAAAGACAAGCAGCACACTTTGAGATTGACTATTTGCATGCAATAAAACTTCACAGCCTGGGAATGCTAGCATCTTCCATAAAACGAAAATTGCATTCGTAAATGTCTTCCCTAATTTCTTCATCGCGAGTAGACAAAACGTAGTTGTATCGTATAAGTGCTCAAAAACCGCATTTAGAAAGACTCTTTGCATTGGGCGCAATATTACAAGCTCGCCCGTCGCCAGTTTCCAGTACGTTTCAGCGAACCAAACCGGCCCCCGAGATCTAAGATTTTCTATATATTTCTTTACATGCTCATTCATATATCATTTCCATGTTTGGCGAGACCGGCGCCGGGGTTCGAGACATTGCAAGCTCAACTCCCCGGGCGCTGGTTCGCCGCATCAGGAGAAAATCTAATTCTTACTTACAGACCAGTCATCTTCGACACGCTCAGCCTTCGCAAGAGCATCGATAACCGCGGGCTTGGCACCCGCTGCATCGGGTGGGAATTGCTTACACAAATCTTTTAGCAGTCTGATATCGGAATTCAATTGCGAGTAGCTTTTCTCTTTTCCAGCGGTCTCATAATCAAATCCGTCTCGTTCGAGAATGCTGAGCGCAAGAATCGTTTTACATTCAAGCATGATTTCATAACTACCATGCATATCCCGTAGTAAGTTTTTAAGGTACGTTTTCCGCTCCCGCTGTTCTGCTGTTAAGACACTTGGCCCTAACCGCTGCAGGGCTTCTACCCCATGAGTTTTTCGCCCGTCATCGGGGCGCATCATTTCGCCTTTAGCCATGCACCGCCTCCAGTAGTAGCCGTGCCCGGTTACGATCGTCGGCCTCTAAAACCGACGCACTCATTGGGATCCACTGCGTAGCAGATCCGCATCGCCCGCATTTGTAACCCTCGATAGTGTCGGTCGGAAACCATATTTTCTTGCATCCGCCATTGTTACAAACCTCTAAACCCGTGCTTGGATAAAATCTGTTGTCGCTCATTTTAAAACCCCCTTAAACTTTAGTTAATCTTCAGAATCTTTTTTCTCAGGCAATGCCCAAACTAACGCCTTGCCCACTTTATCGGATGTTAGCCTGCCCTGCGTTTGCAGCGCTTCTAAAAGTTCCTTAGCGCGGTGCTGACTAATTCCTTCATTCTTGCAGGCGATATAAACCGCCTTCTGGCTTTGGCCCTCACACGTCTTTACCAGCTCATAAACTTTCGTTTCTTCGTCCTTCTGCGGATCTATGTCCTTTCGATAAAAGCTGACACTTTCCAGCACCTTGGTTTCTGGCTTTTGGGTAAACTCATACGTCGCCCCAAAAGGAGGGAACCATGCGCCCCGGGTCTTATCACAGCGGACAATAGCCGACTGTTTGTCTCCCTTGATCCGTTCCATTTCAATCATTAAATCAACTCCGGCTTGAATTGCTGAGCTTCCCCGATAACCTCCGGCCTTGGAAGAGTGATGCAAAATGCTCACGTGGCATTTGCAATACTCCGCAATTCGTCGCCAGGCTACAAGCACCTCTTGCATTGCGCTTGAATTTTCTTCGACTCCGATGCTGGTCGTGCTCAACGTGTCGACAATAGTTAGCCCGACCCCGAGCTTCGATATCAGCTGGCCTAGCTCTTCCATCATTTTTTCATCGTGTCCCTTCAACCACGGGATAGGAACGCTGTAGTAAAGTAGTGGGGTATCTGCCCCGAGATTTGAGCCCCGCAAATGCGCCGCAAGTCTCTCTTGGACCCTGTGCGCCCCTTGATCAAAGTCCAAATATAAAACTGTTGTTTGCTGGGTTTCGTATCCTTCAAACAATGCACTTTCAACTTCAATAGTCCCCGCCTGCCAAACGTTAGCGTTGTCCAAAACATTCTGGGGCAGCCATGGGGTACCCCCGGCAACATGTACCCCCAAGTCCAGCCAGAGCAGTGACTTTAAAAATCCCGGAGGTGCAAAGGTTACGGACACTTCTTGAGAATAAATCAGCCCTTCAACCAGGCATTGTTTTTCTGGTAGCGGGTTGTTAAGCGCATATGCGGCGGTTTTGGGTTCGCCCCAACCTTCAACAAGGCTTACCTTCGAACTGGTGTTTTTCTTTCCTTCCGCCTGGTGAGCACTCGCCACCGTGCTGAGTATGTCCGCTTTAGTCCACGGTTTTTCAGGATCTAGATCCGGCATACCCCCGGCACCCCATTTGCCCAGCATGGTAAATTCCACTTGAGCTAGAGACTGCCCCGCTCGGAAAAGCTCACAAGAATGGTAATAGGTCTTCGCGTTCTGGTCGCTTAACCAAACTTCCGCCAGCGTGCTATAGTCTTTCGAACCATTTTTAATTGTTAAGGTGCTAACCCAAGCTGGCACTGGTTGAAAATCGATTTCCTCAGGGCTGTATCCTTCCGCCCACGAGTACTCTTTTCCGTCACGCCAGATCACACAAAAGTCGTTGTTGGTACGATACTCGCCAACACCTTCCAGCAGCTTGGTTCGATCGTAAATTTCATTGCCCTGGAAGTAGAGATGCATCCCCCCGCCGTGCGTTTCGCGCATCGGTGTTGTGTAGGGATCAGCACCGTTCTTTACAGCCCGGGCTTTCCATTCTGCTATCCCGTCTAAACTCTCTTCGGGCTTCACGTCCAGGTCGATGACGGTTACACCGTCTGCAAGCACCCCAAAAGTGTGGTTCGGGAAGCTAATCGCCATATTTGACAGTTTTATTTTGTCACTAGTGGCTCGATCCTTCCATCTTTTGTTACGTGGTCCTTTTTCCCCGGGCTTGGCGTGGAATACCTTTAACCCGTGGTCTGCTGCTTCGTGCAGCACCGCCTGTAAATTTCTTTTGCTCATTCAAATATCCTCCCCGGCTAAGCATCACCCTGCCGGATATTGTTTTAGTACCTCATTAGGTACTTGATTCCTTGCTCAACCAGTGCACACGCCCCGGGTGAAGGGTGGTTGAACAGGGAAGCAAATAACCAATGATTCGGAACGTTTTCAACCGTGGCAGCCGCGATACGAAAATGAAAACGACATATTCAATTGATCATCTTTTCTTTTCTATACGTAGTATAGAAAAGAAAAGATAGATCGAAAGAAAGGAAGAAAAGCAGATGCTGGATCCTCTAATTCCCCGCCGCCAAAATGTAAAAGTGCTCGCTGTAAGCTCGATACCGGGGCACCCCTGCTTTGAGCCTGGTACATTGCGAGGTGCACGGGCTGGGGACAGTGATGCCCTGGTTTTGAGCCTACGTTGCTAAAGAACAAAAACGCCTGGAACCATTAGTGCCGGTTCGAGGCGCTACTGCGGCGGACTAAATCCGCCAACCTGGTCGAGCTATTCAATTATCTCATTTGTTCTTCCTCGCCCCCGACCCCGGGAGGAAAGGACCCAAGCCGGGGGTTTTTCAGGAAGAAAGAGCACAGTCTAGCAGTACTAAAAGCCTATTGCCTTATTTGCTGTTCTGTGTTCCGTGTCTCTATTATAACACACTTTTTTGTGTTTCGATTTATCAGCGATGTGACGAATACAGATAACTATAGTGGCACGAATTGCCAAACAAAAACATCCCCCGGCGGAGGTCACGGAAGCCATGAGCTAGCCACCGATCGTTTTACCAAGGGATGCTTGCGAGCCCTAGGGCTCTACATATAAGTATACAGCAGTTGTCAGACAACCTCGAATAATGAACAAACGCCTTTACCCAATTATCGCCCTACCTGCACATCCATCATATTGATAAACTTCGATATGTTCTAAGCCATTCTGCCCCAATGATCTGGCGTACCGGGGATCTGCTGCCCCGAGGTAGTATAGTACTGCGGTACCAATAATATTTAAGGTGGCCTTAAATGCTTTCGATATCAACTCTTATAGAAATGGTACCCCGGTCATGCCCCTTTAGAATGCTCCCTAAGCGATTTATAGCGTCTAAGGTGTCCTACCTTATGCGCTAATCCCTTGCCCTGTGGGCTACTTGGTCACTGATAACTGTAGAAGCAAGCATTTGTATTGAAGGGGGTAGATGAGCTGAGCGATTGTATCCGCTGGTTTGCTCGGGAGAATGGATCCTAGTGGCTTTGGCGGGTATGGGGGGAGATATTTGCAGGCAGGCCGGCCGATTGTTGGATCCCCCAATGATCCTCGATCGATGAACTAATGATCTGAATATCCGAGGACCAATGCCTAGCAGTAGTTAACAAGGGGCTTGTTAGGGGGGCTGCTATACCCTCCCTTGTGAGCGCTACGCTGTTGCTGTGTGTATGATGCATCATTGTATGTACTGGCGGGGTAAGCTGTTGTTTTAGCGTTGAAGCTGGGGAGGTGGGGAGCTCGGGCGTTGGGTTGGCGGTGCGCGGTAGAATCGCTAGAATTAATCTTTCGAAAATCAAGTGACACGTTTCCCAAGCGGAGCTTAAATCTGGATCTTAAACCAAAAACCCCGAGTCAAATTCTCGGGGTTTGGTGGATCCTATGTCAAGTTATTTATTCTGTCATTTCCACGGGATCCTCTAACGGGATCCATAGACTCGTTAATTCAGGAACGTACATTTCATGTATATATTCTCCCGCGGGATCTTCTTTTAGTTTGTAGGAGACTTTGTATTGCCAACCTTTACTCCCGGTAAAATGGACAGTAGAGAAGTCATTCAAAATTATTATTTCAGCTTTGTATTCCCTCTTCATTAGTGATGTTAATATATCTAGAGAGCCATCATCGAGTAAAGTCACCAAAAATCCCCGGGCTGCTTCCACTAATTCCTTACCTTCCAATGCTTTGGGTCTCATTGTCTTATTTCCTTTCACTAAAACCCCGCCAGGTGCGAGGGGGATCTTTCAGGAGTTCCGCTCCAATAGTCCTCGAATCCTCTCAATCACCGTGCCGAGGATAGCCACGTATCGTGATTCCTTATAAGGTTTTACCTGTGGTTCAGTTCGGTCTAGCCATTCAACCAAAGCACCTGCAAAGGGTGAGAGCTTCTTGGCTTTTGCTATGGCTTCATCCTCAATTTTCTCCGCTTGTTGAATCCATTCATCCACATCGGTGAATTTCTTCGTTTCACCGTTGTTCCTGTGGATAATAGCTTTGCCCATTATCTCTATGAGTTGCTCCAAGATGCAACGCTTGCGTCGATCCCGAATACAGACCCCCAACCCTATAAGACCAGCAGCAACGACACCTCCGACAATGTTTGCCAATAGGTCCCAACAAAACTGAGAATTACACATATCTGATTTCCCTCTTTATTAGTGTCTGAATTTCATTTTACATTACAAGTTGTTTCAAGTGAAACCCCGAGCCTATATAAGCGCGGGGCGCTGCTTGCCGCCCGAGGGGGACGGGCGTCTAAGCCGATGGGTAGTCTCTTTCCTCGATTTTATTACCGAACTAGTGTGGTTTGTTGGAAAACAGTTCAAACATTTTCGCAATGCCGATACTTAAGAGTGCTATCCCAATTATTAGTCCGGAAGCCCATCCTATTTGAATAGCTGCATCCTGAGGTGTGGGCGAATTCAACACGGTATTAATCGCTAAACCAAGATAGAGACCTATGAGCGCTATCATGGCAGATAAGGCTGCAGGCGATATTCTTGTTACTTGCCAATCCTGTAGGCTAATAAATTTCGTGGTCCAACCTTTGCCACTCCCCGAAACCATTATTTCTACGTCGGCATTCGAGAATATCGCAAACTCAACTTCCTCTGTCTCGTGAGCGGAGAAGCGGTTGAGATGAGACAAGACTATCTTCGCTGAAAGTGTGTCTTCAGTAAGATGCTCATCTATCTTCCCAACGAGGTTTAGGGGGTCAACTTTTTCTATAGTTGCAAAAAAACCTCCCTTTGGGCTTGCCTCTCCGTTGGAAGAGAGGGCTTTAGCTTGCAGCTCAACGTTTATTGCGTCCGTAATATCTTCGATCCCGTCATTCACCACTCTCAGCGTGCTAAATGCCAGCTTCTCGACCGGGCGTTGGTCATACAACACCTCAAGCTTTCTGGTTTTCTCCGTCATCGTGAAAGCGCTAGACTGAGATGTATGTGTAAACGTAACCCAACTGCCTTCTTTGGATTTTCTCCATCCACTCCACCAGTATCCAAATATCGCGCTCACAATGCCGACGGGTATTGCTATCAGGGTTATAACAATCCGAGTATCCATAATTCCCTCCAGAAGAGAAATAAGGAAACCCCAACGCTAGGGGGTCGGCGCCGGGGTTGGATAGTAGTTGGGCATACCCCCTGAGGTTGATTTGATTATTGCATAGATGGAAATTATGTTCAACCTAAAGAAAGCCCCGCCAACGGGGGATTGCGCGCCATGCTCGGGAGGTTGTATTATGGTGGTACGGGGGATAATGCTGACAACTCGACTTCCATTATCTCACCTCAAACTCGCTAAATTGTGTAAAAGGATATCTTGATGAACCAATCTTTTCATGAGCGTTTCGATATTAATTTGCCAATCGAAGAAGTAAAGAATAGGTTTTGCAATCGCATTAATGTATTGATTTTTAACCAATACACTGGATTTATGGAAAACTACATTTACCTCCCAATTCAACCAAAGATATTGGGGGATGTGATAAGTGCATTAGGAATGCCTTTTCAGGGAGGGAGCATCGGAACCTATACAGGTACCGATTTCCACTTGTGTATACATGCACTAGAAGCGCTTTATAAATCGATAGGACGTCAAGAAGATTTTCAAGGACTCATCACTCTAGAAAAGTTGATCCTGAGATGTTTGGAAGACTCAGAAGTTGATCTTGGAATTCGCTGGGAGAGCGGGGTGTTCTATCAAGTCGGTGCAGGAGAATTAGACGAAGTCCTAGTAAACCAGCCCCTAAAGTGGCTTCGAGATAATCGATATGAGACCGTTCTTGTCCCTTATGAGAAATCTTTGAGTGACTTTCTTAATCTTGATCGTAGCCCTGAACACTTGGGTGATGTAATTACTGATGCTTACGAAGCCATCGAAGCATTGGCGAAAATTGTCTGTGATCGAGATAGGGATCTTTCAAAAAATGCCGAACTGTTCATAAACAAGATAAAAGCGTCAATAGAGTACAAGGCAATTTTGAAAGAGTATATTAGTTATGCGAATAATTTTCGTCACGCGGTGAAGGAGGGCGGTTCGAAACCTCAATTGAAGCTGTCAGAAGTTGAATCTTTCGTATACTTGACCGGTATTATGATTCGACTTGTAATCCTATCGGAAAGTGAGAATTAACTACGCTCTACCCGGATAATCCCTCGTTGTAGCCACCATCGCTGGAAGCGACCGGGGATGCGGGGCGATTTACCAACGAAGTTGTATGATGAGGTTGCTGGGATTGCCGGTGATGGACCGAGACCTGGCGGATCAGGTCGGGGATGTAAGGCAACCAATATTACGTTTTGCTGATTAGTGTAGGAGCTGTCAATGATTATGATAACTGATTGGATAGTAGCCATGGGAACCGTAATCCTCGCATTGGTTGCAATCATTGCCATATTCCAGGACAAAATCAGAATGTGGCTTCTTAGGCCAAAGCTCCAGGTCGAATTAGACTTAAAACCCCCTGATTGCCACAAGACAAAAATGCGTTATAGCTACGAGTATAGAGGAGGGGCTTCTTTTCTTCCCAGCGATCCTTCGAAGCTTCCAAAAGAACAAGTTGTTGATACCTATTACTTCAGGCTTAGGGTATCAAACTCAGGAAATCATAAAGCAGAATCAGTTGAGATATTTGCATCAGAATTATTGAGGTTTCAAGCCGATGGAAGCTATGATACTGTAGATACTTTTCTACCTATGAACTTAGTTTGGTCTCATTATAGAACTATCTTCTTGCCTGCAATCTCCCCCGGAACGTATAAACATTGTGATATTGGACACATAGTTGATCCAGAGCACAGATCATCTATTCTCACAGAGGAAAAAGATTGGCCTAACGTAGATCGTGCAAAGGCTATATTCAGTTTTGATACCGCCGTCCAACCTTTTACTTTGAGTTATCTAATTCCTCCAGGCAGATACCGCCTCTCAATTATTGTTGCTGCCTCTAATCTTGAGTTTTGACTAATTTCATTAACGTCAAAAACAATGATACAGGCAAATGCACCTTAACAATCGAGTTTCAAGCCGCAGAAACGGCGTATATAGACTGTTTCA
>DAOUDJ010000253.1:0-3521 GCA_034430795.1 Anaerolineales bacterium | reverse complement strand
TGAAGTTACAACTTTAATATGATCTCCTGGATTGATGACCATAATCTATAGGCGGGACAATATGAGATGTGAATTTGCCGAGTATCTTCAACGCAGAATACTCATGATCATCAAGTTGCCTGTTCGAGGTTTGATCAGGTCGCGCATGATGCTCTATTTGGCGGCTTTGATGGTTAATGCGCGCCGTTTGCATAAATATTTATGCGAAGATGCTAAGGAAGCCACCCAAAACGGTACTTTTTCTTTGTCATTTTTCAAAATTGACCTTCGTCGCTATTTGAAATATATTTTTCGCCACTTCTCCCATACTTTTTCAATTTTTCGTCATTTTTCCTATCCTGGACCGATACCAACTGTTGTCGTGGTTATATAGCTTTATTCAGGGGAGCTAACTTTTAAACCTGCAAACCCTCAAAAATTTCTCTCCCCCTCTCTTAGTCCCCCCGCCAGTTCTTAAGCATCCCTTCAAAATCTATCCCAAACTCTGTGTGCCAGAGTAACCCTTCTGCAGATCACGGCAGGGGAGAAGTATAGTAGGTGGCGCTGCCGAAAACCTCTCTGACAACTTCCAGCATATCGAAGTGGTAATTTCCAGCAGGATACTTTGGACCCCCTTCGGTAGTGGGTTCCACGGTTGTTGTCTCACCCCAGCAGTTCCAGGTGTTAAGCCAGATCAGTTTCAAGTCATGCTCCCCCGCAGGCTCTGCATGTTTGCGAGCGACTTCAGCCATCTGAATGACCTGGTCTTTGCTTTCAGCTGGAACGTAAATTGGGTTATCTCTGTCAATAATACTGCGCTCATCATATTGGGGCGCCCAGGCGGGCTGGAAATTGACCAATTCGTCCCGTCCAGATACCTTCAATCCAGTCAGTTTATTTCGCCACCACTCAAAAGCCCAATCCACTGCCTCGGCTGCTTCTCCTATATTATTCGCCGAGTGATTATCAATGCCTGGGATCAGAAATGTAAAGGTGCTGCTGCCGTCAAATTGAGAGGCGTGGTCAGAATTAAAACAACCCACACATACTTCATCACCAACAATGAAGACGTCAAAGCCAAGTTCCGCCACCCGCTCCCGGGCTTCTTTGATAGCGCCTCCAAGATCTCCCCGGTAACTATTGGTTGCCCAAATATAGATCACGGGACGCTCATCGATCTTCAGGTATTGGGGATGGTCGAAGTACTTCTCTGCAAAGTGGACAAAATCATCGACAAATGTCTCATATACAGCGGGTTGGTCGAAGTTGACGGGAAATGTAAATTGCCCCTGCAATTCTTCGGTTTGCATTAACCGGAGTATAAAATCATAGAAAATAGCCCAGCGCACCTTATGGATGTTGGGTGACTTTAAAAAGACATCATCCAGCGTGTCTTCCATCGATCCACAGCATCCAACCCCGCGAGGGGTTGTCCACTCAATGGAGAATGCATCCACCCCATATTCAACAGCCCATTCGATTTGTTGGTAGACCACTGCGGGATCTCCGGCGTTGTAGGTGTATCCCAAGAGGGGAGTTAGCGGCGTATCCCGGCTACCATCCCCGTTCTCAAAACCTCCATATTTTCCTGGTCCATAATACCAAAAGTTTAGCTGTGCGATAACAACGTACTCGTTGGGTATTGGATCGAGAAATGCATCCGCCGAAACCTCAAACTTCTCCGAGTTGGGTCCGGATGATTGGATATCTTCCCAATTGAAGACAGTGACAAATACAGGTGTATTATCGATGATTTTAAAAATCTCAACTTGAGTTGATCCAAAATTGCCGCGATCGATTTCAAAGATAAGCTCGCCTCCTGGCTCGAGGTTGGTGAAGGAAACATCAACAATCAACTCAACCTCCTTCCCCCCTTTAGCCCGGTTGATAGATTGACCCAGTTGGATAAAGTCCACGTTCATTTCTCCAACAATCGCTTGATCACTCGCTGAAACCAGGGAATGGGAATGCCAGACTCCTTGAACCAAACGAACGTTTGTCCAATCCGAAGAAGTTGTGATCTTGATTTGGGTTCGATAGGATGGACTATCACTCCAATCAGGAGTCGATGTTGGGGACTGATGGGGTAGCGGAGTAGCTGATGATGAGAGGATTGCCGTCTCGGTGGCCACAATCACACTGGGTGACACAGGGGGGTGGCTGCTCCCCTGCACAGGCTGTAGAGAGCAACGCAGCCATGGTTAATAAAACAGAAAAAAGCAATGAATTTTTTAGAAATTCATTTTTGCCTCCTGAGGTATTTTCGATTCGCTTTACATTAGTCGGTCGAGGGGCTCTATTGGCCCTCTCGTACGCGCAATTATACAAATTCATAAAATCAGCTATGAGCTGCCGATTATTTCCATAATAACGCCCTGATAGTACCCCCACCCTGGCTGTGTTCTTAGAGTTGCTAGGAGGTACGCTTAGATCCGCTGGGCGTGGAGAACCATGGATGGGAGCCAAATTGATTCCGAGGTACAGGTTCACCGTGAGTTACATACCACTCGAAGCCTCGCGTCACAGATGACAAATAACTTCTGAGGTTTGGACTAATGTAAAGTGTGTGTGAAAGCCAACGGATCACCAAGGGTTGGTTTTGAAGGATGTGCGGATAGACCGTAATTCTAAGCACGCAGGTGTGGCTATCCGTAGGCACGATCCGCCACGACACGAACGACTTCCTCCCCCCAGGCCTACCGATCTCGAGGTCATAACCAACCCCATCTATCCACTGGCAGAACTGCCGCTCGTAGACCCAACTACTAAGGTAGTGAACCTTATCCCGGGACCCTTCGCCGGGCCACTCCTCTACAGGATTCTGAGCACAAAAGGGATGGCAAAGCTCGAGGTTGCCCGCCATCGAGATCGTGTCCCAGACCTTCTCCGCTGGAACCATAATCGGTTGTGCGACACTAACCGGCCACTTGAAATCCGGTTTAGGATCTCCCCAAGGGTCCATAAAACGTGACTCCATGCTGCCACCTAACGGCCTCGAGTTAAACCGATCGGCGGCTCGGACTTGATGCCTTCATTGTTGGGCTGCTAGGCTGGCGAGGCACCGATGCACATTCGCCCGCCAGCCGCATTGGCTTTCAGCGAGTAGTTCGGCGGCTCCATCTACGGGCCTCTCAAGCATTGTTTCGCCGTGCCCTTCCGCGAGGGCGCACCGTCGCCTCTGCCCGCACTCTGAAGATACCCACCTCAGTCTTTGACTCGGTCCACTCGGCGAAGTCGGCGTTCAGGTCAGAGTACGCTTCCTTGCGTTCGGCTAGTATCTGCTCACGCTGGGCCAGTGTGTCCCATAAGTCGATCACCAGATACCGCCGCGGATTCTTCGTGTCATGCAGCAAAGTGGTGCCTCGGAAGCCCGGGCCCTTTGCAAACAGCTTGCTCCACGCGCCGCCTGGGCCATACGCCAGCTCGAACTGGCCTTGGGCCTTCTCCTTGACGACGAACTCCCAGACAATTTCGATCATGCTGGACCGGTCTCTCTATCAACTAGCTTCCAAACTCTACTTCATCTAAGCGTTTTAACTCAA
>DAOUDJ010000252.1:0-6967 GCA_034430795.1 Anaerolineales bacterium | reverse complement strand
TAATCGCCTATCCCCTTTGGAAAGGAGAAACCTGGGCATGGCCTGTGGCGCTCAGTTGCATCTCATTTCCTACGCTTTTCGGAATTTACACATCCCTGCCGTTTTTGGTCCAGTTTGGGAAACCTGCGCCAGCCGCGCTTCTCCTTATATTCGGCTTGATTACTTTCTGGACGTTTTTGTTGATAAAGGTGGGCAGTCGCATAGAAAAAACTGCCCGATTCTTCGTGTTCACCATGTTGGGCATTGTCCCTGCACATATCATTGTCCTGGTTAATCACGGCGTGAAGGGGTTGATGGATCGCCCCGACAAACCTCTATTCACCGATCCCATGATAACAATTTATGGGTTTGAAGCGCCAATGAACTTCATCGCCTTTGTGATGTGCATCATCGCCATACCGTTATTGGCCTCGCGCAAACAAACCGGTTGGTGGTTGGGGCTGATTGCTGGTGTGACAGTGATTGTCGCCAACTATCCAACGCACATCATCAGGATGCAAACATCCGATTTCTTAGTCGCCGGGACACTGGGCGTATTACTCACGATCTCGCTCCTAATCCCAGCTTTCAAAGCGAGTCTGCTCGGGAAGCAGGATCCGGCAACCTAGAAGATGGAATTCTAATAACCCGGTTCACTCATAACCCGCGGGTGGGGTCAGCAAGAACACTCCCAAAAGGGGCTGGAAAACTCTGCCCCTTTTGCTTGGATGACATGGAAAACAAAGCCCAACAAAGGCAATACGTTCCGTAATCCAAACACACCTTCAATACTGATGGGAGGGACTTCTGGAAGAAGGATATGACTATTCACTTCCAGTAATGAGGGGGGTTGATCTATACTTAACGACGTTGCTGCTCAGCCCCCTGCTTCATTGTCATTATGAGGAGCAGAGTGGCGAACTATCTCACCAAACCGCAGTGATCTTTTCGGCATAGCCGAGATTCTTCGCTCCCTGCGGTAGCCCAGAATGACGTAATTGAGTAGCACCTTAGCGACTTGCTATACAAACTATGAAATCCTTCCGACGAATACTGTCTTTTGTCAGCCCTTATCGAAAAGAAGCCATCCTCTCCATAACGCTGCTGCTGGGCGTAGTGGCCGCTGATCTGGCGATCCCGCGCTTGACTCAGCGAATTATTGACGATGGCATTCAAAATCACGATCTACAAACCATCCTGACCACTTCCCTTCTGATGCTCGGGGCAGCCGTCCTCAGCGCTGGATTCTCCGTTGGCAATACGGTGTTCTCGGTGCGCGTGGCGCAAGGGGTTGGCGCAGACCTGCGCAGCACTATCGTACGGAAAATCCAGACCTTTTCATTTGGCAACCTGGATCACCTCCAGACCGGTCAATTGATGGTGCGCACCACCAGCGATGTCAACCAGGTACAGACGATCGTGCAGATGTCTTTGCGAATCCTCACGCGCGCGCCGCTCTGGATGATCGGCAGCATCGTGATGCTGATTCTGACCAGTTGGCAACTTGCACTGTTAATGCTTGCTCTCACCCCCCTGATCTGGGGGCTGATCTGGATCATCGGCGCAAAAGCCCAACCGCTCTTTCTGGGTGTTCAGAAGAAGTTGGATAAGTTGAACCAGGTCTTACAGGAGAACCTGGCGGGTGTGCGCGTGGTCAAAGCCTCGTACGCTCAGAGCATGAAAATACACGCTTTGATGGTGCGAACATCAACCTGATGACAGAGAATATCCGCGTGATGCAGCTCCTGGCCCTGCTGATCCCAACGATGATGTTCCTGGTCAACATAGGAATCGTGGGCGTTGTGTGGCTGGGCGGAAACATGGTCATCCAGGGAGATCTCACCGTGGGAGAGATGGTGGCTTCGATCAATTATTTATCCTACTCCCTCTTCCCGATGCTGATGCTGGGCGGCATGGTCGGCCCACTCTCCGCTGCCGATGCCTCTGCCGCTCGCATTTATGAAGTGCTGGACAGCACTCCTGACGTGCAGGATCGTTCACAAACACAGATACTGGCCAGTGTAAAGGGCCGAGTAACCTTCGAAAACGTCTGCTTCAGCTATAACCACAACTGCGGTGAACCGGTTCTCAGGGATATCAATCTGGTGGCAGAACCGGGTCAGACGGTCGCCATTCTTGGCGCAACTGGATCGGGCAAATCCAGCCTGGTTAAACTGATACCTCGCTATTACGATGTTGAACAAGGTTGCGTAACCCTGGACGGCATAGATGTACGCGATCTGCCGCTGGCTCTGTTACGCGCTCAAACCGGCATAGCGCTTCAGGAGACGGTGCTATTCAGCGGAACCATCCGCGACAATATTCGCTACGGCCGCCCTGGCGCCCCAGAAGAAGAAGTCATCTCCGCAGCCCAGACCGCTCAAGCCCATGATTTCATCATGTCATTCCCTAATCAATACGATACGGTTCTAGGACAGAGGGGGGTCAACCTTTCCGGCGGACAAAAGCAGCGGCTTGCCATCGCCCGCGCAGTATTGATTCGACCTAAGATCCTGATTCTGGACGACAGCACCAGCGCTGTAGACGTGGAAACCGAGGTCTTGATAGAAACGGCATTGGACAAGCTAATGACCGAGAGCACGACTTTCGTCATCGCTCAACGCATCAGTACCGTACTGAACGCCGACAAGATCGTTGTGCTGGATAGAGGGCAAATCGTCGCTGAAGGCACCCACACAGAGTTGATGACCTCCAGCCCTATTTACCAGGAAATTTACGATTCCCAATTGGGTGGTGACGGTGGAGGGCATGATGACTAATCAGGCAACCGAAAAACCCTCTCGTCAACCAGCTCCCCAATCAGACACCGGCATGCCGGGTCCGGGCGGCAGAGGCGCACGGGCGCGCATCGAAAGAGCCAGCGACGTACGGGGCACGCTGCGCCGCTTGCTCGCCACACTGCGACCCTATCGCTGGTCCTTTTTATCCGTGGTCATCTTCGTGATCATAAGCACGCTACTGAGTCTTCTCACCACCTACCTGATCGGTGTAGCCATAGACAAATCCATCGCCACTCGCGACCTGACCGGACTTTGGAATATCGCGCTGCTGATGCTGGCTGCGTATATTGGTGTGTGGCTGACCCAATCGGCCCAGGGCTTGGTTATGGCCAGGATATCCCAACAAGCGATGCGTGACCTTCGCCGAAAGTTATTTGAACATTTGCAGACACTCTCGATTAGCTTTTTTGACCGACACCCCCACGGTGACCTGATGAGCCGCCTGACGAACGACATGGACGCCATCAATCGGGTGCTTTCCCAGAATGTAACGGACCTGTTCGGTGGAGTGCTTACGCTGGTCGGGATTCTAGCGATGATGTTTGCGATCAATTTTTGGCTCGCCCTGGGTTCGATGATTATTTTCCCCTTTATGCTTTGGTTGGTTGGTTTTGTGGGCAAGCGCACACGCCAAAGTTTCCGAAAGTATCAGCAGGACATCGGCAAATTGAACGGTAAGCTGGAGGAGATGATCAGCGGGCAGCGCGTCATCATCGCATTTAGACAAGAATCAACCGCTCTCGCCGATTTCAACGCTGCAAATGAGCAGGTGCGCAAGGTTGGCATTAAAGCACAAACATACGCATTGTTAATCCCCCCCTTGATGGGCATCCTCAGCAACGCCAATATTGCCATCCTGGCCGGCCTGGGCGGCTGGATGGTACTACAGGGTTTAGCCACCATCGGCACCATTGTTACCTTTTACACGTATTCCCGTCGCTTTGCCGCACCACTGCGGCAATTAGGAAACCTTTACAACCAAATCCAGTCCGCCCTGGCCGGTGCAGAGCGCATCTTTGAGATCATCGACGTAGAGCCGGAACTCGCCGATGAGCCAGATGCAATCACCCTGGATGATGTCCTTGGGAAGGTTGTTTTTGAAAACGTCGACTTCGGTTATGTGCCTAATGTGCCTGTTATCAAGGATATGAGTCTAACGGCGCAGCCCGGGGAGGCCATCGCGTTTGTAGGACCAACCGGGGCAGGCAAAACAACGATGATTAACCTGCTCACTCGTTTTTATGACGTCGACGACGGTGCAATCTTCATCGATGGGCATAACATCCGCCAGGTGCAGAAAGCGAGTTTGCGCCGCCAATTGGGCATCGTTCTTCATGACACTTTTCTCTTCTCCGAATCGGTGATGGAAAATATCCGCTACGGCCGGCTCGAGGCTAGCGACGAGGAATGTATCGAGGCTGCGAAGTTGGCAGACGCCGATCCATTCATCCGCCGACTACCCCAGGGATACGACACACAACTCTCCGAGCGCGGCAGCAATTTGAGTCAGGGACAACGCCAGCTGTTGGCCGTCGCCCGCGCCATCATCTCCGATCCAGATATATTAATTCTGGATGAAGCCACCAGCAGTGTTGATACTCGCACCGAAGTCCGTATCCAGGCAGCGCTGTCCCGGCTTATGGAGGGACGCACCAGCTTTGTTATCGCTCATCGCTTAAGCACCATCCGCGGCGCCGACAAGCTTCTCGTCATCGACGACGGTCGCATCATCGAGCGCGGCACCCATGATGAGCTACTGGCGCAAGGTGGTTTCTACCATAAGCTATACATGAGCCAATTTAAGGGACGGTCACAGACAGTTCCGTAATTGTTTCCGCTGCCTCCGCATTGCATACGAACTCCATGGTGTGAGGAGAGCTGTGAAGAATTAACCCTTCCATTGCAACGTTAACCCAGTTTGCCAATCAGCCTGCCAGCGCGGGCGACAGGTGCACATATGGAGAAATCATCGGTTTTGTGTTAAAGTTCCTTGTCCACTGGGCAGAAGATTGATCGCACGAACAAACCTAGGAGCAAGCTATTGAGTGACCTTCAGAGGCTACTAAAAGATATCAATCCATTCGCACACTTCAATGAAACCCGTAGGGCGGAAATTGCCTCATTGGCACGTCAGCGACGATTTGATAAAGGTGAATTCATCACCTTACACGGTGAGCTGTGGCCATATCTGATGCTGGTGAAGGAGGGAACGATCCACGGGGTAAAAGAATCTGAAGAGGGCCGGAATTTGGTGGTCGTCACCCTCACCCAGGGTGATGTATTCTGGGGGTTAAGCTTCTTCGAAGAAGATTCCACTATGCCCGTCTCCCTTCAATCCGTTGATTCAGGCTCGTTGGTATCCTGGTCGCGCGAGGACCTGCTTCCCTTTCTAATCGCCAACGGGGAGGCGCTCTGGTCGCTTTGCGGTTTGCTCGTTATGCGCATGAAACAAGCCAGCAACATCGTGGAAAGCCTCGCCTTCCAACCTGTCGCCGGACGTCTCGCGAATTTGATGCTTGAGCGCTATGGCAGTACGGGTGAGGATCCGGTGGCGCGCGACCTCACCCTGGATACGATGGCCGCCTATGTTGGGACAACCCGTGAGATGGTGTGCCGGATTCTCTACCGTTTCTCAGACGAGAATCTGATCCATATCACCCGCACGGAGTTTTCGATCACGGATCAGGAAGGTCTCGCTGCTTTAGCCGGCTCCAGTCAGGTTAGTTAGATGTTGGAAGGCCGCCATTTCTGACACCCGACCTTAAGGCAGTACTCCCCCAACCACTTTCATAGACGATTAATTCAAAAAACGCCTGAGAATTAACCGCGACGCGAAGGGATAGCTGCCTCGCCTACCTTCTCCCTTCTTTGAAACTTGTATGCTCCCCACCGAAGCAAAGAACCCAATTCCTTAAACAAATATTCTCTCGTCTGGGGGATTATTTGCGTTAACGCAACAACTATTCAGTGTTTTTATGTGATAATCCTCACAAGCGCGTAATTCTTATACCAACCCCAGGAGAAGGAAAATGAAAGAAACCCCACAGAAGAATCATACGATCATGTCGGTCGTGGCAATCCTCATCGGGTTGCTGATGGCAGCCGTCATCCCATTCATCGTGCAAACAGCTTTAGAAAGGGTTTTAACCGATTTAATCATCCATATCGAAGCTGGTAACCCGGCTTTCTCAAGTGGGATACCGCTCTTTGATCTCTTTTACCCTGTCTGGCGGGCGATAATTTTTGTAGCTGGCATTGCCCTGATCCTCATTTCACAGGAGATCAGGAAAGGCGAAGAATGGACCTATCCAGTGGCCATGGCCCTTCTGGCACTGCCCGCAATTGGCGGCATGTTTATGTTCCTGCCCTATATCAGCTGGGTTGACGGTTTTCCGATCCCCTTGATCATCTCAGCCATTGGCTTGTCGGGGTACTGGAGCTTTATTTTCCTGCGTAAAGCCGAGACTATTCAGAAATGGACCCTCTTTGGCGCCCTGACCTTCATCGGTATGCTGTGCACACATGCCTTCACGATCGGCATCGGCGCTCAACGCACGATGATGACCCGCCCGGGTCACCCCATGTATCAGGATTTCACCTGGTGGCTGTTCAACTGGGCTGGCGAGGTCAATTGGGTAGCGGTCATCCTGTTGTTCATATCCATTCCGCTGCTGGCTGTTGGCAAACGCAAAGGCTGGTGGTTAGCCGTTATTGGCACGACTGCCATCTTAGCGATTGATGCCTTCACTCAAATCTTCCGCATGAAAACATGGGACTACCTCTATGGTTCGCTTCTTGCCCTTGGCGTGTTGCTCTTCACCGTTGTGCCATACTTTAAGAAACATTTAATTAACGAAGAATAAAGCATAGAGGAACCGTGACCAACTATAACTATAGATCACGGTTCCTCTTGTCTAATAAAATACCCGTGGAATGGGGAATTCTTACTGCGCATCGCTCATACCCTCAACCCGGGTACCTGAAGAAGAGCATTTCGTGTGACTGCTCATTCCTCACAAGCAATTTCTAAGGAGGCGCGTAATGAAAGGCAACTATAAATTAGGGACAGTGCTGGCCATCGTCGGCATTCTGACAGCAGTGCTTCTTATTATCCTTCTAGCAAGCATCTACATGCCAACTGTTGAAGGGAAAATACTGGATGCTCGCCCGGATGAAGCCATCACGGT
>DAOUDJ010000251.1:0-10553 GCA_034430795.1 Anaerolineales bacterium | reverse complement strand
ACGCTGCTCCGTGATTCCTTCTTGGTCGTCTTGTCATCTCCGCTGCTCCTTTTGATCTCCATAGTTTAGAGCAGCTTTTCACTTATAGCACTGTCCAGTTTTTCCCGACCACCTCTGTCATCGTTTTCTGTTCGGGCATAAGTTGATTGTCTTGGTGTAGATGTAGATAAATAAGAGGGCATATATTGGATAACCTATTTGCGTCTGATGTGAATCGATGAATTGTTGCTCTCGTAATTATGTGTTTATTTGCGATGTATACAGAATACAGGATACCGCCTTGCCTGTCAAGTGAATGTAATCGTATATTTAATTCTTAGATGATAAATGGAAATATATATATATGTGTGATAATCGGGATTTTTTGTTGACAAAAGATTGAAAAGTGTGTATTCTGGATACAGAACACATCGGCCACGATTATTCAACTTAATCATCAGGAATTAATTAATTCATACAATCGATACGGATTATCAGGGATTTATCGAAAAGGATGGCTATTCTATAGTAAACCAGTAAGATTTACTCTAGATCCCGCGCTGGAAGGATCTCCATACTTGGCAGTAGGCAGACACTTGGTTTGAACTTGTAAAGGTGCAAGCTCATTTGGAAACGGCTGAACCGTCTGCGCCGTTATGGTTGGTGTGGCAAGCTACACAGACAATACCTAAGGGTAGTCAGGTATGTGACGAAACCATCAGGCAAGGCTGATTGTTCAAGACCAGCCTTACCTTGGCCGCGGCCGGAACGCGATATTCCGCCATGAATAGCAAAGAACGGCATCGGAATGAATTCTTGCGTGACTGAAAAACCAACCTCGTCGCTCAAACCATTTAGGAAGTCCACCAAGATGGTTAAAAGGCTAATTAAGGAAGCGGCGGAAACGCAATGAGGTAGTTTGAATGGGCTTAAAATAGCCAATTCCTGCTGTTTCTGGGACTTGAAACTCGATTATTATGTTCAAATGACTTGATAGTAATCTTCGAGCTAGTTAGGATTTATCTAAACTCAAGATAAAATTATCGCTATCCGTATTATTCGATTACGTTATTATTAAAGGGTATAGATGGACAAAAATGGACTTTCCTCTTTAGATAAGCCTCCTTCACTTGAAAAGCTTGTCGTAAATAAACTTAGGCGAGCAATAGTAACAGCAGTGTTGGCACCTGGTCAGCCGCTTGACCAAGAGGAGCTTGGTAAACGATTGGGTGTTAGCAGAACACCTGTGCGCCAAGCACTTCGGGTACTTGAAAGTGAAGGTTTGGTTGAATTTTCTTCAAAAAGAGGCGCCACTGTCTCGGAATTAAGTGTGGAAGAGATTCGAGAGATTTTTATTATTCGAGAGATGCTTGAAGGTCCAGCAGCCAGTATCGGAGCAAAGAAAAGAACTGCATCAACAGTAAGAAAAGCAGAAACATTACTTCCTGAAATGGAACATCTTATTGATGAATCATCTCAGTGGTTGATGGTGGATCGAGATTTCCATATGACTATTTATAAAGCAACAGGTCTCCCTCGATTGGCGCAGGCTATTTCAAATCTCAGAGACGATATTGATCGCTACGTACGTGCTTATATAAATACAGCAGATAACATTAGGCGATCAAATGACCAACACTATCTAATCTTCGAGGCATTTGCAGCTGGTGACTCTGTGGCATGCGAACGCTATACACATGATCACTTGAAAGAAGTGTCAATAATCTTCGAAGAAGCCCTTCGAGGCAGGTAATATAAATCCAAGGAATCTACATAAAGTTCAATTTCTACCTTGAAAACTTGTTCTATATCAACCTGGTTGCGATGTAGCTGTCAAATCAACCACAGCGATTTTTCTATTGTAGGTTCCAGGTCTTAGCAATCGCGCCTACTTCAATCCGGGGCATTTTATGAAATTAAGATTTTGTCTATCTGAGTTATTCACAGTTAGATGAAGCTCTAAAGCAAATCATTACTACTTTGAGCATCTTACTTTGAACTGTCGCAAGTAGAAAAAAAGCCATCCTCAAACAGGCGAAATAAATTTCAGTGATATCAGCAGATAGTTAAATCAAATCATTTATCAGATGGCGCTGATTATTCAAGGAGCAGGAAGTGAATTCAAGAGAAAGGCTAATATGTTCTCTTAAACACATAGAGCCCGACAGAATACCACTAGATTCGGGAGGGTGCTCGACTACCACTATTTCAGCTGTTGCCTACAACAATCTCAAACAGTACCTTGGGATTAATAACGAACCGATTGCTGTCTATGAAGTTATCCAGCAGTTAGCAATGCCAGAGAATTGGTACTTAGATAAATTTGAAATTGATGTGGTTGATGCGACATGGCAGTATTGTCAGGATACTTCCGGTTGGTCAGATTGGCGGTTAAATAATGGAGCGCTAGCTAAAATTCCCCCATGGATACATTTGGAGAAGCAAGATGGTGATTGGTTATTTAAGGACAATGATGGAGATACATTGGCTTTGATGCCTCAAGAGGGGCATTTCTTTGACCAAACATTCTGGCCTTTACTTGGTGCAGAAGCCAGCGAATATAATAAACCAGGGAGCTATTTTTCAAAGAATATGTGGGCTAGTATGTCCCGCCCCCTTATGGATCGATCCTCAGATCCAGATTTTCCAAAGCTGCTGGGTGAATATGCAAAGAAGTTATTCGAAACAACTAATTATGCCTTACTACTTAACGCTGGAGTTAGCCTTTTTGAAACAGCTCAGTATTTATGCCGAACCGACCAATTCCTAATTGACCTTTTAGTAGACCGTAAGAAAATAGAATTATTGCTCGATCGTCTTTTAGAAATCAGCCTTAATAGGCTAGATATTCTGCTTGAAGCAACAAACCCATATATTCAAGTGATAAAAGTCAATGATGATCTGGGCATGCAAACTGGCCCTATAATTTCCCCCAAGATATTTCGAGAGGTTATTAAGCCGCGGCATAAGATAATTTACGACTTTATTCACAAAAAGCAGCCTGATGCTTTTATTTTTCTACATAGCTGTGGATCGATAAAGCCGTTCTTACCGGATCTTATCGATATTGGTTTAGATATTATTAACCCTGTTCAATGGACTGCTGCAAATATGGATCCTGTGGAACTTAAGAAGGAATATGGGAAGGATCTAACGTTTTGGGGGGGCGGAGTAGATACTCAAACTGTACTTCCATGGAAGACACCACAAGAGGTTGCAGATGATGTAAAGAAAAATATTGAACTATTCGCAAAGGATGGAGGATTCGTGTTCAGCCATATCCACAATATTAGCCCCGAAGTACCTCCCCAAAATATTGTCGCTATGTTTGAAAGCTTCCGAAGATATCGTGATTATTAGAAGAAACCAGTTATTAAATATAGAACTATGGCAGGTCAATTTGTTTTCTCCCAAGTACACAATATCCAGCCCCAAACACCGATCAGGAACGACCTGGCGATGTATGAGACCATCCAAGAATGTGGTTGTCATTAACTGGTGCATATCAGAATGAAACTTTCTAATTGCTATGTATAGTGGAAGGGATCAATGACTAGGCTGTCATTCATTCACACTGTTACTTCTTTGCCTGCGGAGTTTGATGCTCTTAGTAATGAATTAATTCCGGAAATCGATCGATTCCATATTGTTGATGAGAGCTTGCTACAAGAAACCATAAGAAGCGGTTCGCTCTCCGAGCTTACAATCCAACGATTGACCGATTACTTGGTATCGGCCGAGAGTGTGGGTGCGGATCTTGTCCTTGTCACTTGCTCGACGTTGGGACCAGCTGTTGAGCAAGGGCGATCGGCGGTAAGGATCCCGGTGTTGCGCGTTGATCTGCCAATGGTCAATGTGGCAATTAGTACGGGAAGTCGTATTGGTGTGGCAGCTACTTTATCTACTACATTAGAGCCTACTAGCGAATTGATTCGAAATCAGGCAAAGAAATTAGGAAAAGATGTAATGGTGTTCCCGAAGTTATTCGAAGGCGCATTTGATGCTGTAATCACTGGAGACCCGGAAACACATGACGGTATTGTCATTAATGGATTGCAGGAACTCGTGAATGTCTCTGATGTGATCGTTTTTGCACAAGCATCAATGGCAAGGGTTCTTCCAAAGATTACAAAGGAGAAAGGAACCATTCCGATATTAATAAGTCCAAGATTGGCTGTTGAGCACTTGGCAAGCGTAATCCAGAATCTGTAAGTCGCGAGTGAGTTGTCCAGTGGTGCGCAAGTTGCAAGTTAAAGGGCCCGGTGTTGGAAAAAATGAAAGGCAGATCCTTACAAGTCGGTCTTTTCGTTTGAAATATCAATTGATCGAAACAGATGTTAACAGACCTAGTTAATGAAACCTATTTATCTTGGAACAGGTCGACACAAAATGATAACGATGGAGGATCGATGCTATGGAGCTATTAGAGGAGATCTGCAAGTGTGTAATAGATGGTGATATTGAGGCAGTTCCAGGGCTTGTCAACCAGGCCATGGAAGCTAGTATTCAGGCGGAAGTTGTGCAAAACAACGCGCTGATTCCTGCAATGGATGAGGTCGGGCAGCTATTCGAAGACCAAAAATTTTTCGTCCCGGAAATGCTGGTGGCTGCCAGGGCGATGCAGGCGGGGTTAGACATTCTGAAACCAATTCTTGCCGAATCTGGTGTAGAGCCGATCGGGAAGATAGCAATGGGTACTGTGAAGGGAGACTTGCATGACATTGGGAAAAGTCTAGTGGGAATGATGATGGAGGGTGCGGGTATAGTGGTCGTGGATTTGGGGGTGGACGTCCCTGCCGAGAAATTTGTGGCAGCAGCCCAAGATGGCGTTGACTTGATTGGAATGTCGGCTTTACTTACTACTACAATGGGTAGCATGAAAGATGTAATCCTAGCTCTCGAAGAGAGCGATGTGCGTAATCGAGTTAAAGTTCTTATAGGAGGTGCTCCTGTAACTCCTGATTTTGCTGAATCTATTGGTGCTGATGGTTATGCTCCAAATGCAGGTCGGGCGGTTTCTGTGGCCAAGGAGTTCCTCAGGTCATAGAAAAGCTCATCAAGAATTCGATGAAAGCGGCATTATTAAGTACATAGACAAGTGGAAAAAGAAGAGATGATCCTCGGGTGCATAGCTGATGACGTAACTGGAGCATCAGATTTAGCCTTAATGCTCTCAAAAAACGGAATGAGGGTGCTTCAAATATTGGGGATGCCAAGTGGTGAGGCTCCCCCGGACACAGATGCGATAGTGATTGCCTTAAAAACCAGGTCCGCACCAACTGAAGATGCAGTTGCACAATCTGTTGAAAGTGCAAAATGGCTAAAAAAGGCCGGCGCTAAGCAATATTTCTTCAAATACTGCTCAACTTTCGATTCTACTGAGGATGGCAATATTGGACAAGTAAGCGAAGCCCTTCTTGATTTCTTGGATAGCGACTTCACTATCGTATGCCCCGCGTTTCCAGAGAATGGCAGGGTCGTCTTCCAAGGACACCTCTTTGTGCACAATCAACTTTTGTCTGATTCAAGCATGAAGGACCATCCTCTAACGCCCATGCGAGATTCAAATCTGGTGCGTTTTCTTGGTAAACAATGTCGCGCTAGTGGATCTGTTGGATTAATCCCAATCAATATCGTCGAGAATGGGTCAAGTGCGATTGAAGACCACATGAGGGAATTACTGGAGAAAGATTGCCGGTTCGGTGTAGTAGACGCGTTTGAGAACCGACATTTAATGTCGATTGGAGAAGCTTGCTCACGAATGGCGTTAATTACAGGCGGCTCTGCGGTCAGCATGGGCCTCCCGAGAAATTATCGTCGGGTAGGACTTCTTCCCAACCAGCCTCTGCCACTAGAATTGCCAAAGCTTGGCGGACCAGTCGCAATTCTCTCTGGCAGTTGTTCAACGGCGACACAGGAACAACTGAAGATCTTATCTCAACAAATCCCCGGAATTTTCCTAGATCCAATTGCATTGACAGAGGGGGAGGAAAATTATTCGCTGATCCTAGATAAAGTGGAACGGAATCTTGATAAGGGGGCGATCTTGGTTTATTCAACCTCGAGCCCTGAAAAAGTTGAAGATATCCAGAGAACACTTGGAAAGAGACGGGCTGAGGAAATAATTGGAGAGACGTTTGCGAGACTCACGGGTTACCTACAGAGTCAAGAAGTAAGGAAGTACATAGTGACCGGAGGGGAAACATCGGCGGTAATCGCAAGAGCCTTGGGTGTGAAAAAAATCTATGTCGGGCCTGAGATCGACCCAGGTGTGCCCTGGACAGTTTGCTATGAACAGGGCGGCCCAATACTTCTGGCATTCAAATCGGGAAATTTTGGAGAGCCGGATTTTTTTATCCGCGCAATGGAAATGTTAAATTGAACCCATTTAATGAGGATGAATTTCGAGAGAGTATTGTATTGCACGCATATTCCTTGTTCCAAAGAGGATATGCGCCGGGTAGCTCGGGGAATATTAGCGTTAGGCTCAACGACGGTATCTTATTGACCCCGACAGATTCTTGCATCTAGTATTTGGAGCAAGAGGCGCTTAACACTGCCCTCGAGGAGGGTTCGATGTGTATGATCCTGAACCTCTACCTGGAAACCTTCCTCTTCTCGATATGGACAACATCGTGCTCTCGCCTCACATGGCTTCACATACGGACGAGGCTCTTTTCCGCATGGCGATGGTGATCGAAGACGTGCTCGCAGTCATCCGCGGGGAAGTTCCGAAATATCCGGTAGTCATGACAAAATGATCAAACTATAAGTGAAATAGGAGAATCAAGATGGATAAACACTGGGATCAATATTGTACGGTGAGCATTGTTCATTTCATGGCCTATCCGAACACGATAGGTGGGGAAGGGCCCATCCTTGAAACGATCAGCAAGATTGCGGAAGACCCTTTTTTCACCGGAATCGAAATAGGTTGGATTAAGGATCCAAAGGTACGCAAAGATGCCAAAGCCGTCCTGGATCACACACATATCAAAGTTGGATATGGTGCACAACCATCTCTTCTACTCCAAGGGCTGAACCTGAATAGTCTTGACGAGGCAGAACGAGAACAGGCCGTGGTACAACTGAAATCGAATGTCGATGAAGCGGCAGAGATGGGTGCGAAACGGGTTGGGTTCTTATCGGGCAAAGACCCAGGTGATACGGACCGTCCTGCTGCGCTTGAACAGCTGATCAAATCGGTCAAAGAAGTATCCGAGTATGCGCGCGAGAAAGGGTTGGCCCTGGTTTGCGAGACTTTCGATCGGGAGATCGATAAGAAATGTTTGATTGGCCCAAGTGATTACGCGGCGGGTTTTGCAGCAGCGGTGAAAGTGGATTACCCCGAGTTCGGACTCATGTACGATCTCAGCCATCAACCTCTGCTGTACGAAGAAGCCGAGCCTGCGCTCACGCTATTGAAGGATCACCTTGTGCATGCTCACGTGGGCAACGGTGTTGTGGATCCGGACACACCCGGATATGGTGATATGCACCCACGCTTTGGTTGGCCAGGCGGATGTAACGACGTCGACGAACTGGTCGATTTCATTCGCGCTTTATTCAAGGTCGGTTACCTGGGTGATGGAAAAGACGAGCTGCCCTGGGTTGGTTTTGAGGTGAAGCCTCAAAACGAGAGAGAGACGTCAGAACAGATTATTGCGGGTACAAAACGAGTATGGGCAGAAGCCTGGTCACGAGTATAAGGGTTTGCCCATAAAAAATCGGCACCAAGGAGACACCAGTGAATGCATCAATGAAGCAAATTGATAAGCGATATCAAGAGTTGGAGAAGAATCTTGACCAGTGGCAGAAAACTGCCGATATCATCGATCAACTCATCGATATCATTCTGAACTACCGACAAAGCGGCCACCCGGGTGGATCTCGATCAAAGGTTCATGCAATGGTGAGCCTGCTGCTCAGCGGTGCTATGCGTTGGGACATCCGAGATCCGGAGAAGAGATTTAGTGACCGTTTTATCCTTGGGGCAGGGCATACCATCCCGCTCCTTTACTGCACGTTCGCGGTTTTGAACGAAGCCATGCGGGTGAAATATGATCAAACCGGGGATGAAATATATCTCGTCCTAGACGCGGAAACCAAGGCGCTCTACTGGGAAGATCTACTCACTTTCCGACGCCGGGGGGGACTCTCAGGGCATGCGGAGATGGAGGGCAAGACGCTATTTTTGAAGTTCAATACGGGCCCTTCGGGTCATGGTAGTCCCGCAGCTGCGGGTGCAGCCCTGGCGCTTAAGCGCGCTGGTTGTGGAGAGGTGAAGGTATTTTGCTTTGAAGGTGAAGCTGGTCTCACACCAGGTTCCACACATGAGACTATGAACTCGGCTTGGGGCCTTGGCTTGGATAATCTGCACTATCTCGTAGATTGGAACGACTATGGCATCGACGACCATCGCGTCAGCGACGCTGTCTACGGCACGCCGACGGATTGGTTTGCCTCGCATGGCTGGAGGGTCGTGGGCACGGAAGAAGGGAGTGAATGGGAACCGGTCTTAAGGACGGTCCTGGAGCTGGTTATGGGGGAGCGCGAGGATGGTGTCCCTGCCGCAGCATGGTTTAAGACTCGAAAAGGACGCGGCTATCTCAAGTATGATAACGCTTCCCACGGATCGCCGCATAAGATGAACAGCGAACTCTTCTGGAAGTTGAAGGAACCATTTGCAGAGAAATATGGCGTTCAATTTACGAACTTCGGAGGTGGTCCACCAGAGAGTCCAGAGGCTTTCGGGGAAGAATTTGAAGCAAACCTGCGCGCGGTAATCGAAGTGCTTCGCCAAGACCAGACTTTGATCGATTACCTGGCGGATGCGCTCGTGGAAATAGGCGAAAGTGTTCCTCTCAATGTCAAGGGATTTCGACTCGGAAAACAAGGCAACCCATTCGAGGATCCAGCTCTTTATGATTATGAGAATTACCCCGCAGATCTCTTTGCAAAACCGGGCGAGAAGGTCGCCAATCGCGCCGCACTGGCAAAGTGGGGTGCATGGGCGAACGCATTTGGCGCGACGAAATATGGTCGACCGTTGTTCCTTGTCAGTTCAGCCGATCTTGCCGGATCCACGAACATCAGCGGCTTTGCAGACAAATATAAAGATTTCGAGGGTTATGGATGGTACGAGCGCTACGGCACAGATGAAGGCGTGCTCCTTCCGCAAGAGATTACGGAGTTCGCTAATTCTGGAATCATGGCCGGATTGGCAACCGTTAACCTCGCCGATGACCCCGAGAAATCATTCGACGGATTCTGGGCAGCATCCTCGACTTATGGTTCCTTCTCGTACCTGATGTATGGGCTGATGCGATTATTCAGTCAACTCGCGCAAGATTGCGATTTAAAGGTCGGTAAGACGTTGTGGGTGGCGGGTCACTCTGGTCCCGAAACTGCAGATGACAGCCGCACTCATTTTGGTATCTTTGCGCCTGGAGTCACACAACTCTTTCCTGAAGGGCAAGTCATCAATCTGCACCCCTGGGAGCATAATGAAGTCCCAGTTCTGTTAGGCGCCGCGCTTAGGACCGAAGTTCCTATTGTCGCATTGCACCTCACTCGACCACCGATTGAAATCCCCGATCGAGAGAATCTTGGGATGCCATCCCACTTTGAAGCCGCGAAGGGAGCCTACGTGGTGCGCGAGTATACGGAGGGAGCTCCACGTGGGGGCGCTTTCATCGTTCAGGGAACAAGCGCAATGGCAAACATCGTGAAAATCATGCCTGACCTGGAGAAAAAGAAACTCAATATAAAAATCATCTATGCGGCCAGCCCGCAGCTCTTCGCCAGACAACCGGCTGAGTACCGAGAGAATGTGATCACACCAGCCGATCGCGTAGATTCGACCGTGATCACTACTCAAGGGCGCTGGTTGATGCACGACTGGCTCTTCAACAAGGTGTCTGAGGAGTATGCTCTCTCGGCAGACTGGGACGATCGCTGGCGAACAGGCGGGAATCTCGAAGACGTAATCGAGGAGGCTCAACTCTCTCCCGAGTGGATCTTGAAGGGCATCGAGAAGTTCGTGGATGAGCGGGAAAATCGCTTTGATCGCCTGACGGCCGAACTGGAATCGGCCCGCATGTGATCTCTTTTCCTTCCAGATTTTTGGTTGAGTACAGGGGAGCTATAAATGGCTGCCCCTGTACGGGTGGTCCTGCCGATATATTAAGTTGTAGATTCAACTATCAACTCAGAACAATGAAAGTGAGGTTAGAGGTGTTCCTGTCCTATACCCAGACTGAACTTGCAAGGTTGACCCTCTGCGTGTAGGATAATTGAAACTAATGCTCGCTGGGTTCCGAGTTGTCGAGAATCGCAAGGCCACCCTTGGGAACCTAGCCTGACGGTCTAAGGCCCATATTTTAGGAAGCGAACTCATAACCTGAAGGTCCTCAGTTCGAATCTGAGCCCCGCTACCTTAAGGCACCTGAAAGGGTTGTGATGGCCGAAAATAGACATCCGTTCTAGAAAATGTGCTTGGACACACAATAAGCGCTACAATCAAGGTCTTGATTTCCTATCAGGATAGGCAGACTGTAATTTCACCTTATCCC
>DAOUDJ010000250.1:0-2550 GCA_034430795.1 Anaerolineales bacterium | reverse complement strand
TCATGACGGAAGGGTAACGGGTCCGATTTTCAATAGCGCACACGCTCACCCCGGGCCATTTTTCTCAGCTTGGTCTTGTGATCGGTCCAATGGCTCACCTGTAGCGAAGCATTGGCTCAACGTTTTGACATCATCAAGAAGAAAGAAAACGCCCCTCAGTTGCTGAGGGGCGTTTTGTTGACTTCGGGTAGAGGGCAAAAATCAAGCCTACCTCAACGTGAAACTTCCCGACCCCGGGTCAAATGTGATCTCGACACGATGCAATGCGTCGTCGTAACCAGCAGATTCCCAGATGCCGATGTCTCGATCGTCATCCCCAAGGTCATCCACGAGCGTGTAGTTTCCGAGGATGTGCACGCTGCCCGAGCCATCATCGCGGATGACGACTCGCGCCCCGACGTTATGCGGGACATCGATCGTGAGGCTGCCAGAACCACCATAAATCTGCGCCTCGATATTTGCTCTATCTCTAATTACGATATCGAAAGAACCTGACCCAACATCGATCGCAAAATCTATTTGGGCGCCGTCTTCGATTTCGATGTCGAAGCTGCCTGAACCGCCGTCGATGTTCGCTGTGTACAAAGATGCACTTTCGGGAAGTGTGAGTGTGGTGCTCCCAGATCCTCCGTCAACCTCCAGAGCGGTCAGATTTATATCCATCAGTTCGAGTACAACCGAACCAGAGCCGACGTCCACGTAAAGATCTATTTGCACATCAGGGCTGAGCCCGATCTCCCAACTGGCATCGCGTATCAGCAAGTTATTCCAATCGAAATCGAAGAAGCTGAAGTCTCCTGCGGGTTCTAGGCGGATGATCTTCTCTTGGTTTCCTCTGGCGGAGAAAGATACATCCGTTGCGGTATCCAATTCCGCCTCGATTAACATCGCAGAGCTTGATAATGCTTCGATGGTCGTGGGGTATCTCTCAAGGTCGAGGGAGATGTCCGCCGAGGTTGCACCGCCGAGCGGTTCGCTGAAGCGTAGCGTTTGGAGCTCTCCTCCCGGTTCAAACCCGAGCCGGGGAGCCAGGAAAAGCAGGGCGATGACCAAAGCGATGGCGCCAACGCCGATGATGCTACCGATGACGGGCGAGCGCCGCCCGATGAGGATGTCTAGCCCGATGACGACGAGCGCCAATGGCCACAGACGAAGAAGGAGGCGCAGGTTGGGGGCCGGAAGGAGATTCAGGCTCCCAAGCAGCCAAATGACCCCTACTCCGATGAGTAGAACCGGCCAAAATATTGAGCGATAGCTGGAGCTGTTTTTCTCTTCCATAATGGTCCCTTTCCGCATGAGATTCGGTGGACATCTCGATCCGAAAGAATCGAATCAATTCAGAGATAGCCCAATGAAAAAGTGTGTCCTATGGATCACCGATAAATTAATCGTCGCTCTGAAGATCGCCATCATCAACTTCAGCAGGAAGTGACGGTTCATCGTTCAAGGGTTCTTTTCGGGTGAAGCTGCGTATAAGGACCCAGAGTCCCACCAGAATCACCAGGGCTGGGAAGACGTATTGGAAGGCCTCGACAAGCAAAAAAGATAATCCGATCGCGGCCATGATCCCCCCGGGGATGAGCGGCCACCATTGTTTTGGATTGCGGATATAGACGACGAAGAAAGGAAGGGCGATGACGAACATGACGTAGGCCGGAACCAGAAAGTCGTTGAGAAATCCGAGTTCTTCTAACGGAATCATGACCCCGATGCTCATTAAAACATAGGCGGGGATGAGCGGCCACCACTGCGCCCGGTTTCGCAGGTATACCACCAGGAATGGCAGGGCGATGGCTGTTAAAACAAAGGTGGCCTCGAATGCTGCGGGCAGAAGGACGGTCTCGCTCAACAGGACCATGGCGGCGACAGCGAGCATGACATATGCGGGAATAAGAGCCCACCACTGCGAGCGGTCCCGCAAAAACACTACTATGAAGGGCAAGGCGATGGTGAACAGGACGTAGGCGGCGAGGAACTCACCGCGCAGAACGCTCAATTCGACCAGCGCCAGTAGCCCGGCAATAGCCCACAGCGCATAGGCGGGGATGAGTGGCCACCATTCAGACCGGTCCCTGAGATAAATGCCAAATATTCCCAAACCAGTGGCAGCGAGTATTGCAACCCACGCCCACGGGGTGAGATCGATGAAGGATTCCACCAACCCCACTACGCCAAAGATGATCAGCAGGCTGCCCCATATGAGAGCCTGATTTCTCGATTGCAGTTTCATCGTTTTTCCCTCTCCTATTCCTTGAGCCAGTATGCAGCTGACGGTTTGTATAGGTTGACTTATTTACTATACGTATCTTGGGTGTAGAAAGTCGCACGCACGCTGCGCCGCGCTTTTATGGCCGACACCCTTTAGAACACCATGTGGAAGAAAGAGTATCAAACATGGAGAAAACCACGGCTCTGCATGCTCGACGTGAATACCTACATTCGTGCAATTTTTCTTACTTTTTTTAGATTCTCCCGCGCGCAGGTCTCGCCAGCGGCGATGATTTCGGCGGCGTGGGTGAAGCCGGAGAAGACACCGACTTTAGCCGGAAT
>DAOUDJ010000249.1:0-5229 GCA_034430795.1 Anaerolineales bacterium | reverse complement strand
GGACGACCCGCACAGCCTGCGTCCAGGACAGGAGCTGAATATTCTTCCTATCGATGGCACCTTTTATGAGTGGCATGAAGGAGACAGTCTTAACGCAGTGGCCTCTTTTTTCAGTGTGGACCCTCAAGAGATCCTCGGCTGGCCTGGGAACAGTTTGCCCCCCTACCTGGACCTATCGAACCCAGACATTGTGCCTGGAACTCGACTCGTCATACCGAGTGGTCGGCGCGAGTTCGTAAGCTGGCAGGCACCACGGATCTCTCGAAGCAACCCTGCGGTGGCGAGGATCGCGGGGCCAGGCGCCTGTGGTTCAGTATATGACGGCCCGGTAGGCGAGGGTTTTTTCATTTGGCCTACAACGGCCCCGCTCCTGTCAGGATACAATTTTTCAAGCTTCCACCCTGGAATCGACATCGCCGGCAGCACGGGCAATGCCGTCTTTGCCTCCGCGAGCGGTGTTGTAGTGTATGCAGGCTGGAACAACTACGGTTATGGCTATATGGTCGTGATCGATCACGGAGATGGATGGCAGACCCTATATGGACACATGAGCCAGGTCAATGTGGTTTGCGGCCAAGCTGCCTTTCAGGGTGGTGTGATTGGTGGCGTAGGATCAACGGGGAATTCATCAGGTGCTCACCTGCACTTCGAGATGCAGCATGACGCCTATGGCAAAGTGAATCCATTCGATCTCGTTTCACCTTAAAGTGTGCAACACTGTCATGGTGGTCCCATTGGGGGACCACCTGAAGACTCTGAGACTCAGAGTAGGGTGATAAGGTCTCCCAAGGCATCGCGCTGGCTTGGGATCGACTATCATCGTGATCTTATGCCACGTCGAGAGGGTGATTATATCAACTTATCGATGGTCTTTTGTTCTGATGACTGGCCTGTTGCTAGCAGGATGTGCATCCAGGCCTGATGATCTGATAAGCGAAGCCTTACAACCGCCTTTCCACCAGCCTCGGCGACGAGTCAACCTCCAGCTGCAAGCCCTACACCACCATTTCTGCAGGCGGCCGGCCCGGGTCTTGTAGCCGGTGGTCGCACGATCTTCGGGCAGACTTGCGCCAGTTGTCACGGCATGGGCGGCGTAGGGTATGCCAACGAACTGGGTGCTCCCGCCCTGGACCGTAACGAGCACGCCTCTGACCACTCGGATCAACAAATTCACGAATGGATTGTCAATGGCAAGTTGGGATTTGGGCGGCAGATGCCGGGCTTCGGCAATGCTCTTGATGATCGGGGGATCCACGCTGTTATCGGCTACCTTCACCCCTTGTGGACCGCAAAGCATCTGGAGACGCATCAGGATCTGTCGGCCCGCTGGCCGGCGACCCCGGAGCCAACATGGACGCCGCGCCCTTGAGCCACATCAAAACCTGTAATAAACGATAGAATCTCTGGGATAAAACGTTCAATTTTCGAGCCGGTGGCGCTTACTTCCCTGTCAGGACTTCTCCCGAACGGGTTCCACGTTTCTGACCGACAACCGGTGCATTCCCCACATCGAACCCAGAAGGGCCAGCAGGCTGAAGATTTGAGCCGAACGAAACGCTTCCAGGACGATGACACTATCGCCGCGAAATGCCTCCAAGAATAAACGGCTGGCGGCGGCCAAGACACCCCAAGCGAAGAACAAGATACCAGGAGGGAGTTTCACCCTCCTCCATCTCCACAAGGCGATGAATACCACCACTCCGAGCAAGATCTCATAAATTTGTGTGGGGTGCCGGCGGGTTCCCCAGAGTTCGATCGCCCAGGGGATCTCGCTGGCAGCACCGAATGCATCTCCGCTCGAAAGATGTGCAAATCCAATGGCGATTGACATCATGGCGAAGGGTATAGTGAGAGCGTCCAGCGTAGGCCAGAGTGGTAATTCTTTGCGTTGGCCGTAGATCCAGGCAACCAGGAAGCCGGTGAGAATGCCCTCGACTGGTGCAAGCGTACTGGGATTGAGGGCTAGCAGGCTAAGTGGTGCTTCAAGGTATACATTGAAGTAGCGAATGGCATACCAGAGGCGAGCACCCAGTATGCCGGCAATCAGTCCCAGAAACACCATATTACTCAGGGACCCGGCCGAGACCCTGTGTTTCGGAGCCACCCGTTCCATGAGCCAGGTGCTGATCCAGACACCTGCCAATAGGAAGAGCCCAGGGAGCTGCATGGCTAGTGGACCGAGCTGCAGAATCGGGAACATTAGGGACCACCGCCCAGGATCTCTTCAACCGCGGTCTGAATCGTCGTCTCGCTCATAGGACCGCCGATCACAATTTTCCGAATCACCCCTTCGCGATCTACAAAAAACGTAGTTGGGAGCGCGCGCAGCTGATACTGCCTCGATACGCTCCCGGTCCGATCCAGAGGCACGGGGAAGGTGAGGTCGAATTCCTGAACAAATGACGCTGCATCTCGCTCACTATCCTGAAAGGTAGTGTTTACCGCCAGAACCTCCAGTCCTCGCTCCCGATTGCGCTCGTAAACCGCCTGGATAGCAGGCATCTCTGCCCGGCATGGTGGACACCAGGAGGCCCACAAATTAATCACAACCGCCTTCCCCCGCAGACTGGATAACGATAGCTCACCACCTCCGAGGAGCTCCAGCGTGAAGTCGGGGGCGTTGAAACCCACCCTCGGGCTCGGTATGAGTCCACTCGTCGTGGCGGACGCTGGTACGGATGAGATCCAAATCCACAGCACGCCGATCCCTAGCACTCCGGCCATCAACGAAACCCACCGGAGCCGTATGGCCATAAGGTCGAGCAATCGATCGATCATCGCCTCCCCCGCGGGGTCCTTCCGACTTGAAATGTCCGTTCAAAGGAGTGAATCATGCTTCAACCACTTCCACGATCGTCCCTCCAGGCATAGTCACCGTGACGTCGCCGGGATCATAGGGTACTACCGGAGCGAGCCATCGAAAGATCCATTTCGCATCCTCAGGTCGTGCATTGACGCACCCTCTCGATCTGGGCACGCCGAAATCATTGTGCCAGAATGTCGAGTGGATGGCCACCCCATTCCCGACGAATAACGAGGTCCACCCCACCCCGGCGAGATCCCAACCACCCCCCGTGGTGCCGCCCACCATGTGCAGCGAGATCAGCTTGCGCCAGACCGGGTGGGGGCCTCTTGGCGTTGACCATTCAGCGGATGGGTTCCCCTCCCCATCAAATTTCACACCTGTAGATACCCGGCAGAAAAACACTTCACGACCCTGTTCAAAACATGAGAGACTCTGCCGCTGGATGTTTACCACGACACGTTTGTCTTCCTCTTCCGCAGAAAGCGGTGATATCTCATCCTCCGTCAAGAGACGGAATGCTGCTGCGTCAGCCCAGAGCTTATCTCCGAAGCCATAGCGCTCATTAACACGGTACAAGAGGCGCCCCTCGCCATCTTCATGGACTTCATCCACCCACAGGATCTGGCTGTAATACAGCCGGGGGTTGGAGCTGTTAATCAGCCACGGGGCGCGCGCGGGCGGATTGGCGAGCACGACATCCACCCAGGGCACGGTGACCTCGGTCCACATTCCAAGTCCTATTGATGTCTCCGGGATGGACTCGACCGGACGATTAGGGATGTCCTGGACCGGTTGGAGCGCAGGGGCGTAGAGGAAGCCATCGGCCGACTCCACCCATCGTTGGTTGATCCGATTGGAATGAAATCCCACGACCTCTCGATACCAGGGGACGACGGCATCCTGCATCAGGATATCCACCGTCTGACTCCCTGCATCAGGTCGGGTCTTTACTTCCACACGCGGTTCCACGACTCTGCCGAGACGCTCAGTTTCAGGGAAGTCATAAATTGGGCTGGCCTTTACTCTAGTCGAGAGATACAGGCCTGTCAGATAGGTGCCTTTGAATTTCAGGAAATCGCGCCGGGAGAGTTGCTTCATCCACTACACCCGCAGGTTCAACATTTATAGAGATTTTTCCTCCCATTAATTTATCATGAAGCCCGGATCTGACAATGCGCTAAATGGCTCAATACGGAGGCGGCGTATCGGCCCAGCAGTAACGAATCATGCACAACAAACATAGTGGTTATCACGATCCGTCAGCATTCGAAGTTTAATGCGACCATGGGCTGCTTCTCCAACTCAAACCTAGCCGGGATCAGAAGTCATATCTGCCGCCAGGGTGAAGACAGGCCAAAATGCGCATCGATATTTTCACGTCACTGTCTCTATAATGATCTTATTAGGGTGCTGTGTATTTTGACTGTGCAGGCAGAATGACGATGAATCGGTTCTTTCCTATAGTCTTAGTCTTATCGATCGCAGTACTCGGGGGCTTGAGTCTATCCCCCGTCCGAGCGGAAGCCGGTGCGCTTCAAGCGAATTTTCGGGATGTCATCTGCCCAATCAGACTAATGCTCCGCTACCCGGAACGCTGCTCCCAGACAGGCCCCGGTTTGAAAGCAATTGAGCTCGCGCGCCTGGGTTTGTATCCTGAGAAATCCCTGCCAACGATCTCCACCGATGCGTCCATGAGCTATTTTCCGTTTGGCTATCTCCGTGCGAGTGGCGGGAGTGTATCGATCTACCTGACAGCAGAAGCCGCGCGTCAAGGACGCAACACCTCAACCAAGATCAGTCCCGGCTTCGTGTTTCTCTCCTATGCCTTCACTGGTAACCCGATTGAGCCGGGCAATGTCTACCGATCCCAACAGGGATTCGTAGATGGAGATTCAGTCTCTCGGGTAACGCCGTCCAACCTCAAAGGTTTTGCCTTCCATCGAACCCCGGATCGGGCATTCGGGTGGATCAACTCCGGCGGTAGCTGCCCACAGCGGACGCCAGGAGGTGCAGTGGACTTCGGTGACCGCTGCTTCATGCGATATGAAGTGGTGCAGATTTATCTTGAACAGGTTGTCGAAGGGGAGACATGGTACCTGATCGGATCGGATGAATGGCTCCAGGCACAATTCATCGCCAAGGTAGAGCCAGATTCCCAGCGTCCCGAAGGCGTCGAGGGCAAGCGCTGGATTTCGATCAACCTCGATGAGCAGACGATCACAGCTTACGAAGACGGTCAGCTCGTTTACGCAACCGTGGTATCCACCGGTCGCTACGGGGCCTGGACCCAACCGGGCACATTCCAGGTTTGGGCCAAACTCGAGCGAGATAATATGACTGGCGGAATCGGAGATGGTTTTTATTACCTCGAGGACGTACCTTGGGTTCTGTATTATGATCAAGCGCGTGCCCTGCATGGCACC
>DAOUDJ010000248.1:0-48528 GCA_034430795.1 Anaerolineales bacterium | reverse complement strand
CAGTTTTGCCAGATCGGGGATCAGCTCATCGTCGTAGATGCCGGTCATTTCAGTGTGGGCTTTTCCAGAGGGGTGCACGTACATGTGACCGCTGATAATCAGACCTACGCCGCCTCTGACCAGGTTTGTATAGAGTTCCACAAGTTGAGATGTTGGGCGCCCATCGGGGTCAGCCATTCCTTCGGCGGTTGCCGATCGTACGATCCGGTTGGGTAATGAAAGCGATCCGATATTCTTGGATGTAAACAGCGATGTCATGTCTTTTACCTTCTTAGCCGCCATTTTCCTGAAACGGCTGCCGATGGCTTCGAATAGTGGATTGATGGGTATCGTAACATGTCAACCACAAACGGACATAGGTCGTCGGATGCTTTCCCCAGACAGTCCGGTATTTCCACTTAACCAACTACTCATCAATCCAGGTAGATTCTTCAGGAGGAGAAGTCCAAACCGCGTGGGCTGTGGTGGTGTTTTTGGCCCCTCTCTGGTTTAGTTTTTCAACCAGAATTTGAGCCCCATTACCCATGTAATCGGAAGCAATGAATGGCATTACCAACCATCCACCCCCCTGACGGTGGTAGTTTAATATATAGTCTGTGATGAAATTGACGCATTTCATCCAAAATGGAGTTGTGGATTCGAAATAGAGGCCGGGCGAGCTGTCATGGGAAATGCGGTATATCGGGATCTTATCCAATCGTTAGTAATGGTTCAAGGAGATATTCTTGCATTAGCTGTCCCGAACGAATACAAATATAAGTCAGGCGGGCGAGAGGTAATAAGCAACGATTTCGACAAAACAAGAAGGGTTTGTGAAGCACTGTACGGTCATGCAAGGATCTAGCTTCAATATAGCCTCTCATTGGTAGGTTATTAGACAATCTCCCTGTGCTTTTTCACGGAACTAGGAAACTACTGGATAACAAACACACTCTACTCGAGGGGGGCGAGCTGAGGGGGTCAACTAGAGATCATTTTTTATCTGATCGAATTCCTCTTTGGATATCTCTCCGTTAGCGTAGCGTTTTTTGAGGACATCCAAAGCTGATTCCGATTCTTTACCCTCGCTACCTCTCCCCCAGGATCCACGCCGATCTGACATAAAACCTCCTCGACGCATCATCATAACCATGAAGAAAATCATTATGAGGAACCCAACTATCGGGAAAATAATCCACCATCCGCCCATCATAAATGTACTTGGAAACATAATATTATCTCCTTTCTTAGGATCAGGGGCTGACTATATAAAATCAGCTCGATCAGACAAATCCTCGTCGCTGATATTCCATCGCGGCATGTCGCGGCTTAACATCTCTCCATTGGGGCGCTTCCCGTCAATTACAAAAGTCCGGTCGGGTTAGGCTAATGCTGCTGGAACCTCACAAGTGAGCAGGGCTAACGCCTTTGCCCACTCTTGATCGTCTTTCGGTTTCCTTGCCCGAAAATTGATGCCTAAAGTGCCATAGTCTGCAGCGCTGGAATCTTGAGGAGCACCATCAAAGACATCCTTCCGCCAAGTGATCTCAAAGTCAACAAACCCAGCAGCCACAACTGTCGCCTCTAACTCTGCTTCCAGCAGAGCACCAGCAATTCAACCAGTCCAAAGATCTATTTGACGTTTACCGCTGTCCGGCACAGTCTTTTGAACTAATATGTCCGCAATCTGCAAACGACCCGTGGGCTTCAGTACGCGACCCATTTCTTTTAGACCCGTGGTCTTATCAGGCATCAGATTAAGAACGCCATTAGAGATAACAACATCCGCCCATCCGTCATTTACCGGTAGCTCTTCACCAAAGCCATGACGAAAATCAACATTTTCGATTCCAGCTTCCTCTGCAGCGGTTCTCGCCTTTTCAAGCATAGATGTAGTCATGTCTACACCTACTACTTGCCCATCAGGTGCAACCATACGAGCAGCAATCAGGCTATCCATTCCTGCACCACATCCAATATCAACAACTTTCTCTCCAGGCTTGATTTCCCCAAGGCTGAAAGGGTTTCCTGTACCGGCAAAGGATTCAATCGAAGCTTCGGGGACACTCTGCAACCAAGTTTCAGCATAGCCCGATATTCCTGCCAGACGTCGGCCAGTGTGGAAATGGAAGCCTTTTTCTGGGTGGAGGGCGACGTCCTCATATTCTTCTTGGATGGCTAGGCGAAGCCCTTCCCTATCCAGTATGGGTCTGGAGGTTTGATCAGCCATAATCTGCTCCAATCACTCAATTTCTATTAAATATAATATACCAATTTACTATGATTTGTCCAATTACTCTGATTGAACATCTGGAAGGATCTGACCCCGGATTTGTTAGATTAAGAACACTCGAGTTTTGAATATTCGTTCATATCGGCCACATGGTAGCCACCAATCTTCCCGGGCACAACCTGACACTCTAAATAAACCTCTCCCTACCTTCGCAAATGCTAGTGAAAATAGATATTTCTGATTATTACTGTTATCGGAAACAACTCTTCCTTATTCTCCCATTACGCTATTATTTAGATTCACTTGGAAATGAGCAGTGGAAAGGATCAAGTCGGATACTGAACTATTCAGAACCCTTGCACTGTAAGCATGCTCATGGACACTTGCCAGGTAGGGCAATGCAAAGCTCTGCCTTCGATAGGACCTGCGAACCGTCATGGTTTAATTCAATTTGCTCTAAATATGCGGCCTGCGGATCAAGAAGGACAATAAAGAACGGAGAATGTTCCAGATTGAAGAATGGGATCTGCCCAAAAGAGATTACCTCGGCTATCACGGGGGTGAATCCACTGTTAGTGCAATTTTCCCGCCCAAAACTTACCGTAACTCGATTTCTATCGACAACCTTGGGTATCGATACGCGGGCGTACTCCGACGGCGCGGCATCTTCTGTCAAGGGTTCGAGCGGCATTACGTTGAACCGAGTATAGTCCTTGGGTGGGATCAGGAGGCCATCGAGCGAGAAGGAATGTTCCCCCTCCAATGTGCCCTCCAGCATCCGCGGCGGATCAGAGTTGGCTTCACGACAGCGATAACTACCTGAAACCGTCACCTTCCCTTCATCCGGCAGGATAACTCCGGAGGCTCGATCCAATGCAAATTCTCCGTCAAAGATGACCGTCCCGTTCTCCTTCAAGGCATCGGTCTCTCCAATATCTGTGACGATCGTCAGCTTGTACTGCCATGTTTGATAGCCCTCCTCCTCATTGCGAGATTCTACATCGGAATTAATTACAGCCCCGCAGGCAGTTAACGAAAAAACAATCAGCAAAAGAATACTAATCGAAGTAATCGATGGATGACTTTTGTAGTGCATTTGACAGCGCCTCGTTTCCGAGTATTTGGACAACAATGAGAATGTTTGGCTCATTTATAACGGATTCATTCAGAATTGTAAACCATATGGCTTATTCGGATCGGTGGATCATAATTTAAGAACCCATAATCCAGTTCATCATTAAACACCCATACCGAAAAGCATGTGTTTGTGTAAGCTGCATATGGGTTGATGATCCTAGATCGATGCCTGGTGGCTGGATAATCAAAAGTAAAGCTGGTATCCGATTATTCATGTAATCAGAAACATACAAAACTTGACATTCGATTATTAACATTGTCGAATGTGGGAAAAATCTTGTGGAAGGTTCGATCGAAAATCGGACAGGGCCTACCATCGGCTTTGATGTCAACGTCCGAAGACTCTACCGATTACTGGCTTGAATCCCTGCTACTATCCTACATTTTTATGATCAATTCACACAACATCTCCGGGACCGACGTCAGGCGTTGATGTGTCCATCGCAAAGTTACCAAACTCCTGAAAGTGCGCTATCTAATTGCGCCCTGAAAGAATCACGGCAAACAAGCGCCCTGCGTCTGGTCAAACGGAACAGGGCACACGTCGATGGCGTAGCAGACGGCCTGGGGATCGTTCGGTCCTTTAAAGAGACATCCCATGATGGGTGTTGCCGTGGGCGTTGGAATCGGCGGGGCTATAATGAATGGCAGGCCGCTAAAATCTAAAGATGGGTCAAAATCGAGTGCGTCGCCAGGTAGCCAACACGCAACCCCGGCATAGCGGGGGTTGTCGATGATCCACCAGTTGCTATCAATACCACGGCCCAGTAACGTGACCTGCGTGCCCTCAGTCACCGAACTGACCACTTCGTAGAGCGACCCTGGTCCCTCCCAGCATAGAGTATCGGTGTTGATTATGGGCAGGTCGGGAGAAGAACCCGATTGCGGTGTAGGCGTGACAGTCATGGGAAGTGGTAGAGGTGTGCCCTCCTCGCTGATCGGTGTTGCCGAGGTTAGAGGGTCTAACTCGAAAGCACCTACATCACATCTGCTACCTGCGGGTCGTAGTACGCCACGCTGATCATCACTGGGGCAATCCCCGGAAGCGGCGTCTAATGCCGGGCTTTCAGGGAGCAATGCATGGGTTTCTGTCGGTCCGCCGTTATCGGCCAACGGGCCGATGAAAAGGGTGTGAGTGCTTCGCTCTGAACTGAACCAGCGTGTGCAGCTCTCGTCGCTATCAAGCGTTACGCCGATAAAATTGTTCGTGCTTCCGATGCTGATGCCGCAATCGCCGTCGTCGTTATCAGCGATGAGAGCATTATCGAAGGTGATTCTCCCACCCCACCCCGAGATTCCCACACCTCCATTTGCCGCCACCGTCGAGTAGACCAATGTAAGATCCCCGGTGGTCGAAATAGCTCCACCTCCCCCACCCTCGACGATATCATTGCTGCTTACCGTCGAATTGCGGAGAGTCATGGTGCCTTCATTTCTGATCGCAAGCGCACGCGAGTGTGTCGCAGCAGTGACCGTATTGCGTGCCAGCGTACTATGTTCCAGGGTGAGTTGCCCGCCGAGGTTGTTGGTGATCCCGGGCCCGTTCTCGGCACGGTTGCGCTCGATGGTGGTTTCGCTAACCGTCAACATGCCGCCGTTGACGATCCCGGGACCCAAGTTATCGACGATATGGCTGGCGCGAAGAGTTCCCTCCCCACCCAAGGATAGCCCTCCGCCATTACGGCGAATGGTGACGTTGGAGAACTCGGAGGTCATCCCGAGGCCGCTTACGATAATGCCCCAGTCCTCATTGTCCTGTATGACGATGTTGGACAACTGCAGGTCGACGTTACTGGCGTTGATCCCGAATCCGTTTACCCCACTCCCGCCCTGGATTGTGAGCCGGGATAGACTGGCATCAGACCGGATGACGACAATCGCCCGTCCATGTATATCGGTTTCCAAGAATGTAGCGTCGCTTCCGGCACCCCGCAGGGAAAGAACCTTGCCCGAAATCATAATTCCAGCGCTACCGCCAGTAAAACGTTCCACATAGGTTCCCGGGCCGATCTGGACAACATCATCATCGTCCGCCTTATCGATCGCCGCTTGTACGGTCCGACACGGCAATGTGGGTTCCGCACAAGAGTTTGAGTCATCGCCGGTTGTAGTCACATACCATACAGCTGACTCGTGTAATTCAGTGGCCGGTGACGTGGGGGTGACCGTCGGGAGACGACCGAGAAGTTCGCGTGCCAGATCAACAGGACCGCAAGCAAGCAGCGTCATGCCGAATGCGGCAAGGATCCAGGTAAGTCTCTTCATCGTTTCACACCTTTCCAGATTCTCAGTGTTATACCCATAGGCGACATGAAGATTGCGTTAGAATACGGTCCCGCAGGAGTATCCGAAGTGAAAATCGGTCTATTTTTATCCAGCGGGCATTTAACTAATAAATTATTGTGACAATTTTTGTCCATCTAATCCAGTTGTGTGAATTATATCCTTGAGTCAGCCGATTTGCACCTCAAGATCAGATTTGAAGAAGCGTATACCCATGACTATCTTCACAGTGAGGTCCCGGTTTTGCTCAGGAATGAGGTATGGAGGGACATTTTCATTCAAGGAACAGTAGGGGCAGGAGATGGCTCTTTGTTTCAGATATTTCTTGTAATCGGAAGCTCGAAGAAATTTGCAGTCCATTACCCGTTTAATAGAATGCAAAATGAGCGGTATTAGCCGGTTGGTCCAATCATCGGAGGCAAGCGTAAGCCAGGATCCGATTGATTTCGTAATGGGCATCAAAAGGGATGTCCTATCGATCCATTTGCGTACTCGAAAACACTTCACTCGGCGTGAATCGATTCAAGTCGGCAACCTTTGCATAAACAGCTGTAACAGCTATCGAGCTATGCCCAAGCAGATCCGCGATCGCCTCCGTCGGCACTCCCGCATCCAATAGCCAGACTGCCATCGAATGTCGCAAGCTGTGACAACTCCGCCCAGGTTGTTTTAGCCCTGCTTGCCGAAGGTATCGATCCACTTGAGATCGAACCCCTCTAGTCCCCAACCTCTTACCTTTCGTCCGGTTGTCTAGCGTTATAAAAAGCGCCTGGTTTCCCTCATCCACCAACCTTTCGCGTACGTCGATCCAATCCTGAAGGATATTTAGTTCTATTTCACCGAGAGGAACATGACGGCGTTTACCGCCCTTCCCTCCCCGAATGAGGAGTTGGGGGTTATCGGAATTCTTGATATCTGTCAGGTCCACTGCACACAACTCCGCTACTCGAATCCCCGTGTAGCAAAGAACTCGTAGGATCGCCCTATCCCGATATCCCTTCGGCGATGTCCTATCAGGCAGCTTCCACAGATTCAAGAATGCTTCGCGGTCGGGGATATATTTCTCAGCGATCTTCTCTGCTTGGGAGGTTATATCCTTCTTCGGTTTCACTTTTGCAGCCGGATTTTCTATTCTGACCTCCCAATCTTGAAGCGCATCATAAAATCTGCGGATGGCGGCCAACTTGGTTTTGATCGTGCCTCGTTTGTACCCGGATTGGATAAGGTGAGCTCGGAAGATCTTGATCTCGTCTTCCGTTGCGTCGATCGGTTCAACGTCACGATCTTGGCACCAAGCGAAAAACCCTCGCGTAGAGCTCAAGTAAGAATCCTGGGTATGCCGGCTGGCATCGCCCTGGGCGACCTCGATCTGAATCCAATCTTGAAAACGTACTAGTAAATCGCTTGGCTCGGAACTTTGATTATTCATACCTCCACCTCCAAAAGAATCAAAATAGGCAACCCGTCGTGACTGCGGGTTGCCTATGGTGCTACAATCTTGGTAGCCCGCCGTCGGTATCGTCGACGGTCGGTCAGGGATGCATTCATGTGGCAGCATGTGTGCATCCCGACTTTGAAAATTCAATTATTGGATGTTCAAATAATTATAACATAAAAAAATTACTTGCCTTTTGGTCCTCTTCGCTCTCCTTTCTTTTTCATATCTAATAGATAGTCCCTAAGAGAAGCTCGACTGACCTGCCACACGGTTCCGAATTTCTTGCCCTTAACACGTTCTTCTTTTAGTAATCGTCGAACATATTCAGGATGATAACCGCTGTTCTCGGCAGCCTCGGTGGTAGTAATCCAATCCTCACTCATATAGGGATTTTATACCTCTCTATCCCAAGTATGCAATCGGGTAGAGAAATCAGGATGATGCGGGTTCAGTACGGGATAAGATACATTAGCTGAATTATCAAGATTTGTTAATTTCCTCAGCCTTGTTGAATACTCCTCAGTGAAATTGACAGTTCGTACTCAAAGAGCTCAATGTCTGGAATCTCCGAGCACGCCAACAATAAATCTTCAGAAATATCCCTTGCGACGATAACTCCTCTAACTTTTTGGTCGGTTTCAGCGTGATTCTTTTTAATCCAGGCTATGTACCTGAGTAATTGCCCAATAACCCGATCATAACCCCTAGATACTTTTAATTCGACCACTACATAGTTTTTGTTCTTATCAACGGCGAGAATGTCCACTCTTCTAGTTCCAACCGGGAATTCAATTCCGGTGATACCCTCTTCCTCATACAGATTTAACCCTGTCTCTATTAGAGTTAGGTTTTTCGCTAAGAAATTTTGAAGGTCACGCTCATATGCAAATTCCCTACTGCCCAGGCCCTTATCGTCTTCTCCATCTCCATCCAGCTCAATATCGGGCTCTTCCTCGTAAATTGGAGCGGGATCTCCAAGCGAGTCGTATAGTCTAAATCTCTTGGAATCGATCTGGAAAAACAAGTCATCGTCCCCGTCAGCTCTTACGTTGTAGTGAATCCTGCTAGGTGCATTCACCGACATCTTCAGCAGATGAGCAGAAACAGTGGAAACCTTAATCTTTGGATAGTTCTTGTCAAACCAGCGGTAAACATCTTCGCGAGGAATAATTACACCCTGTTGAAGATCAAATTCCTTTACCATATCTTTAAACAACTCTCGCACAGGCTTTTCATAGATTGACATCGAGACCTCCTACCCATCCTAAAGATGACGAACTATATGATATTTTTTGAATGCTCCTTATATCCGTTGGGGCGATACTGATTGGGTTTGATGAGTGTTGTCCTGACAGGTCATTTCGTAGTGATTAATCCACTGTTCTCGCGGGCGGCGAAAGATCTATGCGACTGTTTTCAACGAACTCGGCAAGTTCGTCGCCATCTAATCTCCTAGTCAAGAACGCCAGCAAATCCTCTTGCCGCGGTTGGCCCATTACAGATCGGTACGCGACCAATGTCTTTTTCAGCCATTCGAGTTGACCGATTTCACGACTTAGAGGCAAGACGGGGATGCGGCGTTCGATCTTGTAGCCTTTATCGACATCGAAAATCCAGAACGGATAGAGCTCGTTTACCCCGTCCGGACAGTCAGATCGAGCCTGTACGAACAAGAATTCCCAAGGATCATCAAGCTCCCCTTCGCTGGACTTCAATTCCCCTAGCCCATACTTCAACGCAATATTTCGGCGAATCACATGCCCTTTATACCGATGGACGCGTCCTTCCCGCTGCTCAAGATCCACAGGGTTAGATGGCAAATTCCAGTGCACGACACGGTGGCAATACTGGTGAAAATCCAACCCTTCCTGACCGATCGACGTTGTCGCCAGCACAAAGGGGCGGAAAGGTGAATTAAAGGCGATGCGCACATCTGCGCTGCGCGTCCATTCTTCGACGCCCTCAGCTTTCTCGTCCCCAAAACGCAAGGCATATCGGCAGCGGACCCTATGCGGTTGAAGCGAATAATGGGAGGAGAACGGCTTTCTCTTAATTTCATCAAACCCTAAAGATGGAGAGCGCAAGGATATCGCTTTGCTCATCATCTCACTGAGCTTTTCAGCGCTTTCCCCGGCATCATGGTCCATTAAACCAAGTGATTCGTTCAATACGTGAACGTACTCATCCATGACCGCCTGGAGATTGCCATCATGCGCGTAATAAAGGGCTTTTCGCCAATACGGATAGCTCTTGTATATGTTATTGATAAGTGAGATTGCATCCGGTTGATTAAATAGCGCTCGAAACGCCAAACCTACCCGCGCCGCACTCCTTAGCAGGGTTACTTTCTGATCCATGTCCTGGGGATGTAATACCCTTTGCATCGATCGGAGGACACTCGTTGCCGGCCCTGCCAAAGCGATACGCGCCAGGACGTCGGTTAAATCCTTAGGCTGTTTACCTAAGGGTTTATGCTCTTGAAGCAAGGCGATGAAGGATCGTACGTGTTCGGCGTAGCGTGTCTCGCCATCCCCGTCATCGTCTCTGACCATGCTCTCCCAGCGTAGATTTCGATCCTCCGTGTCGAACCATTTTTCCACTAATTCTCGGTGATGCGCCCAATCAAGGATCCCTGGCGCAGCCCAATACCAACGCGAATCGGCCACTCGGCTTTCTTCAACAGGCCAGTCTTTTGATACATCCTTGAGCATCCTTCGAATCTCATCGCGCACGCTGCGGAATACGTCGGTATGACTTGGCGTCTTGTCCTTGTAGAGAGAAAGGGAAATCTTGAGCGGATCGATGGCATTTGCAAATGTCCAACATGGGTAAGTCAGACAAAAAATAGGCATCCCAACGAGCCGCCCCTTACTCATCGCGAAGTTGAGCAGCGGTCGCCGTCTGCGTGTGAACTCGCTGTACTCGAGTTCTTGCTTTCCATCACCGAGCATCCGACGCTCGGCCTCGTAACTGGTAAGAACTGCAATTACTTTAGGGACGACACGCCAGGATGAGAAAACCAGGGATTTCGTCGAGCCCGCCTTGCCAGCCTTTTTGAAAACCCCCACTGGCCGATAATAGGGTAACGAGGGCGGCATCCAGAGCCACCTCCAATTCCCTGTCTCGAGACTATCCTCGAATAGTTCGCGCAGGCGCGCGTTCTCCGGGTCAATTTCTTTATATGCCTGAATGTCCTTCCACTTTAGAAAATGAGGTTCTGCATCACGAAGAAGCTTTGACAAATCCCCACCTTCTTCATTTTCTAGGGCTTCTTTGAGTTGCCTCTTAACTTTATAGCCTTCCATAAGATTGAGCGGATAAGCGGTTGATTTCCAATATTCCACCTGATCTCCGGCTCGCATATGGCGCGCAATCCGGTCAAGTTTTACAAACGCGGAGAGATCTCGGGGATGGATCTGATCCTGGCCAGAGCAGCGCTCATCGAGCATCCCATTTCGATCCTCTGATACCGCAAGTCTCTCCGTCCGTACCATGACCTTTTTCAATATTGCTTCTAAATCATGTTTAGCTTTTGAAATTTGCTCCTTCCCGGATATGCCTAATTGTAGGTACGCCTCACGATACGCCGAAACACCTTTCTCAAGGTCCCGCAGCGCTTGATCATCTCCATTAAAAAGGAACTTGATCGTTCGATAGAAATCTTCGTAATGGTCATCCTCGCGCTCCCACGCCAGGCTGTACATCTTGTATGGCGTCGCAGAAAGAAGAAGCACTTTCACATCGGGAAAATCGAAAATCTCTCGCGCCAACAAGGAAACAGGGTTTTCCTCATCTAAGAGATACTTAAAACGTTGAAATTCATCGAGGACGACAATGTCAGGTTCCAAAGCGGTGAGGCTGGAACGAGCAAGAAGCCGACGGAGATTGCCAATCCACGCATCACGCTCCCGACGTACTTCCACAGGTATATGATGCCTCCGATAGCCAATATTCTCCGCCAGGATTTCGTACGTTTTCCTAAGCTGAGGTCTCCCATCCAGCTCAAGGAAGAAAGCCTTTGCGAGGTCTTCATCAATCTCTTCGTTTTGTTCATACCATTCAATAAGGGGTCCAAAGTTACCTTTTTTCACGCCTGCACGCAGGACATTGCGACAAGTCGGTTTATGAAGCTTCCAATGCTCCATCAAGAGATGGTATAGAACCCAGCGCTCCTTTGCCACACCACTGGTTGAATGTAGTTTGAAGGAGGTTCCAGGTGTAAAAGAAACGAAGTTGAGCTTATTTCCTTTCAGTTGCTTTAGCGTAACAGGTAGGAGCGTGGCCCTGGATGCCAATTGGAACTTTCGGTCTGCAGTGATGTTTAAACGGTCAATGTTCTGCCGCGCAATCTCCTGATTCGAGCAGATATACAAGACGTCAATGCGATCGATCGTGTCCCAAAGATGGTCTACGGCCTTGGCAATTAATCCGCGTGCTACGAGTGTTTTTCCCAGTCCCACTTCATCCGCGATGAGAAAGCGTGAAGCGGAGTCTGTATCAAGATATAGGCGTTGGAAGATGTAGTCGACCGTATCTCGCTGGAAATCCTTGAGTCGGGATAGTGTCTGCTCAACATTCGGGCGAACTGAAACCAAGGAGTTCATATTTCACTCTCCCTCGCCACGCGGATCGTATCCCAAAGTGCCTCAAATCCCTCCGGAAGCACCTTCCGGCCATCAGGTGTGGCACACAAACGTTCCACAATCTCGGTGACCTGGTCAATCTTATCTGGTGAGCGGCTGAATGCGCGGATGATATCTTCAAGCAGTGGAATTTGATCGTCTACTCCTTCAGCCCAGCGGCCTTCTTCACCCCAAGCGCCAGCGCTTTTATCATCGCCCCCAGGTAACCAACCTAACTCCTCTGCCAGGAGGTAGCGTAGATACCGGAGGAATTGTTTTTTATCCGAGAGGATGGCGCTAATGATGTAATCGTCGCGACGGCGAGGGAACCCCCGAACCGGAAGATTCAATACAAAGCGGATTGCGCGCTTTGTCCTTCCTACTTTGCCTTTAATTTGAAAGGCGACAAATGACGTCAGTTGAAGAACGCTCAATTCAGAGAACGTCAATCTCGGTTGTTTTTTCTCCGCACTGAAAGTTTGACCACGCTGCTCACGGATCGTAACTGGCCACGCTCGTATGGAGAAATCCCCTTCCGGCAGCGCTCCCTTCCGCCCTCCCGAGTCTAGGAGCATGTCGTAATTGCCACCCTCTCCAGGGGTAACAGAGAGTCGTAACTTGAGAGCTACAAGAACTTTTCGGACTTCTCCAAGCAGACGCTCCACAGCCTCCGCCTCAGGGTTTGATTTCGCCTGATCGTCCGGTTCGTAATCCGCAAGCATTGCCCGAAGGGATAACTTATCACCTTCCTCACCAAGCAATTTGTCGATACCTACCCGACTCTTCCGCCCCTTCAGCCCGACCATGAACTCAACATTACCGCCGCTCAATGCAGGCCAGGTTGCATTCGTCGAACCGATCCACCATTGAGCATCCCAGCCCTCTTCAAAGATGAAGAGTTTGGCATGTAGCCGTGCCGGATCTCCAGCTACATCCCCGCTGGTCTCAATATTATCTTCTTGGATGGCTTCATCATCTACGGGCATGTTGATACTTACATCATTGAAGATGAAGATATCCGAAAACCTACTCAACGTTTCTGGAGGGATTCGCTTCAGACTTTCTGCTTCGGAAAACAAAACATGCCCCTTACCTTTTGTAGAAGCCTCAATCAACACATCATCGGATAAGAATGGTGAGACAACCATGCTGCGCAACTTTGGGAAATCCAAGCGAACCCGTCTATGTTTGCGATCCCCGAGGGGAATGAATTCTAAACTGTCACTGGAGAACGGCCAGGGAACCTTGAAATCCACTCTGCGCACTTCTTCCTGTAAAAGTTGGATGACTTCACAGGCCTGTTTCTTCGTCCTACGAAGGGCGAATCCAGGCAGTGCCTCAATAAAATCGCCAAGTGGTTTGTTCCGGCTATACCCAACTTTTCGATCGGTCAGCTCACCATCAAGTCGAAGGATGGTATCCCAGGATCGAGAAAAATCAACGTTGCGGCTGAGGCAAAGAAACCGATAGATCGGATTGGCGCCCTCACAGGTATAGCGAAGGAGCCATATCTTTGGGTGAAACACCCCCCCATTCGGTGCCTTGACTTCCACGACCATATCTTCAAGGAAACGATAGAGGTGATTCGCAGCCTTAGGGATGGCGATATATCCAGCCTGGCAGAAAAGGGTGAGGCGATCGGCATAGTGGCGAACGCCATCGAGCAGGAGAACAGGGTCCGCCAAGGCTTCCTCTGAGCTTGAAACATCATGGAGAGCGAGCGAAAGAGGCGCCACGAGGAGGGTCATTAGATTCAACGTGAAGGTAGTGCCAATGCCCCGATCGAATGTGTACCCACTTGGAGGTCGGAGTGCGTCGATCATCAACGTGCGTTGGTCTGGTGCAAGCATCATTCCCCCCTTAATCCGTCAATGATATCGTTGACCAATCTTTTCGTTACCCACCAGCGAAAATCCAACTGGAAGTTTCCAGCCGCCCCACCCCAGAGCTCACGATGTTGCTTGCTCTTGAAGCGTGATCGCCCTCTTTTTAAAGAGATTTCTCGCGATCGAACAAGCCGGCGCGCTTTTTTATCCTTCTCAATACGGGGAAGATCTTTTCCTCCAAGGAGCGTGTTGATCCACCGGCGCACAAACGATTGTGTCTGTGCAGGGATGCGTCCATGTTTCGTCACCAGAGTCCAGAAGGCAGCTTGGTCCCACTTTTGGAAATCCCGCAGCCTGACTGAGATCATGTCATACCATCTATCCAGCTCTGGTTCGTACGCTTCGATAAGCTCTTCGCGCTTATCCACCTCAGCGAGCAAATAGTTATAAAGCAGCGCAGCGCCGTAGATCAATTCGGAGAAATTGCGTGCGTGGGACAACATGGAGCCAAGGTCGTCTGGAATAGATGCAGCGTTCGGGTGAAACCAGGCAAAATCCACGTCACCCAGGGGCACGCCGGAATCAATCAGGAATGGTAGCATGCTCCCATTGCAATGGAGGCGCACTCTATCTTGAAGATATTCGGCTTCCTTTTTTGTAAGGGAGAGTGTGAGATCTTCATACAGACTCCTGGGAGGATTCGGAATGCCCGGATCCCAATTCACCCCTTGATTCCAGTCCAGCGGCTCACCGTCGTCCGTGGTGTGGCCTGAATGTCTGATCCTGTACGAGCGATCTAATGATCGATGGTATTGCCATTGGCCGATGTCGTGACGGAAGATGCCCCAGCGAACAAGGCCGTACCAATAGATGTTGGAAGGCAAACGGTTGATGCGAGGTCCCGAGATGCGGCCGATCACCCCATCCGTGTCTCCCTTCATAAGTGTGGAGATGATCCAGGATTCTTGCTGACGAACTCGTTCACCGATTTTTGAGGAGGGAACGCGGTTCTTCTCAAGGTGGAGATAGATCCAGGGGATAATCAGGAAGTAACGGGCACGAGTTTGCATGGTGCCCGTCCCGGGGAATAACATCTCCGCAAACGTGTTTCTAATAGAACCAAACCCCAGCTCGTCACGCGTCTCACGCAACTTAAACAAAGAGACGACCTCCATCATCTTGCGGCGGTCGTCTTCGGCGAAATCGAGCCAACTGAGTGACGATGAAATTATTTTCTCTGTCATGATTAGACCTTATCTCACGCCGATTGAAAGTCAACCTCCAACTTGCTTATATTTCATCTACATATTCCCTCAAAGCATCAAGGAAAGACCGATCATATGCTTCATCCACATGATTGGAGTTCCATAATCCAGATCTTGATATTCGATCGCTTGCAGCAGAATGTCCAAGCCAATTTACACTTGGTGGATCAATACAACTGCTCTTTTCCATACCTGTCCCCGCATACGGGAAGTTGCTTAATAGTGAAATCGAATTTCGTTCGATGTATCCTCTCTTACTTTCAGGTCCTGATTCATCTTCGATCTTCAGCCACAAGAATGGCATCAGACGAATAGTCATGCTCACTTCTAATTCGAGTGGATACTCAGCTTGACGAATTTCAGAAGTTGCGGAGGAACCAACACCCCACCATGCTGTCGCTCCATCATTCCTGCTCTCGCGATTGATCAAAGCGGTTCCTACATGCAACCGGAATATTGAGCCCCGATGATTTCCCCCACCCTTGTAGCTTCCTTTCATCGTTCCACGATGTTGTCGCAACCTCTTCCAGAGCGTACTTTTAGATCCAGCCTTTAATCCATGTGTGCCAACTCGTACTATGCGTAATCCATCTCCGGAAGTTGAGCGATGCTCCCCTGGCTCAAAGAAAAAATAAACCACTCTTCGGGGCCAGTCTAATTTCCCATCACATTCAGAAAGAACTCTCGTGGACTGCAATTTTTCTTCAAGAACATCGAGCAAGGAATAGAATTTGTGGATATCCTCCAACCGCTTCTCACCCGAGAAGTTATCCATCTTGATTCTCCAGTTGCCTATTCAGCCATTGAAGTTGTTGTCCAATTCCTAATCCTTCCATTGGAATGCTGATCACACAACCGAGGTCTTTCAATGGTTGAATTAGATATTCTCGATACTTCAAACCAGCAAGGAAGGTGACATGATCCTGAGAACTTACAACTCTGTTTAAGTTTGCAGAAACTCGTTCCGACCAACGCTTTCGCTCCTTTGTTGACATTGTGATCAGTGAAGAATCATAAGGTTGGATAATATTGTCGGGATGAATTAATCCATACTTTGCAGAAAGAATAAACCAGCGATCTGATATTAGTTCAGCATATTTTGATGATTTCGAGAACAACGAAGACCTATATAGCTTCTTCGCAACCATAGGGGTTTGATGCTTTGATTTGGTACATGAAACCAGGCTTACGCTACTCATGAGTTTCTTCGTGTAACCTCCTCAATTCAAAATCCAATGTTTCCACATGCCAGAATATTTATAAACCATAAGGTGTGCCTTAATTTATTCTTGACGTCTCATATCATCAAGAGTTTTGCCGTTTGAATACCTCCATAATGTCCATTCATTTGCACTTCAAGCTAGGACAGTCGCGGCTCAACCGTTTGGAGAAGAGGAGATATAATCCCTCACGCCGCTGGCAACGGATTCAACAACCCTCGCTCGATCAGAACGCGAAAATGTTTTGACACGCTAGCAGCGAGCGCGTGGTCGCGAACAAGAAGTCCCAACTCGATATTGCGATCGAGGGCCGCCTCAGTGAGGTTTGCTGAAGTAACAAAGACTACCTCGTCGTCAACAACAACAGCCTTGGCATGTAGGACACTACCGGGTCCTTTCAAATCAAGAGCACGGGGATCGTAATAGATCTCTGGGCGGGATGCTCCCGGCCAATCAGTCGACCAGAATTTATCGGCGAATCTGCGGACGAGGTGATCTGCAGCTGTCGTATCGCCCCACTTTCGATGGATATTCAGCAGCAGTTTGACGCGAAGCTCGGGTACTTCGTCCATTCGTTGGGCAATGGTCTCGAACGCCTTGGGGCCATCGAAGTATGCATAGGTACTGACCCAGACGGTCCTCTCCGCTGTGCCGAGCAGTTCTTCGTAGACACGTCTCGTATCCCGGGCGTGTAAGCCCGGAACCTCTGGACCTGTCCAGACTAAATCTGGTTTTGAAATCCGAGACGTTGCCTCATCCACAGTCCGAATCCATGCCGCAGCTGCATCTCCGGATAACCCCAACTGATCAAGTTCGGATAATGTGGTTAAGGCACTTTCAACATCATCTACGCTTCCAAGAGCTGATCTGAGTGATGCGGCAGAGTAGGGCTTACTGATAAGACCTGTATCGAGGGCGCTACTAAGTCGGGCGCGTAAATGTGGCGGGAGAGTAAATAGGGCGTTGATCATAAATCCACCGGGAAGAATGCAGCATCTCTTACGCCGAGGACTGGAACCACCAAGGCGCGGTCGAGATAATTGTTGTGCATCTCGCAGGAAGTCTCAGCGACTAACGCACATCCATGGCAGGCTGATCCATGGAGCCAGCGGCGCTCCATGCTCTCTCCAGGTGAATGTTGAGCGCATATTGGATCGTTGGAGCAGAGTGCACTCGCTCTTAGTGCCTGCGCAAGGTGGTTCTCGATATGACGTGCTTGCTGCACAAGCCCGCCGAGAGTCCCTTCTGCATCTGGGCTGGATGTGTATAAAAGGATGCCAAAATGTTCGTTCTCCAAATCGGCATAGATACGCTCACGAATGGAGCTGGCAGGATAGCCACATTGCATTGCAAGAGACTGGATCATCAAATGCGATAGGGTATGCAGAAGTATGTAGGGTCCCCCGGGGAATTCACGCTCAATCTTGCGCTCCTCTTGCCAACGATCATGACCACCCAGGAGCATATCGAGCCTTCTCCCCACACCCGGCCGGTCAAGCCATTTCTTCACGGCTTCCGCGCGAAGCTGAACGAATACGCCCTCTCCTCGATTCTCAACCGCTGGAAACCACTTTGCCTCCTCGGCAAGTTGAGCCCTCTCCACATCGGTTTCGTACTCCCCGTGAATATCGGGCATCACGGGCTCAAGACGTGTGAAGCCAATCAGGGCTAACACCTCTCGCAAACGATGAACCTGGATGACCGCTTCAATATCTTCATATCGACTGGAGCGACGCCAGGCAGAATCAGGTAGTCGACGCGCATGGAAAGCGGGATCAATGGGGACATCTTCTCCATATCCTTCCGGCGCGGCGAGCAAGGCCTCAAGCTCTACTTGCTTCACGGGTCGCTCAGCAGCCTCGCCCGTTTTTACCTCCTGGATGGCTTCAAGAATCTCGCCATCTTGAAAAGGTGCGAGTTTCTCGGCGATTTTTGGTTTCTTTTTCAAGAATGCGAGGTCAGCGACGTTCTCAATAATTTGCATGTCGTCCCAAAGCTCCGCGACAGCCATTGCGATCGCCGACCCCCTATCCGGGATCGACAACACACTCAACCCTTGAGGGAAGTATGCGTTGGACGCGGTCCGAATGAGCAAACGGCTCCACTGGGCGCAGCCCTCGCTCGAATTCCTTCCAAGCCATGGCCGCGCGCCACGACAGGTACCTAACGGATTCAGTTCTCTAAGAGTGGCTTCAGCAAGGCTCTTAGACTTTCCGCACTCACACCTCACGAATAATTCGCCCAAGTCGCCGGTTGTGCCGCGCTCATCAAGCCAGAGCTGCCGGCGGCAATTATCTTCTTGCCCATGAACGAATTGGTGCCAGCGGATGTCGTCCACGTGACCCTTCGGGCAAGCGCGCACGAAGCGGGTGGCGACGACAGGGCGACCATCGAAGCGACCTTTATCATCAAGCGCCTTCCGGTGGACAAGCCTGCGGGAGCGTTCACGCCCTTCCGAGCCCGGTTCCTCTTGTACGACGAACCATTCAGGGAACCGCCAAGCTCCAATGCCCTTCGCACGCTCACGCGGATCGCTCGACTCAGACGGCGGTGCGTAGAGCTGTGGCGCAACAACGCCAGTTATGATCTGAAGCTTACGCGCTAACCGTGGTTCTTCGATCTTCTCGAGATCGCTTGTATTTGGCCATGTATCAAGCCCGCCAACAATCGCAGAATGCCTTGGTAGGTCGATAAGGGCTCCCGGGCCAAAAGTCGTGATGATCTGGCCACGACGCAGCTGTCCATGTGCTCGGCGGCTCATGATCCGCCCTCCACATCTACACCAGATAAGTCTTTCAGAAAAAGGTTCACGTTAGGTTCAACGTCTCGTAGGGAACGGTTGGCTCGGAACTTACGATGATGCTCGGACTCGAAGTCCTGTTCAAGGATCCCTCGCAGTAGCGGGCGGGGATTTGACAGTTCATACTTTTGGTACTGCATATCGACTCCTACAGCCCGATAATCCTCAAATACCGTAAGCCATGAATCGAGCAAATCAACGACGCGGTTCTGGATGCTGAGCAAGAGTTCCTCGCGTTCTGCCTCATCTGATAACGGCTGTTGACGCACCCGTTTTTGGAAGACATCAAGCAACAATCGCTCTAATGTTACACGGACGTCTGCAAGATGCTCAGCGCCCTTTGGGGGGGTCAACTCAGGCTGGGCATGTCGTGCTAAACCTACGAGCACCCCAGCAAAACCCCGGTCGAGTGCACGCGCTGCGAAGGGTGTAACACTACCTACCTCGACTGAGCGGTAAAAGGTTTCGTGATAGTGTCTGAACCGTTCGTAGTGGGAACGATCACGCGGTTTGTGGATGTTGAAAATCGTAACAACAAGTCCCGGCCAATCATCGGTTCGACCTACGCGACTCGTGGCCTGAATGTATTCCGCGTGTAACTTGGGCTGCCCATAAACGACCATCAGGCCGAGCCTGGGAATATCTAATCCCACTGAGATCATGTTCGTTGCTATGGCACAGTCCACGCGCTGGGGTTCATGGAAATGGCTCTCAAGTCTCCGGCGCGCCTCGGCCACTTTGTCGGTTGATACACGCGAGGTCAGCTCCACCACTTCAGAGAAGGTTTTTCGGCTTTGAAATAGGCCAGGTTCCTCATCGATTCGCTTCCGTCTCCCGTATGCCTTGATCGTAGTCTGGATCTGCTCTTCGAGGATCCGCCTTGCGCCGCCAAGCTCACGCAGGCTGTTGAAGTAACCTACAATCGTCATGTACGGGTCAGCTGGATTCTCGGTGTTCTTGTGTCCTCCAGCATCACGGTAAGCCCGCTCAGCGGCCCCCATCAAAGCAAGCCATACCCTACGCATAACCTCTTTTGGATTGCGTCCTTGTGCAGCGATTCCGGTATAGAGTCGTCCAGGTATTTCAGAACTCGAAACTGTGCGCGCGAAGAAGGAATCACGCCGGTTGGGACCTGGAGGTGGAAACACCTGGGTTATTGGGCGTGCGAAGAGCGCTTGGATCTGGTCTTGCGCTCGGCGAACAGTGGCGGTTGAAGCGACAATCTTGGGGCGTATAACCCGGCCGTCCAAGTCACGTAAACACAGGGCTTCGATTGCCGCTTCATAAAGACCTGCCATCGTACCCAGCGGACCTGAGATTAAATGTAGCTCGTCCTGGATTATCAAGTCTGGAGGCGGAAGCGGCTCATCTAGGCGAGTGCCCTTCCCCGGTTCAGCACCACCGTAGAATCCGATTCCATCGTGACGCTCGGCGCCTCCCAAGAGCACGCCTGATTGCCCAACCCAAGGCAACGCCGCAAACTTGTCAACCGTGGCAATCAAGAACGCGGGGAGCCGACGATAAAGCGGCTCATCCACAGCGATGATGGGGAGAGGTCGATCCCGTGTGAATTCGCACTCAAAGTTCGTGCATACAATTCGTAACTCACGCGGCTGGTCTGCGTCTGGAAGGAGCACAAAAGAATCCGGGGTAAATCGTTCCCCGCACCATGGACAATTTTCAAGCGGGATCGGCGAAGGCTTCGAATTTGGATCTCTCTTGAATTGTGAGACTTTAGACCTCGCTGAATCTGAGCGTCCGTCTCCTTTGCGACCAAGGATATTGGGTGTCGCAGCCTTGCCTACCCATAGCCCAATCTCGAAGGGCCACTCCCCATAGCGCTCCGCGTCCTTGCTGCGTTCAAGCTCCAGGGCACATACAAGCCCTGCCGCTCGGGCAAGTTGATCAAGCGTAAGTAACCTCAGGGTATACCGCATGATGACGGTCACGCCCGCACCGGCGAGCCCTTTTTCTCCAGGGTGGCGAAGCCTTCGCAAAACCATGGCAAAGGCAGCTAGGCCGAAGTAGGCCTCGGTCTTACCTCCACCGGTAGGGAAGAAAAGCAGGTCTACGATTTCCCGGCTCGGATCACTCGGATCGGCGAGACCTGGTATATTCAACAATATGAACGCAAGTTGAAAAACTCGCCAAGCTGGCGCATCGAGATCGAGGCGCTGGCGTAAAGCACTGGCCACAACCCGATTCGCGACGCGAAAGGCGTCAAGGGCGTCCGAATCTTGACCAAGAACGGTGATACCCTCCTCAATACGTTTAGCAGCGATCTCCGCTGAGCGTAAAAGCTCCTCCGCAGTCTCCTGCCGCACACCTTTAAATGAGCCGTTCTGGCCGCGCATATCCTCAATCCACACCCGATACTGGTCCACAAGTGGGTGCAGCGCTTTCTCTACGGTTGCGCCATCAATGACCGAACCCAGTACTTCCATTGAAAGCTCGACACCTGGCAAATCGACAGTCTTTGTTTTTTCCACCACCGCGCTTGGAATCCATGCCGTTCGGAGCACGTAACATCCACTCGCCTCGATTTCCCACTCAGCCGATATTCCATGCCCAGTCGCGTACGCTGGCGTATCGGCATAGTGAAGATCTGCCACCTGCTCCTCCCAATCGTTTGCCAACGCTCCGCGCAGATTGGGTCGGGCTACAAATGGCTGGTTGCATCGAACTTCGATCTGCGCCTGGAAGGCATAGGCCAAATCGGGTTTCTCATCGTTGGGCGAACGGTGGTTTACCATGAATATAGAAACGGAGCGCGTCCCGGCTTGGATCAGCCCGTTAAACTGTTCTGCCTCTATAGACCGCTCAACCACATGAATCTGGAGGCCGCTCGAATCAGGTACGTTGTAGACCGCGGGATCACTCGATCCGGTGAGCAGCACGTCGACATTCTCATCCCGTGCTGTACGCTGCCAGATTGATCGACGTTTTTCATCCGATTCTTCATCTTGTCCTAGGGCATAGTCGCCCCAGCGGACAGTAACTTTGAGCTCGTTCGCCTTGTTCGCCACAAGGAAAGTCAACCCCATCGACGAGGGAAAATAGCCCTTCTTGGCAGCCTTGCGATCCTCGACGGACTCCTCCGCGGTTCCTGCCGATTCAGGGACTACTTCTAAGTCGTCATCCGCATCGACGTCGGCGGCTTTCTCGGGCGATGTGCCGGAAGGGATGAGGAAACCGTTCAGGTACCAGCTTGAAGGACGGACCCATCCAGGTAGCCTTTCATCCGCCAGCTCGTGTCCGACCCAAGGCCCGACGAGATCAAGCTTCAAGGCTTCGATGAGCCTCTCACGCACTTCGAGTGATGTTGTGGGTATCGTCGTTTCCGATTCGGGTGTCATGAGAACATGTCCTTCATATACTTGGCGCTAGGATCGCGCACAGTTTTCTTGTTTGGCTTCTTTCCGCCCTTGCCAGATGCCCCAAGACCAGCCTTTGCCTCCTCGCGAGCTCGTTTGGCGTTGAGCTCGAGCAACCGAGCCAGCACCTCGTCATGGACCTCCTCTGACCATCGATAGCGCCAGGGCTTTTTCTTGCGGGGGCTCCAGTTTTCTTCGTCGATCTCGTAGTCGAGCAGGAACTCGCAGTCGATTGGGATGTCTGTCCATCCATAGGCATCGAGCACAGTGCGGTCCATTGCCGCATGTAGCTCGCGGAGTTTGAATAATTCGGGGTCGCGCTCTTCGGGATCATGGAACCGGTTGTAGGTATTAGTCAAACCTTCTTCGTTCCGGACCATTAGCGCTGCCCGGAACTCGTCGTAAAGTTTGCCGGCAGCATCTATGACAGGGTCGATCTGCCATTTATTGGGGAAGGGGAAGGTCGCGAAACAATCGGATGGATTGTAAACAGGTGTCTCGCCCTGAAAACCCCCAAAGGCAAGTGCCCACAATTCGTGCACCCGTGATTGCAGCACAGCCAACGATGACCAAGCCTGCAGGGGGAACACGATCAGTTTCTGGTCAAAGACGATGCCATTAGGCAGGAAGACGAACGACCTATATTTGCTTGTCTGAACTGTTGCAAGAACTCGTCCCAAACCAATTAGCGATTCATAAAGACCCGGACGCTTCTCCGCGTACTGCCACCAACGTTGGCGCACTGCAGCACGCTTCTGGGTGTCGCGCATGGGCTTTACCTTTTTCTCTACGATGGTAATGAGATCTGGCCACTTTCGTGCCTCAATCTCTGGCATGTCGAAGAAGTCGATAATGAACCGATGGTGGACATGCGTAGGGCTATTGTTGACCTCCGCCCCGCCAATGTATGGGCGGATCCGCTCTGTGTTACGCTGGTCCTTCGTCACTAATCGCCTCATCTCTGCAATAGGGTTCGCTATACCCTTAGTATCCTTGTCATCGAATGTGAATCCCATCCCGAGCGGGAAGCTACCAACAAAGCTCTTCCCCCCATTCGCTATCAGTGTGGCAGGGTTCTCATGCCCCCCTGCATATGTCAAGAACGCGGTGATGAAGTCCACGCGTCGCCCGTCGAGCATAATAGGTCCTGCATAGTCGCCGTTAGCGATCGCCAACGTGCAGACAGTAACAGCTGCACTTCCGGGCCATTTAATATTCCGCCTTGCATGAAATATCGTTCCTCTGTGGGTACAGATCCAGCGAAGCCCTGTGGCTCTCGTATCACCTTCTCGAATTGTCTTCGTCGCGATGAACCCGAGACAACCATGTAGACGTAGAAGTCCAAATGCACGGCGGAAGAAATGCGCCACAAGGTCGGAATTACCATGGCTCTGCTCGTGTATCAGTTTCAACCATTCTGGAAATCTGTTTATATTGGATCCAATGGTCGTATTCTTTCCCGCAAAGGGTGGATTCCCGACGATCGAATCGAAGCCTGAGTTCTGTCGTTGGAATACTTCGGGGAACTCGATATCCCAATGGAAAGGCACGAGCGGCTTCTCGGCGTGCCGCAAATCATCAAGCCTCTCTCGGTAGCGCTCGGCATTTCTACTCACAACCGCGTTGGCGAACTCATTGCGATGTATTTCCCGATCCTTTGGATTCTCTCCATCAAAGAACGCCGCCAGCACAAGATCCCCAAAGAGCCGCACTTTGCCGAGCTCGAGCTGAGCCTGATCCCATATGTCGCGCAGGTCCCGGTCGGAGATGGTTTCGCCCGCCTCTCGGATCCGCTGCCGCAAATCGGTGAACTTCTTCACTCGTTCTTGCACCCGCATGGTCTCAAAGCCTTGCTGAAAACGAGGCGTGTCGCTCTTCCAATGGAACGCCTCGATCTGCTTGCGCGTGAGCCCGACAAGCGAATCGCCATGCCGAAGTGCATGATCGAGGAAAGTAAAGGCGTGGTCCTTAGCCAGCGTTATAAGCCATAGCGAGACTTTGGCGAGGTCCACTGCCACGGGGTTTCGGTCCACACCATAGAGACAGCGCTGAGCGATTAGCCGACGTGCGAAGATTACCTCGTCCTCGTCGGGCGGAAGCTCTGGAACTTCGTTGTAGGCGTGCCATGATTCCACCAAAGCGTCGCCAAGTTGGCGGCACGCCTCAACGAGGAATGCCCCTGATCCCATCGCCGGATCACAAACTTTGAGATCCAGGATCTGCTCGGGTTGCGATGGTCGCCCATCAACATCCCGCAGCCGAGTAAGGATGGGCTCAAGCGTCGTGCGCACAATCGGCTCAGTGAGGGTACGCGGCGTGTAGTGCGAGCCCGAGCGGCGCCGCTCGTCGCTCGGCTGGAGCACCATGGCACCTTTGGGCACGAGATCTGGGGTGGCGGCTAGATCGATCACTGGCATAAGCGCCACATGAAGTTCCTCGAGTGTTGACGCCTCTACCACGGCCTTCTTAACCTTGTCGCTAAGTTTTCGATCGGCTCGGTCTTGAATCCACTTCGCTCGTTTTCCCGAGGGGACTTCGAGTAGCGTTTCGAGGTCGATCGCTGCCGGTGCACCCCACTTCTTTTGGGCCTTGATCGCCACCGAACGGCCAGTCGTCGTTTCAAGCCGAAAGCCCATCATCGTCTGATAGACGGAGCCAATTTGCTCCACATCTAGCGCGCGGTAGGAAATTCGCTCCCCGTCGAGCACGAGCAACTTTTCTAGCGCACGGTAGATTGTTCCGTCCGGAACTAGAGGCGGTTCGATGCTTTCGTGGGTTTGCCGCGCGCTGCCGGTCAAACGACCTTCGAGGAATGGGAAGCGATCAGGGTCAAATAGTGAGCCATGGCGCCTTGGCAAGCGCATCGCGCCTGCATCAGCACCGTCATGAATCAGACGAAAGAGTACGAGGAGCTGTGCCCATGCGCCATAGCGTTGATTCATCGTATCGGGGTAGAGCGCAGCGTCTTCACGCAGGCGCTCGAAGAGGCCTGCAAGCGAATAATAACGTAGAAACGTTTCGTCCTCCGGCAGCATGTCACGTTCTTCCGCATAAAGCAGGAAAACCAGTCGCAAGATGACGGTGAGGAGAGCGCGGTAGACCTCATCGGGCTGTTCATCCAGCGGTTGGTGTAAAAGCTCACACTTCGAAGCGTCATGGGCCGCCTGGAATCCGCGTAAGAACTCGTATAGGGCGTGAAGCACCTGCTCGGCGAGGCGTTCACTCACCTCATTTTGGTACTTACGACTATCATCAAGTAGTGCCGTCAAACGTTGGTGTCGTGGCAAGCTCAAGAGCCGACGTTCAGAGAGAAGTAGTCGCAGCGCAGTCGAGATTGGCCGTCCAGCGACTTGGACCATATCGGCAACACGGAATTCTAGCCAGCCTGAGCTCTCGCCTCTCGGGGCGGAAATCAGGCGCAGCGCGTGGCCATTGAAAAGCAAACCCGCTGTTACACCCGTTTGTCTTAGTAGCCGCTCCATCCGCCCATGAGCTGATGCCTCTAGTTGCCCGTCGCCCCTAACGGGCTGATCGAATGCCTGCTCAGACGCAAGCACCCGCACCAGAAGCTGCCAGGGGATGTCACCGTCCTGCGGTTCAAGCTCGCGCACAGCAAAATCAGGGCGCAACGTCACACCGTAATCAGCTAGCGGCACCTCAAGCTCCGCCTGGATAGGACAGTCATCCATCCCTGCGTAAGCCTTTGGGGAGAAGCTCCAGCCGAGCACTGTTTCGGCAAAAACACGGAAATCGGGCAACCACGCAACGGGGCCTTCCTTGGGGTCAATCGTTCGCTCTTCGGTGCAACTGATGAGTAGGCGTTGGCCCGTAGCATCGCGACGGTCAAGGATCGCGCCGGCGCGTACCAGCGCCGGCGCGGAGACAACAAGCCCGGTCGGCTGCACAAAGCCGAGCCATTCGAGGTGTGCCAGGATTGCGGGATCGATCTTCGCCATTTACCTTAGTTTGTCTCCGGCCAGAGATAGACTAATCCGACCGGCTCGATTCGCCTGGCGCGAACTACGTAGAAATCGCGGATACGATCCGGCTCATGCTCTAGATCGCGTTCGAATTGCTCCAGGCGCCTGCGCCAAGCACGTATATTGGATTCGAGTTGGCGTTTCTCTTGATCATCAAAGCCCAGCGTGAGTTGCTTGAATTCCGTATCATGTTTAGCAAGCTCTTCGCGAACCCGTTCGCGTTGTCGCTCGAGTGTCTCGCGCAGGTCCTTTTCCTCCCGCTCGCCCCGCTTACGAAGCTTGTTCATTGCGAGCGCCGCAAGTTCAACGGCACGCGGCTCGAGTTGGGGCAAGAGCTCGTCGATATCGCGCGGCGCCGCCTCAAGAAGCTTCGTTTGGATCTCCTTGTCAGGCATCCGCCTTCCATTCTTTACAAGCGAACGCTCTAAAAGCTCGAGAGACTTCGCCTGGGCATCACGGGCGTAGGCCTTGAGTGGACCTGTCCGAAGCGATGGTTCTAACCAGCGTGCGGCGAGGGGGACGATTTCCTCGTGGAGCCGCTCCGCACCCTGACCGTAGAGCGATAAGCGACCCAGCAAGATCACTCGCGGGATCGAATCTGTAGTTTGGGCGAGACATGCTCGCGACAGATCGTGATAGATGAATCCTTGCGACCGAAAGCGGGCAAGAAGACGTTGGGCGACCCGCTGCTCGAGATGCAGGTGTACCGTGTCCTCGGTGAGTACCCCGGTATCCTCGAATACTACCGGGCGGATCGGCGCAACCCGCCTCCATTCGGCCAGCTTCTGTTTCCGGCCGCGGGGAACGCGGAGCGTATCGAGCGTGGCAGCCCAGCTCGGGTCGGTTTCGACTCGACGATCCAGTGGAGGAAAAGTCCACACCTGGCGACCTTCCCCATCCGTGGTCTCGACCAGCGGTTCGGCACCGAGTATCTCCAGGGAGCAAGAGAGCGCTTCTCTGAATGGCGCAGGCTCGAAACCGGTCCAGGCTCGTGATCTCTCAAGCAGATTGCGGCAATTTTCGATCTGTTTCTTGAGATCCTCCTGGCGATCACGCGCAGCCCCAAGCTCCTCTTCGGTGATGCGCTTCCTCTCTGCCTCGATATCAGCCTGCTCAATCTGCCGTGCCAGGATCTTGGCATCACGGTGGCGGATGCCTTGCTTCAGCCTTCGCTCGATATCATCATCGATAACCTTGGAAAGACTACCAAGCTCCTTTTTGATTGTCTCCGTTTTTCGAACGAGCACCTCAAGCACATGGTCCTCTGCGCGCTGCGGCAGGACAAAATAATGGCAGTTAACCTCAGGAGCTGGCTGCAGCTTACGATCGATGCGGCCATTCCGCTGCTCGATACGACCAGGGTTCCATGGTAAGTCGAAATGGAACAGATCCGTGCAATGCGCTTGAAAGTTCAGACCCTCACGTGCTGCATCGGTGGCAAGTAAGATGCGCAAGGGTTCTTTAGCCGGATGAGTGTTGAAACGGCGCTGGATCTCTTTGCGCCGCTCTCCCCTTGTTAGACCGTCAATAACCTCAATTCGCTCCTCCCAGCTGTCGGTCCCTTCGATGGCCTGCTCGAGAATATTCTTCAGGTAGCGCTTCGTCCCTTCACGGTTCTCGGTGAAGATGATAACTCGGCCTTCATTCCAGTTTGGCGGCTTGCCCTGTACCTCCTGGCCAAAGGGCGGAAGCTCAGGGCAGAGATTTTCCCGGATCCAATCTATGAGACGGTGTGTTTTGGCGTCAGGAAGATAGCGTGATTGCGCAGCGATCTCTTGCATCTGATCAAGGAGAGTCTGTTCTCGTAGCCACAGGGCTTCGGCTACTCCGTCCTTTTTGATAGCCGCCTCGGTTGCCTCAGTCAGCGCCTCGATCTGGGCTGCCTCTTCAGCCTCGAGCTCCTCGGGCGTCCATTCTCCGCGCTCATCGTCAGCGTCGGGTACAGAGGTAAAGAGATCAGCTTCCTTCGATAATTTCATCGCGGTTTCGGTTTCTTTGGCTTTCCCCTCTTCCCATTGTCTCTTGACTGTCGCCCTATGCACTTTCAAGCTGAGTGCGAAGGCCTCGATCGACGATAATAGGCGCTGCTGAAGTCCCACGACAAGCAACCCCGCTGCGGCTTGCGCTCGGCTAGTCGTGGAGGCGAAGCGCTCCTCCTTTGCCGTGCGGTATTCGTCGAGCAGACGCGAGAGGACGAGCTCAGGGGCGTCGTCGGGGAGGTCATCAATCACAATGCGTACAACGTTGCGGATTGGGAAGCCCCCTTGTATTGCGCGTATGTCCTCCTTAAGTCGACGGACCATCACATCTTCAAGATCCTTCTTACCTCGCACTTTGACCCCTCGTGTGAAACGGTACGGGTCGAGTATTTCTAGCAAGGTTGAGAAGCTGTTGGAGTGACCGTTATGAGGCGTAGCTGAAAGAAACAAGCGGTGTTCGAAGCGCCAGGCGAGGTCTCGCACGGCACGGGTAAACTTGCTTTCGATACCATAGCGGCCACCGCTCGAGGGTGCCACATGATGAGCTTCGTCAATGATGAGCAAGCTTCCGGGCAGCATCGAGCCGAGCCACTCACGCATTGGGTCAGCATAGGCTGAGTCGATCAACAGCCTGTGAGAGATCAGGAAGCGGCTGTGAGTTCGCCACGGATTTACGCCAAAGCCACGTTCGCGTCGCATACGCGTTAGATAGGTCCGATCAAGGGTTTCAAAAACCAGGCCGAAGCGCTCCTCGAGTTCAGCCTTCCATTGTTCGAGAACTGAGGGAGGTGTGGTGACTACGATGGTCTTCACCTTCTTCCGCAGAAGAAGCTCCCGGGCGATCAAGCCAGCTTCGATCGTTTTTCCGAGACCGGTATCGTCGGCGATGAAAAGATTGACGCGGGGAAGGCGAAGTGCCTTCCGTAGTGGCTCCATCTGATAAGCATCGATTTGAATCCCTGCCCGGAACGGGGCCTGGAACAGATTGGGATCTGTGGCCGTGATGGAGTTCCAGCGCAGCGTGTGTAGGAAGGCCGCGAATTGACGCGGGGCATCGAAACCTTTGGATGCTAGATCTGCCCAGCCTTCCTCCTTAAGGATTTTGCGATCGATCTCGTAATCCCAGAAAACGTTAAGGGATTGCCCCTGTGCGTCATCGTCCGCGCAGGCGAGGCGCACAAGAGACGATTGTCCCTGTATTTCCGGCGAGATAACCTCTTCAACAAGCCAGCGTCTCGAACGGACCTGGACCATCTGGCCTGGCTCGGGGATTTGATTGGGAAGGGCTTTGATCTTAGAAGCCTTTGTCAAGGTATTATCACTCCGGAATATCAGTTCTCGCAATTAATTGTGGCTAATCTCTTGTGGGGGTTTCTTCTCTAGTCGATGCTCCGCGAGCCAACCATAGGTCAATCGACTCCCGATGAAACCGCCAATGCCGCCCTACCTTCTGGCAGGGTACTTTTCCCTCTTGGGCAAGCTTGTAAAGTGACGACTTTGGAATCCGCAAATACTCCGCGGCTTCATCAACCGTCAGAACAGGAACCTCGTGTGTATTCATTTTGGACCTCTCATTCGAGAGAAAATCAATGGCGCCCCCAATTGTGGATATAACCGATCGTTTATTGCTTGTTATTTGTGGTTATTAACGGTTGTTATCGTAGATGAATTGGGGAAAAGGGGAAACCCCCTGTTGGTACTCTTTGAAGAATGATTAAATTACCACACGCTGACTACTTCACTAAAAGTGGACTGATTAATTGGGAAAAAATGTACCGGTGCGCTCTCGTTATATTCTTACTTCTGCCAAACTGCATGGCCTTTAGCTCGCAATTTCCTGGCTAACTCAACTTCCATTTTCTTGGCTTCATCATTCGTCATGGGGTTGAATTTCCTATACATCCTTCTTCGCAAATACTTGCCATACTTTCGGACATATTTATTGGCCTTATATCCGGCTTTGTGATTTTTGAATCTTTCATCAGGTGTGAGGCCAGTCATGCCGACATAAAGACATGCCTTATTGGGGTCAAAATCAGAGTTCTCTGCTAAAAACCGCTTATCCATTAATACTTCCTTGTCTAGTTCAATGACGTAAACGTAGTGGTTAGTCTATTTATTCATGATTCACTATGTCCCGTTATGAATATGACCAATGTCACGCCATTATCTAGAGAGAGTAAAAGTGGAGTCCAGTTGCCTTCGCTAGATCAGGATAGGAAGTATTCATATTTTCTATGAAGGCAGTCGAATCCTTATATTGCTGAAGCCAATCAAATATCAACAGATCAAGTGCAGAACTCTCCGTCCAATCCACTGAGGATTTATAACCAATTAAAAGCGAGGCATTTGTCGCATTCACAAAATCAGTCAGCACATTGTCTGGTACATCAAGAACTCCACAACTGCCAAAGTGGATTACCCAATCCTTAAACCTGGTACCCATCACTTTAGCCAGATGTTGAATATCTACTTCAGTTCCATCGGCTAAATGTAATTTCCCAGGGCTTCCGTGAAACGCTAAATACAAAATAAGGTAGTTCCCCCTTATTGGAACCTTCCGTAGATTAAAGTTTAACTCGTCGAATGTGTTGCATGTCAGATATGTATGTCGAATATCATTTAGTTTCGAGATCAACTCGAGCATCGGTCTTACACTTATCCGATCCTCAACTTCATCATCCCAAAGTGATTCTAAGCAAGCGATGTGTTTCTCGTATGTTTTTAATCTGGGCATCTGTATTCCTTTCTGAAGCAGGGCGCCTGTCCTAGAATTAGACCTTTCATGCCCAATCCGTGATTGGAGTTTTGACCCACAATTGATGCGTCTTTATCTTCCAGCATCATAGGTTCAATTTCTTGAAGTTAAGATAGCGATCATAAAATCGCCCTACCCAGTCTCCCTGTGTGTGCTTATGGATTACGTCGACTAGGTCTTCCATTATCCATACTTGAAAATTGTCACTCTCCACAAGACATTCTCGGTAATCCATTATCGCAGCCTCGCAATGTGGATTATCTCGAGGGTATAAGAATGCAAAGGTTCCCTCTTCGAAGTTGTCTTCCTTTTTGAGGATGCCGACCAATAGATGATCTCGCCATAATTGCTGTAGCGGTGAAGAACTCAAGTTATCAATTTTCTCAATATTAAAACAGCCCATCATTTCTGCAATTTCATCATACCGAGGTCGATGCTTCGCAGGGTCTTCATCTAGATTTTCGTGATATTTAACCTCGACTCCAAAGAAACCTTGTCCCCCTTTATCAGGTTCGTATTTAATGTAAACGTCAAACGCAGACTTATCACCCGTGTATTTAATATCTCCTCGACCTGGTGAGAATTCGAATTCAATTCCTGTCACTTTCTTCACTCGTCCTGAAGTGAACTCAGTGAAAATTGAGGAAGCCAGATTCAGGTCTCCCTGTAGTTCAGCAAAAAGATTGAAACAAAGAGGTTGGCTGGACAGTAAATTATTGAATATACGAGGTTCATCATAGAGCTTCCTTTTGCTCTTCTCTTCGTCCATTACTTCATTCCGGACTACCTGTCGGATAGTATCTGTCAGGTAATTATTGAGTGTTTCTTCCGCCCTTGGCATTACAAGCCTAGATCCAAGAGGTCGCTCACCATTATTAGCAATATGTACTCCAACTGCATACCCTTGTTCTTCACGCCACATGGATTGTAAAATCCTTGCTTTTCTTTGGAAGTAGCTCTTATCCGATGCCTCGTAGGCATCGTATCTCTTTGCGAGCTTGATTAGATCGGTCATTATTGCTACCTTTCATCTCTATGGGTTTAGTCATCATGACAAGTGCCTGGTTAGTTTACCGAGCATCACATTCAACAGCTTTCATTTTCTACAACGCTCCAATGAATGAGAAGGCTAACTAAATTTACTTTATCTCTTCTTTGCACTGGTTCAGAAAACTGGTCATGCACTCGAATTGGCCGCCAGCGTCTAACGAAAAGAAGTGTTCATCTTGAAAAACCAGATCCTTCTTGTAATCCGGGTCTGTTCCAAGATTGTTTTCAAACACCACTGTGGTCGGATCATCATACCGAACCCCAAAGAAATATGCCTCATTTAAGTAAAAACCTCGCCAAGACCATCCAGCAGTTCTTTTCATTTTCATTCCATTGAATACCTCGGCGACTGCAGCTTCCATCATTGACGTTAAATCGACCAAGGAAGTAATTCCGTTATCAAATTCCCAGCTTATTCTTTGCAAGCTCATCTTTTTCTCCTCTAAGAATTCAAGAAAGTCTTGAATAAAGTAATCACTGACGCTATCGATGCCCAAACACTTTCTTAACCAACCATGAACTTCATACCAGCATACATGATTGAAATCATCCTTAGGTAGGTTCGTTTCAATTGAGCTTTGCTTTGATCGCGTAAGCAAGACTAAGGCTTGAACACTTGCCCCGCTTTTTTCAAGCATTCTTTTGTAATATTCAAGTTGACCATCACCTAGTCGGGCATCATGCTTAACTTCAATATAAGCCAAACCATCGGGTTCAAATCTAACAGTGATGTCGGGATAACCTTCTTCAACCTTTTCTTGGGTAATAAATTCGGGAATAGCCGGAACTTTTAGGTTTTCACGAATTGAGATGCCTAGAATGCTATCCAAGATATCAAATCCAATAGAAGGTGATCGATCAAAAAGAAGCCGAAGAGTAAAAACAAACGATTCTGTGAGGTAGTTCTCAACCTCCGTAGATCCATACTTTGAGAGCGTTCTGAAAACATTCATGCTACTTCCTAATATCCTTAGAGCAGTGAGTTCAAAGAGTGAGAAATGGTATTTGCCTAATGTAATACTCAGCGCTAGAAAAAGCTGGGAGACGAAGAACTAGGAGCGTCGCTTGTTGCTGTCCGCTGGAACTAATTAGGAAACAGTTCATTTAATATTGATATGTACCTTTGAGCAACCGACGATATTTCTTTATATGCCATTTCAAGCACCATTGCCACCTGTTCATTGTCACCCAGAGGTACATAGTTTCGACTTTCCATATAATCTTCAATTTTTTGTATTCGATCTGGATCACCATCTAAGAATTCGCGAAAATCTTTATCCGCTTTCGTTGAGTTACACGGCCGGCAACTGGGAGCTAGATTACCCAACCGATGCTCGCCCAGGGCTTGCCGATTTATTGGAATGATATGCTCCATTAATAAATCACCTTCCCCACCACAGTATGCACACTGGTTCGAGAAATAGGCCATTGTCTCTGCCCAATCCTGTTTGTTAAATGATTCTTGTCCAATGTTACTTAATATATTTCTCACGACCAGGTTTTGAGCGTTTCCAATTGCGTTACCTCTGTATCGGCTATTCAACACATTTGATCGTGTTTTTTTGCGTATTTTTACTTCTTTACCAGAATCTAAGCTAACGTTTGATGAAATCTCATCTTTAGTAACGATTTTCTTTTTTAGCAGATACTGGATAAAACTGGCTTTGCTTTTATCAAACCACTGGCTCGATACTCGAACAGTTTTTCCTCTTACAATATACGAAGTAGTCCAGTAACGCTTTGATTGCTCTGTCGGGATTTGAGAAACCTCGGTGCAGAATGGAAAGTTGATACCAAAAGTCGTCTTAGAATATGCAGCATCCATGAGGCGTGACAGCTCATTATGATCGGTAGTGTCACAGAAATGGAAAATCTTCTTGATATGCGACTTAACTAGATGACCAATTTTCATTTTGTGGATCTTTCCTTTCTTATCCTAACAGCCCAGAGATAAGGCGACCCGGGGGGACCGTTTTTCTATGGCAGTTCACCCCTCCCCATCGTAAATCGAAAAGAGGAAATCGCCCCGCTTGACTAGATTGGGGTCCCAGTTGCCCCTTTCGAGCGGTTAGCACGATGCTCTAATTTCATCCGAGTACTCTGGCACACTCAACAAACGAATCTAAGCTTCCTATGCCCCCCCACGGATCAGGATGATTACCGACAAGATAACTAAGATCATGCTTGCGCCGAGTGTCCCCCAGACAAAACGCTCCAAGCGTGCCAGCCTAGCTCCCATCTCTTCAGACAATCTGTCATGGTCATCAGCCATTTGAGTGCTGGCTTCACTGATGCCCTCCTGAACTTTACCAAGCACTTCAAGGATTTCAGGTGTCCCAATCTCACCAAGCTTAGAGACAACCGATCGAACAGTCTCTGAGCTCGCGGAGATCTCATCAATCATTGATACCAGAGAGTCTCTCACGTCCGCCAGGGATTTTTCAGCCCGTGCATGCCCTTCGGCCTTTTGCTTGAGCTCTGTTAATTGGTTAACGAGTTGTTCTGCTTGAGCCTCAGCTTGTAAAAATTTTTCGCGGGGATCTTCCATGGGACATACTCCTTAGTCCTGAAGGACTGCAACGAGTTTTTCACTCACCGATCCTAACAAGTACTGCACAGCCGGGATGGATGCTTCCAAGCTGCATTGCTCCACGATCTTTCGTGCCCCCATTCGGGGATTATCGATGTCATCCAAGAATGTACGCACGATTAGATGCGCGAGCTCTAGGTCAATTGAACAAGCAAGTTCGGCGAATAAAATCACAACGGGAGTGATCTCCACTGTAGATAGAGCCCAGCCCGTTTCCAAGAGTGCATATCGTATTGCCGCGTTAAGGTTGACCACAAGCACCTGCTCATCCCGATCGCGACACATTAATTCCGCAACTGCACGAACAAAAAGCAATGCTGGGTTATCTGGATAGGACTCCAGTAGCCTCGCCGTTTGACCACGCAACTCCGCGGCGTCATTTGGGGAAGTGATTTGCTCTAAAAGTTCCTCGAACAACTGTGGGAGATCTTCTGCTTGCTCCATCATCACATCTAGCAATTCAGAATATTGCCCCAACTCGAGATAATTCAGGATATGCCGGCGGATATCTTCATCGGCATTGCCCGACATCGAAGCCTGAAGCATCTCTGCCAACGACCGCCTTCGCCCCAGCTCAACAGTGTTGTAGATAAACTCGGTTAGTTTCAGGATGATAAAGTCCAAGAACTCCCGATGACTTAAGTTGAATTGTCCGCGTGCTATTTCCTCCAAATTTTGAGCCCTACGGCGATTGTAAGCCGACACATATTTCACGTAGGCGGCCAGAATAGTCTCTTTGTCGGCACCGGATAGGCGCAAGTTGATTTCCTCATGCGCGTAATCCGTTGTGTAATCGTCGATCACCGCCAGGATTACCAAACGATGGACCGCTTTTTCCCGCACATTGCGGGTGTCTTTTGTGTACGTAATTGTCTCTGTCCGCATCTTGGTAAGATCACCAAGCTCAGTCATCAGCTGTGTGACGGATCTCACTTCTTCCTGTGCACCTTTAAAGGCGCTCACATGAAAATACATCATGCGGACAATGTCGTCCTGCTCGCCCCAGGCAACATCATTCGTAATTTGCGTCACTTCGCGAAGCGGTGTTGTCGGGTCGAGTAACCGGCTCGTTCTAGCGGGATTGTCGTTTGACACGATCAGCAAGCATTCTGATTTCTCTCGGTCCCTCCCGGCCCTGCCAGCCTCCTGGTAGAACGCTTCGATTGATCTTGGAAGATTTACATGGACCGTATAGCGAATATTCGGCTTGTCTATGCCCATGCCAAAGGCATTTGTGCAAACAAGTAGTGTTAGATCATCGTGCTTAAACTTCTCTGCAAAGGCCGATTTAATATCATCCCATTGATCATCGGCAATCCCCTTTGGAGCCTTGCCACTGTAGAGCCCGCTATCCATGACCACTTGACGTAATTCTTGATAGCCTGTTGATACGCCAAATTCACCGTTTACATGTGGGAAAAACACCAGCCCTGCCATGCTCTTAGATCCTCGTGGTTGAAAGAAGATATTAGGCGAGACACCAAAACGCCCGGGCAGAGAAGCCAGGAAGCCTCTCAAGCGTGCGTGCTTCTCAGACGAACTGCAGTGCATAACCTGGAAATTTAATTCGGGGCGATCAAAGGATTTCGGGGTTATGATGGCATCAAAATCTTCGATATCCAATTCCCGCTGCACGTCCTTCAGGACGCTTCGCGAAGCTGTCCCCGTTAATCCCAACAAGGGTGGAATGTGACCCTGATATTCACAGAACTTTCGAGCGTTGCGACCCACGTTGAGGTAACTTGTACGGAAATCATGCCCCCATTCTGAGATACAATGCACCTCATCGATCGCGACTACGGAGATGGGCGAGATCGTGGTTACAGCCCTTAACGCCTCACGGAAGCCCTCCATTTGAAGCCTTTCGGGCGCTACGTAACAGAAGATATAATGACCTTGAGAAAATGCTGCCAAGACGTCAAGTTTCTCCTTCTGAGAGAGTTGACTCGTTACCCCCGCTACGCGATCAATTCCGCTCGAGCATAAGTTGTCGATTTGATCAGTGATCAAGGCGATCAAGGGATCGATCACGAGGCACGGACCTGGAAGGAGGAGCGATGCAAGCTGGAAAGCGATCGATTTCCCACCACCCGTTGGCAACAATACAATCGAATCATTGCCTTCTAACGTCCTTTGGATCGTATCCCACTGACCATCCATAAAAGTCTCTTTCCGGAAGATGTAGTAAAGTAAATACTCTACCGTGTCATAATCTGGAAGGATATTTTTAACTGGTGAAGCGACTGGAAGGCTTTGCGCGATCGGATTCGGCACGAAGAGTTCAGCAATATGAAAGTCGCCTGCATTGGTTTCTGTTATCTCGTTGTCATCAAAGAAGAGATGGATATCTGGGCTTGTATTCTTGGATTTTGAATTAATATCAGGACTGTAACTGAAGTGAAGGTCCAGTGTGTTCCCAATATAAAGCTTGGTAATCGCTTCTAGTAATCCGATAAAATCATCGACGGCAGATTCAACGATCCCTTCCCACAGATTTTGGTCTGTGCACCAGGGCGGGCTATTCCCAGCAATGAGCCAATGGCATTTTTCTTCAAGAGAGAGAAAGCCACCCTTGATAGCTTGAAGCAAACTCACCTGGATCTGGCCAGCGACCCTCGACAGAAGAATGGACTTCGAAACTGAATCCATCGCATTGCTAAATACATGGGCTTCGAGTGAATTTAGTTGCTGCTTCAATCGATCAAGATTGGGACCTTCTCCTTTCCTGACTTCATTGACTGGAATACGGATGATCTGAAAGCCACGTGTTGCGAGAGCGTCATCTCTACGTTGATCCGCTTCGATGCTCTCAAGGTGCTGTGCACCGTCGATTTCAACGACTATATTCAACCCGCCAGGATGAGCAATGAGGAAATCCACCCTCTGGTTCACACCAAGCTCAACCATCCCGGGTATGAGCGAAGCCAACGAAACCTGTGGCACAGTCCAGGTGTAAATGTTCGTGGTCCCCGCGCAGGAAGGCAGTACCTTCTTGTAGAATAACTCCTCCTCCGCACTATCGAACCATTGATGAGATCCAATACCGCAACCAATATTGGCGATCGCTTGGGCTGCCTTGATCCAGTCACCCTGCTCCCATTCGTTATCATTCAAATTTTCATCCAAGAACGCTTGAACATGCGGCGAACAAGGGGTTCTTGATCCGCGCAGCAGGATCTTCTCGACGACCGCCAGGACAGATCGATAAACATCAGAGTCAATCACGCGTTTTGGAAGTGGGTAATCCAGGCGCCATTGACTGAGAGAGCGAAGTATGGATGGCTCCATGGAGCCACGATAAATGCTTGAGATTAACTGGTAAGGCATTGACGCGTTCTCGAAGAATGCACACTGAAGCCCTTCGACTCGTGACCGGCTGTCTAAGTGAACCGGCGCTTGGAGAGCTACCCTTTGAGGAATGGAGGGAAACTCTAGAATCACATGCCCGGATTGGCTTGTTGATCGCTCGGTGGATGCACTATCATTTTCGATTTCGCCATGCAAGTCAGGGTCGTGATCGATAATCTCACGACATTTGGGAAATTTTGGGCAACCGAAGAAACGCTTCCCTGCAAACTTGCCCTTCCGTGCTATTCTCAAGACCATCGGGACTTTATGAGTTGGGCAAAGAGGAATGTTTTTACTCATACTTGGAGCTCACTTGGGTGGCGAGAAGTGTTTGGATCAAGTTAGGTCGGCAAATCGTTGCCCGTAAACTAATGATCGATGGTATCCCGATAGAGGTGCCAGTGCCACTCCATTTTTTTAACAAGGTATTTCCCCTCATAGGGAAACTTATAAAGTGAACACTTGGGTCTCCGTAGATGCTCAGCGGCTTCGTCAACCGTCAGAACGGGCGTCCCATTAATATTCATTTGAGCCATCTCTTCTGAGAAAAAAATTATTGTGCCCCCAATCGTGGATAGAAATAGTCTTTTATTGCCTGCTAATTGTCGTTCTTAACAGTTGTTAGAATAGAGAAAATGAGGAAACGGGGCAATCCCCTGTCTGTACTTAGGGAAAAGGAACTATCGAAATTAGCTTGATCCTACAGCAATCTAAGAGAAGACTGGATCTGATTACTCGCATAATAAGCTTCTATAAACCCCCTCTATCCCAATACCTGTGAACAGCTGTAGGCTATTTAAGTAATCTGCATCAATATAACCACTACCCCCGCGCTTTTGGACCAAACACAACGTTAATCCAGTATTGTCTATACTGGACCCCAATGATCCTCAGATTCTGGCCCAGGATCATATCCATCGTCATAGTAGTGAGAATCATCTCCAAACTCTTCATACCCATCATCATGATAGTCTTGTTGATCCAATGCTTCAAAATGTCTTTCCCCATCTGGAAGGAATACCCCATCTTCAGCTGCATCAAGTACCAGTAGCGCATCGAATTAACGTCGATTCGCTTCAGCTTGGCTTGCAGCCTCCATTTCTCTTCTCTGTCTTTCGATCTTAATTTGAATCAGGCGTGAAAGCTCTTCTGCGTTACCTTCACGTGAAGCTCGATCTATTCGTCGATCCAAGTTCTTCTTTGAATATTGATCAAGCGCCCAAACAGCTCCCAAGAGAAGGACGAATAAACCAAAGATGTACTCCATTTGGGCTCTCCTTCCTTTAGTAGAATCGGTCCTTGGAACTTCCGATTAGTAGCATTTGCGCACGCAATGAGTGTGATGTATTAGATTTGAACTTCTCCCTCGAATCCCTTGCGTAATCCTTCCGGGAGATTACCTATTCCTCCTAATCCGGAGGCGAAGAGCATCTATTAGTATCCCTAGCGCGATTCAGCCAATACTACATATGGAGAAACGAGGCATATTACCTTGACAATCAAGTATCAGGACCATGCTGCTTTAGAAGATCCAACCTAATTAGAATGCCGGTATGCCACATTGATTCGTCATTTCCTGGATAGTAAAATTCTGGGAGCAGTGTCAGAATTTGCCAGCCTCGATTTTGAAATAGATGATCTGCAGGCGAGGCCCCCGGGCGTGTGCAAGTAACCACATAACGATGTGTTACTTCTTTTAGAAGCTGGTCGTGCAATTTACTGCCAATACCTTTTCCCCGGAAGGGTTCGTCCAAAGCAATTTCAGCAATAAAGAAGGTGGACGATAGCCAGTCTTGAGCATCTTCCTCCCCAAGATCATTGATTACAATTTTCCGGATATATTCAACCGCTTCACTTGCGTAACCAAAAGCGAATCCAACCACAAAATCACTCACTGATTCTTTCGCCACGATGCAATGAAACTCTGGATAATCCGTATAGCTCGGAAGTTCCTTACAAAATTGTTCAACATGGAGTTCTCTTTCGTTCCATGGAGGTTTGGTGAATGACTCACGGTATACAGATGTAAATTGTGAAACCCTTGAACGGATCTCGCCGGGATCCATTTGGTTAATAGGTATTAGTTCCTTCTCCTGATTCAATTTCGCTGCGTTCTCCTTTATCTCCGCTAAAATAACTTGGGCTCCGTATTAAGAATGTTATTGGTTATGTGTTTGATAAACGCGTGGACAATCTTTGCGCTGACTAGCCTGATTCGAGCAGGGAACGAACTCCAGTGGAGAATGGCTTGGCTAAACGGATGAGCTCGAGTTGGCCCGCAGCAGCTTTCATCTTACGCTTCTCGAGCTCGCTCTCCTCTCTGGAGACTTCCATCGCACTAACAAGGAATTCCTCCATCTCCTCCAAAGGTACAAGCATCAGCTGCTGTACCGCATCTTGAAGGACCTGCATTCCGTATCTATAGGCGGAATAATGCATGCTTCATCACTCCATTTGATCAGCGCGGACGTACAACTTCTCCGGCGCTTCATCGAAGTACTTGAACAACGCCGGGCAGAGCCAACCTTCCATCGGCGGCTCATCCGAGCGATACCAGTGACCGCCGTCTTCCTCCCGCACCCAGGTCAGCTCGCGCTGAAAGCCAGGAAAGCGACCCGCAGAGAAGGTCATGCGGAAGCCATCACGTGCGTTCGGGATATCTTCCACTAACTCATTAATCATCTCCGGCACACCGGAGACGAACGGTTCCCTCACCAGATCCACTTCCGGGTCGTCAAAAACCCAGGTCCCCTCATACCAATAAGGCGCGATTACCATAATAGTGTTTCCCATTACTGCTCCCTTTCATCAAGCAATCCGTTCCCCACCCGATGAGTTGGGATCTACCCAAATATGGGGGGGGCAATTCTTCATCGAAATACTCGGGAATTATATATTCACCAGCCCTCACACAGCTTCACTAAAACTCCCCCTCTCTCACCTGATGTTTCCTTAGACCTTTTCGCAATTGTATGATATTAAGAGGGTCCACCGGAACATTCTCCGGTAGGGGCACATCACCCTTCTCCTGGCCCATCTGCGCCACTGATTTGAGCGCGGTTAGTGGGTCAGAGCCCTCCAGCGCTTCGGCCTCAGCGGCATAAAACTCAAACCACGGCAAGCCGGCTTTTGTATATTCCTGTGCGGTAAGTGGACCAGTTGGCGGATTCTTGCCGGTTATCGTTCTCCAAACGAGAGAATTGGTGATATGGACGAAGCAACGACTCTTATGTTTTAAATCCCAATCTTTTAATCGGTATGGGTCTTCGTAAATCTCCTGTCGCATGCGCCCCCCCCGGCGCCAAGCCCATCGCTGGTGCTGATTTATCAGACAGACAATAGCAGACTCCGTCTTCTCGATAGGGACCGGGGCGATACGCTTCGGCTTTCAGAGGGTACACGCAGATTTGTAGACCCCCATGTTCAGCTTCGCCTGTGATCTGCTCCTCGGCGGAATAGCCAGACCCTAATGGCATGGCTACAAATTGACGAATGAAACCTTTCTCCACACAATAACCATCCAACCAGGGTTGCTCCGGGGCGACAAGGTAATTTTGTTTTTTGCGGCGCAAACCATCTCTCCAGGGTTTCCCTGTAATTGCATCTACCTTCCCAGTGGCGATCTTGACCGCAAATGGATACCCATCCAGGGTCGTGAAATTCAACCACAAAGCTTCAGATTGATACATCGGCAGCATCACCCCGCCACGCTAGATCCACTCACGGGGGAGTTCCTTTGCGTAATCGTCGACATGTTCAAGCGGAAAACACCCGAGCCCTGGTGGGAGCGGGTAACTATCACCGTCATCTGGAATCCGCAGTGTGCGCTGAAACTCGATTTCGAGGGTAGCTTTCTTATGCACCTCTGGAAAGGAAAAGATGAGACTATCTTCGCGTAGTTCGATCACGGATTATCTCCTTAGTTGAACAATGTTTTAGTTTACCAATCTCCATCGCGCACCTCGCGCGCGATGCGAAGAACAGCATGGTCCGGTAAATCCTTGAGTTCGCGGATCAATTGAGCAAATAATTCGGGTCGTTTAATGATGGTTTTCATCAGATCGCTTGAGACCTTACCGGCTATGGCGAGCATCACGTCTGAATCAACCCCGAGTTCTTCCGCCCAGCGAATAATGGTTTTCTCTGAAGGAGGCGGTTCTAAGCCGCGCTCGATCCGACTCAAATAAGATGGCTGCACACCGATGCGAGTGGCCACCTTGCGGAGGGAGTATTCAGCATCTTCCCGACGAAGTGCCTCGCGTCTATTTCGTGCGAATTGGCCGAATGTCTTCATAACATTTCCTTGTGTATAGTGTATAGTGTATACTATACACCTTACGCTGTCAAGCACATTATTCGTTGCAGTCTTGAACATCGTAAGGGGCTATCGTTTGGATGAATAAATGTGAGGGTTAAATGCTCAATTTTACTGGCTGTACTTTCACCGATCGGAGTACTTACGACCGATTAGTTCCAAGATTTGAGGTCAACGACGTTATTGCGTAATTAGATTTCAATAATATCGAGGATGTCATCGCCCAATAGTATCCTCCGTGCTTCTAATTCATAATTTGATTGATACCAGTTGGATTGAGTGTTCCACTTGTTATATCTCCAGAATGACAGGATCACTGCGTGATTTCCGCCATGTCTCGTAATCATATTGTTTAGTACGGATTTCAGAGACATCATATATCTGCCATTGTACTGATGATGACCAAGGTCAAGTGCAAATGATCTCTTTTCTCTATAGTCCCTATTTTCAAATTCCTGGATGGGGCCGCCTTTACTTAGATTGGTTATCGTGGATGAAATCGCGATGTAGAATGGTCTGTCTTGATGATTGAAAGTGCTTACATAAGAATTATCAAACGAACCCACCACTTCCCCATTCTCAATGATCACTGCTTCCTCTTTTGGTTCAACACCCGAAATATCAAGTGTTCCAGTTGCGATATACGAATCAGGGCTGATGAACTGCTTCAGCTCGTGTCGCATTGAGTAAACAAGTGTGCAGGCCGGGAGCAATACTATGTCACATCCCTTATCACCAGCTGCTATAATTAATTCTCGAATTCTTCTTTGATAACCCTGTTTCTGATATCTGAAGAGGTCAATAACCTCCCGCTTGTGGTTTTCCCATGGATTGCCGTCGTAAATCTCTTTTTTACTTTTATCCAAATTTAGGATCGTGCGCCCAATCTTCAATGTTGGTGAGTATAGAAATGATCGAAAGATCTCATGGTCATTCTTGTTATCAGGATTAAGTGAACACCACACATAATCGTCTGCGTAGATCCTAATTGTTGGTTTCATGCCTCCTTTAATCATTGGCACGAAATCACGAAGCGTATCGTACCAAGCGCGTTGTTCATCTCGATAAATTGGAGACCTGTCTTGAGCGTTTATTCTTTCACATAGGTCGGTCCACCGACGATTACTATAACCACTCTTCATATCTGATGGATAATACTGGAGTGAAGCCCTCCTTGCCATCGTGAAATGTTGTGATTCGTCATACTCGACAATGAAACCGGGATTGGGGACATAGAAATCAACATGAGGAAGGCTTTTAGTCTTGATGAAATCACCATGACCCCGATGATCTGTTAGGGCATTAAAGATTCTAAGCAATCCTATATGAACCTTCCCTGAATAATCTTGCGGGCGAACCCCTATATTGAACTTAAACTCTACTTCGACCTCACCATAGATTGCTCTAAGCATTTCCGCAACAGCAACTTTACACTGAGGGCACCGTTCGTTATGTCTTCTTTTTATAGTTACCTTGGTTGTCGGCGGAATTCCAATCGTTGGTCGGGCTGTTCGTCGAGCACTTTTCCTTCTAATTTCGAATCCCAAGTGTCGTAAATACGAATTCGTTTCTTCACCACCGCTGAATACCTCTGGTGATAGTTGTTTCCTATTCGGATACTTATTCGCCAATGAAATTAAGTACTTAGGTGGGAAAAGTTCTTCTTTATAAACCAATACGTATTTTCTAGATTTTCTACGTTTAGGAACACCATCCTTACGTATATTTTCAATCGCCTTGAGGACATGACTTCTTGTGATGTTATTCGGTATCATCGACAATCCTCCAGTGCACTAAAGAGATATTGAGTTTAATTGACTCGATTATTTTTTTGTTGCTCTCACACCTGTGTTTTGTAAAAGTCTAAACTTATATATCTATTGTTTGCCCTAAATCAAGGCCGAAACCAATAACCGATAGGCTATTTGATTTGTGCTTTTACCCTTCGGATTACTTCTTGAGCGCGTTTAGATGGCGTCTTTGTTAAGAAAGCTCTATGTCTACCTTCCTTATAGACTTCGAAACCACCCTGCAATTGCTGAAAGGTTGGATCCAGGATCTCTCCGGTCTATTCATTTACTAGCCACCAATGCGTGCTGCCATCCACTTTAGCCATGTAAGGCACAAAGCCTTCTGCCTTCGCAAATAAGTGATAGGCAGCCTCAGTGGCAACGTAGCAATGGCCATACACCATCCGCTCAATATCTTGGGACTCAAGATCTTTTCTGTACTCAGGCTTTAGTAGGCCGGGCGATAAAACCGATTGCACCCTGCGCACCCACCGCTTATTGCGACCCGATAATTCATCGTACGGATTCTTATCTGCAAAGAACTCGAAGATTTTCATGTCTGATCTCCTTCCCTCAATTTCATGCCAAAAGCACCTTCGAGGCGTCTCGTGTAATTAGTTAGCAAACCCGGGAGCATTAATCCATGCCGATAATTTCATAGATCTGTGTAACAGGTTTGCAGGAACATGGCGTGGATTCGGGCTTTCAACGCGTGTTCTTCAGGAAGCCCAAGATGTTGTGTTTGTTCTTCGAGCGCGGAGTACCATTCCTCTTCCGTGGAAGGGCACGTCTTTTTCGGCACACGGTCGCCGGTGAAGTAAATGAATAAAAGGTGGGCGGATACTCCTTGTTCGTCAAGGAAGTTCAGCGCGGCAATGCGGTTCGCATACTGGTAATAACTACACAACCAGTTAGCGCTCGCTTCAACACCAAGCCGTTCTTTGGTTTGGCGGAAAGCTCGTTCGATCACCGCTAAGCCAGATCCGCCCTCCTTGGCCTGGCAATCAGAACGAAGCTCCTCGACATTTGCCTTTGCTTCCACTAAGACCAACGCATCTTCCCCATTGGATGTGACGACACCAACCGCATCCCAATTATGGATCCCCCTCCCCTGGGGCCAATACGCCGCCCAGGCTTCTTGGACTTTTGGCGAATCGGGCAAAAACTCAAGCCCCTTCAATTCGGCGTCCTGCCACTCGGCTATGCAATTGAAGTTGAAATCCAACCAATCAATACCTGACCCACCGATAAGATCTTTACATTTATCAGTGAATAATCTCCGATGTCTTCCCATGAAGCGCAGGAGATGGGCTTCGCTGCCATATCCATTTCCTATCGGTGCCATCGTTATCTACCTCACTTCATCACAAATTCTTTGATTTTCATATATCCAAACACGTACACGCATCTCCCTATTCGATCGCACATAAAAACCGCATTTCTCGACCGGGCTTTCTCGCAAGCAGATCATACAGGCTCACAAAATCGCTCTCATAGTTCGCATTATGAGCAAGCCATATCGCGCCCGAATCGCCGATGATAAGTTTCAATGCGCCACCGAGAACAAGGGCTTTTCTATTTTGAGCACTCAATTGATGGATAGCAGGCGCGATCTCTGCCGAAGGATTACGGATCGCGATCTGCCGCTGGCTTTCATTTCCCTTGGATACGTGGGCAATCACGGCTTGCGTTACGACGAGACTTATCTCGGGCATGGCTTTTGCCTCCTACTCCTATAAAGTCATCTTCTCTGACGAGATCTTTCCTATCAATAGAATACAGTTAAAAGGAAAAGAAGTAAGTTATTGCGTCTTTCATCTCCTTGTTGCCAAAGATCTTATGATCCAAATTTTCTCAATTTAAAGGGAACTGGCGAAGGTGATGGGTATTTACCTTGCCTTATTAAGAGCCCAACGGCGATACGAACGATTATCGAACAGCCGATTACTTTCAATATAGGACGCTCAGCGTAAATTTCTTCTACATATAGTAGTTACTACTAGATCACATCCGTATCTCATTTCAAATAGTTTTATGCTGGAATAAGCAACGAGGATACAGACAATATCCGTTTTGGTGTACATTAACTGCGAAAAAACCATATATTCTGCGAAATAGCAGAGAAATAATCGTCCAAGTCAAAAAAATACCCCCCGGGGGGTGCATATAAATCAAAAGCGAGAGATACTCACCTGTAAGGTACCCATGCTGATCAGATAGACCCTAGGAGAATTAAGCGGATGAGTATTTCAACAGAAGAGGTTCTTGAAAGATTCGAACTTTCACTTGATGCCCTATTCAATAACGACATTTACCTACTTGAGCATGATGTAAATGAGCGGACGATAACTCATAAGTTAGCCGAGCATTTACAGGACCGTTTCCCAGAGTGGAATGTGGATTGCGAATACAATCGAGACAGGCACGATCCAAAGAGAATCGGTATCGAAACAGGGCTTGAATCTATCCAGATAAATGTTTACCCCGATATCATTATTCATGAGCGGGGAACAAACGAGCGAAACCTTCTGATTATTGAGGCTAAGAAATCAAATGATCCAAGGTTGAATGGAGCTGAGGCTGATCATCAGCGAATTGAAGGATTCTCGGCCAGCCTGGGATACCAAATTGGTGTGTTCCTAGAATTCAACGTTGGGAAAGTCAAAACAGACGCTTGGTTGCTAACGAAAGAAGCCTATTTCGAGGATTCCTGGCACGACTTACTGGCTTAGGCGACGCACCTCTTTGATGGGTTTCGCTATAAGATGGCCATTGATATGGGTTCTACTCTCCAGGTCCAAGAGCTAATCAAAGCTTACGAGGCGATTTTCCTCGACGTACCGCTCTCCGGCATATGTAATGAAATACGTCACCCCGTCAAAGTGTGCGTAGAGAACCTGATTCACTAGCCTATGAAGTGTCTTACTCAGGTTAGCTAACATGGTGGGTCTAGCCCATTTCTTGAGTTCCTCGATAGTCGCGCCATGAGCCCCTCTTTGATATAAAAGAACTATGCAGTGGTCACCGGCCTTTAGACCGGAATCCAGCACTTTGAGGAACCCATCGAAGTCTTGCACAATCGGAGTTGCTCTGGAAACCAAGGCATTCACGATTCTTTGAGCATCATCAGGCGTGACACCATGAAAAAGTCGGACGAATTCAGCCAAAACCCAATCCAAGACTGAGACCACGAGGGAAGCATCCTGCAAGTTCGGATCAATTCCATCGCTAAGATGGGCAGCGTCCCTTTTGTTTCGAATATCGTATACCAATCGCATGGCTCGGGGAATATGCAACCGGACAGAATCAGGGAAGCGTGAGCGCGGGGTATTCGATAGATCTCTTATGAGCTTCTCGGTATCTAACGAGGTCCCGAGAGGCGTGAATTGGTTGGTTGTTATCTGTTCGAGTAGGCGAAACGCCGCTTCGCAGAATCGCCCTCCTTCCACTTCTGCTAGGCGCAATCCGCCTAAATGGAAATTTCGCTTTGTTTCAGTATGTGTTTCGAGGAGCTCATCAACTATCAACGGATCAAGTGAGGCTACGAGTTGTGAGCGAATAAGCGAGCGCAATTGGCAATCCTACTTCTTTGTGGCTGCTTTCTTCTTGGCTTTTCGCTTCTGGACCGGATTCTCTGCAATAATCGCCTTGACCGCACTTTGGTCCGGCAGGGCTTCAACTACATCTTCACCCAAGACAGTGATTTGTTTCGTGCCTTTCCCTGCAGATGCGAGGAATCCATTTCGCAGTGTCGCATTATTTACAGATTTGGAGGCGTTTGAGAATTTTCGCCCAGCGGCCTCAGTATTGAGCTTTGAGATGTCCTGCGTCTTGAATTTTGGCTTGTTTCTAACATGGGCGAGATAGTAAGCTAGGCAAGTAACTTTTTGTACATCAGTGGAAGGTTTTTTTTGCTTAAGGAATTCCTTTGGCGTTGCTTCTTTAAGGTTTTCGCCCAAGCTATCGATTGCCCCTCCTAATCCGGCAGGCTTGGCGAGTATTCCCGCTATGCCCATTTCTAAGTCGAGTCGATCCACGACGGCCTTGATAATGAATGTCCGCTGGTTTTCATCTAATGGCTCGAGAGCATTCAAAACGATACCCAAAGCGCCTAATTCCTTCTCGAAGTTTCCTGAACTAGCCATAATAACAACTCTTTCACTCACTCAACGGATGATTATAGGGGGAGCAAGGAGTGGTGGCAAGTCATTCCACTCACAAGTTGGAACAAGTCGAGACTCATATTATAGGCTCCTATCCACTCGCTGGAGGCGACTGAGGAAACGACGCTATTTGCAAATAAGGTTGTAAGATTAGAGTGTTTGCGGTGCATACAACGACCCGTTCCCCTGCGCCTCAGCATGAAACTGTTAGTGCTTGATGGTCCTAAATTGGAGCAAACTGGACTCTTCTAGCCTTTTGCCTCCGATTACGATAGTAATCGGATATATACAAGTCAAGACGGGCGACAATCATCTACCCATGTGTCACTATAAAGCTTCGCAATAATTTGGATTGCACAGAAGAAGGATATTATCAGG